>JBPYEI010000095.1:0-6158 GCA_051985455.1 Acidimicrobiales bacterium
CCATCAACGTCAACGGCTGGCTGGAGCTCGCCGACGGCGCCCGCGTCGGCATCGAGCGGGCGCACATGGAGGAGGACACCGGCAAGACGACCCACGTGGGTCGGGGCGGGCGCATCCACGAGGCCACGGAGTCACTGGTCGACTACAACCGTGCCGGCGTGCCGCTGCTCGAGATCGTCAGCGCGCCCGACCTCCGCTCGGCCGAACAGGCTCGGGCGTATGTGGCCGAGCTGCGCGGCATCCTGCTGGCCACCGGTGCATCCGACGCCAGGATGGAGGAGGGATCGCTCAGGGTCGACGCCAACGTCTCGGTTCGTCCGGCGGGCAGCGCCGATCTCGGCACCCGTGCCGAGATCAAGAACATGAACTCGCTGCGCTCGCTGGGCCGCGCTATCGAGTACGAGGTGGCCCGACAGGTGGCGCTGCTGAAGGCGGGCGAGGCCGTGGTGCAGGAGACCCGGCACTGGAACGAAGCCGAGGGTCGCACCAGCTCCCTCCGCTCCAAGGAGGAGGCCTACGACTACCGCTACTTTCCGGAGCCCGACCTGCTCCCGGTGGCGCCCGACGGCGCCTGGATATCCCGCGTGCACGCCGAGGCCGCCACGCTGCCGGCCGAACGTCGGGCGCGCCTGTCGGCAGCTGCGGGCGCTGAGGGCACCGGGGACGGCGAGTTGCCGGCCGGGCTGGTCGCCACGCTGGTCGAGCTCGACCTCGACGGCCTGGTGCTGGGGGCCATCGACGCCGGCGCCGATCCCAAGCTGGCCGTCAACCGGGCGGCCAACGAGGCGGCGGCTCATCCGGAGGCCGCCCGCCGGCTCGACCCCCGGACCTTCGCCACGCTGCTGAGCATGGAGACCAGCGGGCGGCTCAGCGCCACCCAAGCCAAGACCGTCCTCGGACAGATCCTGGAGGAGGGCGGCGACCCGGCCGAGATCGCCCGGGCCCGAGGATTCGAAGGGCTGTCCGAGGATGCGCTGGCGGAGGTGGTGGACAAGGTCCTCGCCGCCCATCCCGACGAGTGGGAGCGCTATCGGGCCGGCGACCCCAAGGTGTCGCAGTTCCTGGTGGGCCAGGTGATGCGGGAGACCAGGGGCAAGGCCAACGGCAAGGCGGTCATGGCGCTGTTCGCCGCCCGCAAGGGCTGAGGCCGGCCCGGGAGGGCTGTGGCCGGCGCGGAACAGCGCAGCGCTACTGCACCAACGGCGGGTAGTAGTTCTCGGCTCCGATGGCCTTGATGTCCTCGATCCAGCAGCTGTCGTACACGCCGTTGGGCCCCTGGTTGTCGGGGCTCACGAGGTGCCACGCCTCACGCCGGTAGGTCCAGTTGTCCGGCTGCAGCCGGTGCGCCTGCTTGAAGTGGGGGATGGCCGACTCGGGGCGGCCCTGCCGGTGCAGGTGCTGTCCCAGCTCGAACTCGGCCGCGGCCCTCGCCTCGTCCATGCCCCGAGGGGCGGAGCGGCGGACCACCTCGTCGGGCCCGAGCGCCCACGGGCTGTCGGCGCCGCGATCCACCCAGTCGACCAGCGCCGCCAGGTAGGCGGGCGGGTCGGACCTGATCTTGCGCGCCTCGGCCAGCATCTCGGCCATCTCCGGCGGCAGGCTGTCGATGTCGATCTTGTCGAAGATGTCGGTGGCGGGTGACCTTCCCGGGAAGGCGGGCTCGATGGGACGGACGAGCACGCCCTCCTCGTCGATCCAGGCGCCGTTGGGCACGTTGACGACACCCAGCAGCTCGTCGAGCACGTGGGCGGGGTCGAGCAGGGACGGATGCTCGGGGTGGGCCGCCTCGATCCAGCGTCGGGCCGCCTCAGGCCCACCGGTGTCGAGGGCGACGGTGACGACCTCAAGGCCCCTCGGATGCAGCTCCTGTCGCACCTCCTGCCACACGGGCAGGTCGAAGCGGCAGCCTCACCACGAGGCCCAGGCGACCAGCAGGACCTTCTGGCCCCTGAGGCTGGAGATGGCGACCTCGTTGCCGTCGAGGTCGGGCAGGACGATCTCGGGCACCTTGGCGGTGGTGAGGGCGCGGCCGGTCACTCCTGACTCGGGCCCCATCGCCCACAGCGACGACTCCTCGTCGTGGACGAGGGGCATGGCCAGCCGCTCCGCGAGCACGCCGACGTCCACCCTGCCGCGACCCATGTCGGCGTGCGGCGACAGAGGGACGCACACCTCGCCCTTGCATGCACCCTCCGGCTTGACGGCCCACCCGGTGCGCCGCTCCAGCTCGTCCGCGTCGACGCTCAACTCGGTGAGGATCATTTCCGAGACGCTACCTGGCTACTGACCATGCGGCTTCGCCGTCCCGGGCGGGGCCCCAACCCCGCCCTCCTCCGAGCGGCGGGGGCCCCTGCCCCGCCGCCGGCCGTTCGGCCGTAGTCTCGCGGCCATGGCAGACACGGAAGGCACGCCACGGCCGGCCCGGGAGGCCGGCTCGATGGCTGCGAACCCGATGAAGCCCCGCAGCGGCGAGGTGACCGAAGGGTTCCAGCGGGCGCCGGCGCGGGCCATGTTGCGCGCCGTCGGGATGACCGACGAGGACTGGGGCAAGCCCCAGGTGGGGGTGGCGTCCTCCTGGAACGAAGTCACACCGTGCAACCTCCCGCTCGACCGCCTGGCCAGGAGGGCCAAGGACGGCGTCCGGGCTGCGGGCGGCTTCCCCATCGAGTTCATGACGATCGCCGTGTCGGATGGCATCTCGATGGGCCACGAGGGAATGCGGGCGTCACTGGTGAGCCGCGAGCTGATCGCCGACTCGGTGGAGACGATGATGCACGCCGAGCGGTTCGACGCGCTGGTCTGCCTGGCGGGCTGCGACAAGTCCCTGCCGGGAATGCTGATGGCCGCCGCCCGGCTCAACCTGTCGGCGGTGTTTCTCTACGGGGGCACGATCCTGCCCGGTCAGCTGCAAGGCCGGGCGCTCGACATCGTGAGCGTGTTCGAGGCCGTCGGCGCGCACGCTGCCGGCGACCTGAGCGCCGAGGAGCTCGCGCTCATCGAGCGCACGGCGTGCCCCACCGCTGGGAGCTGCGCCGGCATGTTCACCGCCAACACGATGGCTTCGGTCGGCGAGGCGTTGGGCATGGCCCTGCCAGGTGGAGCCTCGGCGCCGGCGGTGGACCGGCGTCGCGATGATCTCGCCTTCGAGAGCGGCAGAGCCGTGGTGCGCCTGCTGGAAGCCGGGATCCGGCCTCGGCAGATCATGACCAAGCCCGCCTTCGAGAACGCCATCGCCGTGGTGATGGCGCTGGGCGGCTCCACCAACGCCGTGCTGCACCTGTTGGCGATGGCGCACGAGGCCGATGTCGAGCTCGGCCTGGACGACTTCGACCGGATCGGTCGACGGGTACCGCATCTGGCCGACACCAAGCCTCACGGCCGCTACCACATGGTCGACATCGACCGCATCGGCGGCCTCTCCGTCGTGCTGGCCGAGCTGCTCCATGCGGGGCTCATCGACGGCGACTGTCTCACGGTCACGGGCCGGACCATGGGCGAGAACCTGGCCGAGATCTCGCCTCCCGCGCCAGACGGGGAAGTCGTGCGCCGCCTGGAGAACCCCATCCACCCGGACGGGGGCATCGCCACGCTGTCGGGCTCGCTCGCCCCGGCGGGGGCGGTGGTGAAGGTGGCTGGCATCGACCAGTCTCGCTTCGAGGGTCCAGCCCGGGTCTTCGACGGTGAAGACGGCGCCATGGAGGCCATACTCGCCGGCGCCATCCAGCCGGGCACCGTGGTCGTGATCCGCTACGAGGGTCCCAAGGGCGGGCCCGGCATGCGGGAGATGCTGGCGGTGACGGGCGCCATGAAGGGAGCGGGCCGGGGCGCCGACTGCGCCCTGCTGACCGACGGGCGCTTCTCGGGTGGGACCCACGGCTTTTGCATCGGTCACGTGGCGCCGGAGGCTGTCGATGGTGGTCCGATCGCACTCGTGGCCGACGGCGACCGTATCGTGGTCGACGTCGAGGCGCGGACCGTAGACCTGCTGGTCGACCGGTCCGAGCTGCAGCGTCGTCGGTCGGACTGGAAGCTCCCGCCGCCCCGCTATACCAGCGGGGCGCTGGCCAAGTACGCCCGGCTGGCCACCGGCGCCGAGCTGGGAGCGGTGACCGAGGCCTGATCACGGCCACAACCCGCTTGTCACGGTCATCTGCCCCGCGGTCGTAGACTCTATGGGAGCGAGGAAGTCAGTCGGGACTTGCTCACGGTAAGAGAAGAGAGAGCATTGGCAACAGGCACGGTGAAGTTCTTCAACGCCGAGAAGGGCTTCGGGTTCATCTCCCGCGAGCAGGGTGACGACGTCTTCGTCCACTACTCCAACATCCAGGGCAGCGGCTACCGGTCGCTCGAGACGGGTCAGGTCGTCGAGTTCGATCTCGGGCCGGGCCGCAAAGGGGAGGAGGCCAAGGACGTCAGGGTCGTGTGAGCGGCCCGGTCTGAGCGGCCCCCTCCTGCGAGGCCGCCGGCTACGAGAGCCGGCGGCCCGACGATCTCCCAGAAGGGACTGCATATGAGCGCGCAGCGAACCAGCTTCGGCAAGCTCGAGCGCGATCGCGCCAAAAAGGCCCGCGCCGCCGCCAAGCGGGAGCGTCGCCAAGGACGCGGCTCCGAACCGTCATCGGACCCGTCCGCCGCCGAACCCAGCAGCGACGACTCGACCAGCGAGGTCCTCGAGCGCCTGGCCTCGATCCACGAGCAGTACGACGCGGGCAGGATCAGCCACGAGGAGCTCGAGGAGCAGAAGGCCGAGCTGCTGGCGCGTCTCGAGATCCACTAGTTGGTGATCGGTCCGTATCGTCTGCGGGCTCGCAACACCGCCACCCGTTCGGAGAACCGCATACACGACGACGCCGTGGCCCGACGGTACGGCTTCGGCGGCGGGCTGGTTCCCGGCGTGACCGTGTACGCCTATCTCACCCGCCCCCTGGTGGAGGCTTGGGGTGAGGCGTGGCTCGAACGGGGAACGATGGAGGTGCGCTTCCGGGCTCCCTTCTACGACGGCGACGAGGTCCTCATCGAGGCTCACCCCTCTTCCCGGGCCGACGCCGTCGAGCTGCTCGCCACCAACGGCGAGGGTCAGTTGTGCGCCACGGCCGACGCACGGCTCCCGCAAGAACAAGAAGAAGTGCATGCCACCGATGTCCACCTCGGGGACTGGCCCGTGGGGCCCCTTCCCGAGCCGGATCAACGCCGTCCGGCCACGCGCGACGGGCTCCAGGGCGCACCGCTCCTGGGCACGCTGGGCGCGACATTTCGGACCGATGGCGGCGCGGCGTACGTGGAATCCGTCGGCGACGATCTGGCGGTGTACCGAGGCCAGGGCGCTGTCGCCCACCCGGGCTGGTTGCTGTCTCTGGCGAACTACGTCCTGGCGTCGAACGTCGCCCTCGGACCGTGGGTACACACCGCCAGCGAGGTGCGACACCACGGCCTCGTGACCGACGGCGACCGGATCTCCGTCCGGGCCCGGGTGCTCGAACTGTCCGAGGCTCGCGGGCACGAGCTGGTGCACCTCGACGTCGCCATGGTGGTCGGCGACCGTGCCGTGGCGCGGGTCCGCCACTCGGCCATCTACCGCTTGCGGGCGACGGCGGAGGAGGGTCGGTAGGGCCGGTAGGGCCGAAGGGGTTGCGGTGCGACGGGGACCCGTGCGACACTCATGGCGATGTCCGCCCGCCACACCCTCGTAGTCATCACTTAGCGCACGCCCACCTCACGCGTGCGCTCTCGGCCTCCCGAAAGGGAGGCCCTTTCATTTCCAGAGAAGAATTTGGAGCCACAGCGATGAAGCTGACCGGGGCGCAAGCCCTCATCAAGAGCCTGGAGATGGAGCAGGTGGAGGTCATGTTCGGCCTCCCGGGAGGCGCCATCCTGCCCGTCTACGACCCGATCATCGAGTCGACCATCCGCCACATCCTCGTCCGCCACGAGCAGGGCGCGGGGCACATGGCCGAGGGCTACGCCCACGCCACCGGTCGTCCCGGCGTCGCCATGGTGACGAGCGGTCCGGCGGCCACCAACATCGTCACCCCCCTCTGCGACGCGTACATGGACTCGATCCCCGTCGTGTGCGTGACCGGCCAGGTGGCTCGCACGGCCATCGGCACCGATGCCTTCCAGGAGTGCGACACCACCGGCATCACCATGGCGGTGACCAA
>JBPYEI010000096.1:0-30226 GCA_051985455.1 Acidimicrobiales bacterium
GTACAGCCTGGCGCTGGGCGAGCGCACCGCCGAGGAGATCAAGATCGCCCTGGGCTCGGCCTGTCCCCTGTCGGAAGAGCTGCACGCCGAGATCCGGGGTCGTGACCTGATCACCGGGCTCCCCAAGACGATCGTGACAACCACCGAGGAGATCCGGCGGGCCATCGAGGAGCCGTTGGGGTCGATCCTGGACGCCGTGAAGGTGACCCTGGACAAGACGCCGCCCGAGCTGGCGGCCGACATCATGGAGCAGGGCATCGTGCTCCCGGGCGGCGGAGCCATGCTCCACGGGCTCGACACCCGCCTGCAGAGCGAGACCGGGATGCCCATCGTCGTGGCCAAGGACCCCCTGAACTCCGTTGCCATCGGGAGCGGTCAATGCCTCGAGGAGTTCGAGGCCCTCAAGCAGGTCCTGATCTCCTCTAGCTCGCGGTAGCGAATCGCGTCGTGGCGCTGACCCGACGCTCGACCCGGCCCCGGTTCACACTGCTGCTGCTGGTCTTGGCGGCGGTGACGATCATCACGATCGCCTATCGGGGCCACGCCGACTCGGTGATCAACTCGATCAAGAGTGACGCCCTCGACGCCTTCGCTCCCGTGCAGTCCGCGGTCTCCGACGTCGCACGACCGATCGGCAATTTCTTCAGCGGGGCGGTTCACTACGGGTCGCTGCAGTCCGAGAACGCCCGCCTGCGGGCGGAGAACAGCCGCCTCCAGACCCAGGCTCTCCAGTCGGCCGACACGCAGTCTGCCTATCAGAACCTCCTCAAGACCTTGAACCTGCCGTGGGCCCAGAACATCCCGACCGTGCCGGCCGAGGTGATCGCCAACTCGTCTTCCAACTTCGAGGTCAGCCTCCAGCTCAACAAGGGCCGGGATGCCGGCATCGACACGGGGATGCCGGTGGTGTCGGGGTCGGGACTGGTGGGCCGCGTGGTGGTGGCCTCCAAGAGCCGCTCGACCGTGCTGCTGATCACCGACCCCACCTCCAACGTCGGCGTACGGTTCGGGCCCGCCGGAAACCTGGCCGTGGCTGCCGGGCAGGGAAGCGGTTCGCCGCTGCGCGTCGACCTCATCCCCCCCCAGGTGCCGGTGAACAAGGGTGACCTCATGAACACCAGCGGTCTCCAGCAGAGCATCTACCCACCGGGCGTTCCGATCGGCACCGTGCTGACCACCGGCGTGCAGCGGGGCTCGTTCGAGCAGGCAGTCACGCTGGCGCCTGTCGCCGATCTCAGCCACCTGCAGTTCGTGGCCGTCATGCAGTGGGCCCCGAAGTCGTGAGCGCCCTGCTCCGAGGGCGGGTCGTGCTCGTGGTGGCGGTGGTCCTGACCGTTCAGGAGGCACTCATGTCAAGCCTCCGGATCCACGGTGCCCACCCCGATCTCATGCTGTTGCTACCCATCGCCTTCGGGCTCTCGGGCGGATCCGAGCGGGGCGCCGCCATGGGGTTCGTGTCCGGGCTGTTGGCAGACCTCTTCGTGGGTACGCCCTTCGGTCTGTCGGCGTTGGTCTACACGCTGATCGGCTTCGGTGTCGGGATGGGCGAGGGCGACCCCTTGGGCGGAGGCTGGTGGGTGACGCCGCTGACGGGGACGGTGGCCAGCGCCGCCGGGGTGCTGCTGTACGCCGGCCTCGGTGCCGCCGTCGGTGAGGGGCACATGCTGCACGACCATCTGGCGAGCGTCACTGTCGTCGTCGCGGTGGTCAACGGGCTGCTGACGATTCCGGCCGCCCGGATCGCTCGCTGGGCGATGGATCTCGGCCGGTCTGGATCCTGGTCCACACCGGTCCGGAGCGGGATGCGATGAGGCCGGTCGAGCGCGGGCGTGACTCCACCCGGCTCCGCCTGGGCCTGGTCGGCCTGGTCGTCGCCGGGCTCTTCATCGCCCTGTTCGTCCGCCTCTGGTACCTCCAGGTGCTGGACTCACCTCGGTTCCAGAGCGCGGCGGTGAGCAACGGAGTGCGCAACGTCTACGACCCTGCACCGCGGGGGAGGATCGTCGACCGCTACGGACGGGTGTTGGTCGACGACTCGGTCACCCAAGCCATCACGCTGACCCGGGACTCGGCCAAGGCGCATCCCGAGGTCGTGGCCCGCCTCGCCGTCCTGCTCGGAATGACAACCGCGGCGATCCAGGAGCGGCTCAACGATCCCAAGTACAGCCAGTTCAAGCCGGTGCCGGTGAAGACGAACGTCACCAACGACGTCGCCATCTACATCAAGGAGCACCAGAGCGACTTTCCCGGGGTGGACGCCCAGTCGCTTCCCGACGTGTCCTATCCGAACGGCTCGACGGCCGCCCAGGCCCTCGGGTACATCGCCCCGATCAACTCCGCCGAGCTGGCGGCCCACCAGAATCAGGGGTACCAGGAGGGCGACCTCATAGGACAGAGCGGTGTCGAGGCGTCGGCCGAGCCCTGGCTGCGGGGCCAGCCCGGCGCCACCCGCCTGCTGGTGAACGCCAGCGGCCAGGTCTACGGCACCCTCAGTCAGACGCCACCAGTTGCGGGCCACGACGTGCAGACCAGCATCGACCTCGGGCTGCAGAAGCAGCTCGACGCCGCCCTGGCTCAGGAGATCGGCAGCCTGGGCGGGGTGCACACCGGGGCCGCCGTCGTGCTCGACCCCCGCGACGGCTCGGTGCTGGCCATGTCCTCGTTCCCGAGCTACGACCCGTCGGTCTGGATCGGCGGCATCAGCTCGGCTGCCTACGCCAACCTGCAGGACCCCGCCGGCAACTTCCCGCTCATCAACCGGGCCATCGCCGGGCTCTACACACCCGGTTCCTCGTTCAAGATGCTCACCGCGACCGCCGCGCTCGACACCGGGCTCATCAACCAGGACTTCACCTACACCGACGGCGGTAGCTACTCGATCCCCGGCTGCACTTCTGGCACCTGCACACTTTCATCCGAGGGCCTGGGATCGGTCAATGTGACCCGAGCGCTGGCCGGCTCCGACGACGCCTTCTTCTACAACCTCGGCGCGCTGTTCTGGAACCAGCGGGCCAAGTACGGCCTGAGCCCGATCCAGGACATGGCGGCGACCTACGGCGTGGGAGTGCCCTCGGGGATCGACCTGCCAGGCGAGTCGGTCTCGAGGGTCGACAGCCCACAGGTCCGCCAGCGGCTGCATGCGGAGAACCCGAAGGCGTTCCCCAACAACACCTGGTACATCGGTGACAACGTCGAGATGGCGTTCGGCCAGGGCGGCACGGTGGTCACGCCGCTCCAGCTGCTCAACGCCTACGCCTCGTTCGCCAACGGGGGCACGGTGTACCAACCTCGCGTCGCCGCCAACGCCCTCGACCTGTCGGGTCACAGCATCAAGACCTTCTCGCCCGTGGTGGCGAGGAAGGTGCCTCTCCCGCCGAGCACCCGCGACCCGATGCTGGCGGGTCTGAAGGGCGTAACCAAGCCGGGCGGGACGGCGGGCGGGACGTTCGCCGGGTTCCCGTTCAACCAGATGGACATCGCCGGCAAGACGGGGACGGCCGACCACATCGGTCAGAAGCCGACGTCGGTCTTCATGTCCTTCGCCCCCGCTGACAACCCCCAGTACGCCGTGGGGGTCATCATCGACCAGGGTGGGTTCGGAGCGCAGGCGGCGGCGCCCGTGGCCCTCTCCGTGTACCAGTACCTGCTCGCCAACCCGGTTCAGCCGCTGGCCAACCCGGTACCTGGCCCCTCGGCGACCCTGCCACCCCTCCCGCCGGTCGTTCCGGTGAACGCGCTTGCGGGAGCCGGCCCCGGCAACGGCACGAGGTGATCGGGCTGGTTCGTCCGCTGCCCGTGGCCGGCCTCCCGGGCCCGCCATAGGCGCTGGCTACACTCGGAACGGACATGACCTCACTCTGGCCGCGGATCGAGCCGCTCCTGGCCAAGGTGGGCAAGCCGGCCCGCTACATCGGCTGTGAGGACGGAGCCCAGCGACCGGTCCACGGGGCCGGTGTGACGTCGTGGCTTCTGGTCTACCCCGATGCCTACGAGATCGGGCTGCCCAACCAGGGCCTGCAGATCCTCTACGAGATCCTCAACGAGCGCCCGGACGCCGTGGCCGAGCGCTCCTACGCCCCCTGGGTCGACATGGAGGGGCTGATGCGGGCCGCCTCCGTCCCCCTGTTCTCAGTGGAGACACACCGCGCAGCGAACGCCTTCGACCTGCTCGCCTTCAACCTCTCGGCCGAGCTCGTCTACACCAACGTCCTCAACTGCATCGATCTGGCCGGGCTCGCGCTGCGCAGCGTCGATCGGGCGCCGGACGAGCCGCTGGTGGCCGCCGGCGGGCACTGCACGTTCAACCCCGAGCCGCTGGCCGACTTCGTCGACCTGTTCGTGATCGGCGACGGAGAGGAGGTCGTCAGCGACATCACCGAGGTCGTGCGGGAATGGAAGGCCGGTGGCCGCACCCCGGGCTCCCGCGCCCAGGTGCTGCGGGCCCTGTCGAAGGTTCCCGGCGTGTACGTCCCCTCGATGTACGAGGTCGCCTACGACGACGGGCGGCTGGCGGCGGTGACGCCCCGCTACCCCGACGTGCCCGAGCGGGTGGAGAAGCGGACGATCTCCGACCTGGCGGCGTGGCCCTATCCCAAGCGACAGCTGGTCCCGCTGACCGAGGTGGTGCACGACCGCCTCAACGTGGAGATCTTCCGGGGCTGCACGCGCGGCTGTCGGTTCTGTCAAGCAGGGATGATCACCCGTCCCGTCCGCGAGCGTCCCGCGCAGCAGGTGCGGCGCATGGTGAGCGACGGGTTGGCGCGCACGGGTTACGACGAGGTCAGCCTCACGTCCCTGTCGAGTGCGGACTACTCGGGGATCGAGTCCGTGGTGGGGGACATCATCAACGATCCCATGTGCTCGGGCCAGGTCTCGGTGAGCCTTCCCAGCCTGCGGGTCGACGCCTTCACGGTGGGCGTCGCCACCGAGATCCAGAAGGTCCGCCGCACCGGCCTCACGTTCGCTCCCGAGGGTGGGACGTGGCGGATGCGGAAGGTCATCAACAAGCTCATCCGTGAGGAAGACCTCTACGGAGCGATGGAGTCGACATTCTCGCAGGGCTGGCAGCGGGTGAAGCTGTACTTCCTCATCGGACTCCCCACCGAGACCGACGAGGACGTCCTCGGGATCGCGGAGCTGGCCCGCAACTGCGTCGCCATCGGACGACGTCACGCCCGGAACGTCACCGTGACCGCTTCGGTCGGCGGCTTCGTGCCCAAGCCGCAGACGCCCTTCCAGTGGTTCGGCCAGACCACGACGGCCGAGCTGCGGCGCCGGGTCAACCTGCTGCGTGACGCCACCCGGCGAGACCGGGGGCTGAACCTGCGCTGGCATGACCCCGAGGCGACCCTCGTCGAGGGCATCGCCAGCAGGGGCGACCGTCGCCTGGGGCCGGTCATCGAGGACGTGTGGCGCCGGGGCGGGACCTTCCAGGAGTGGTCCGAGCACTTCCGCCTGCCGTTGTGGGAGGAATCGATGGCGGCGCACGGGCTGTCGATCGACGACTACGTGCATCGGCACCGGCACCCCGGCGAGCTCCTTCCGTGGGAGCACATCTCGGCTGGCCTGCATCGCGACTTCCTCTGGCAGGACTGGGAGGACGCGTTGGCCGAAGCTGGCGTGGAGGACTGCAGGTGGACGCCCTGTTACGACTGCGGCGCCTGCACCGGGTACGGGATCGAGCACGTCGTGGCCTCGCCCGTCCCGCCCGCCGGCGGCAGCCAGGGCACGGGCCAGGACCTCTCCACCGGCGGCGCCGTGCCGGTGGCGCTGGTGAGGGGGGTTCGGCAGTGAGGCTGCGGATCCGCTTCGCCAAGACGGGCAAGGTCCGGTGGACGAGCCACCGCGACGTCGCCCGGATGTGGGAGCGCGCTCTTCGTCGGGTCCGTCTCCCCGTCGCCTACACCACGGGGTTCTCGCCCCGACCCCGGGTCAGCTTCGGGCTGGCCTTGCCCACGGGCCACGAGTCGGTTGCCGAGTACCTCGATGTCGAGGTGGCCGAGGGCTGGAGCCCCGATGACGGAAGCCCCGATGGTGGAAGCCCCGGTGGTGGAAGCCCCGATGGTGGAAGCCCCGATGGCACCGGTTTCCTGCACGGGGCGAGCCTCCCGGCCGTCCTGAACGACGCACTCCCCGACGGCGTCGACGTGATCGCCGCCGCCGTGCTCGAGGGCCGGGCTCCCTCGCTGCAGGAGGATGTGACCTCCTGCTCCTGGGAGATGGAGATCCTCGGCGTGAGCCCGGTGGCCGTGGCCGCCGCCGTCGACGCCGCCCTCAGGGCCAGCCAGTTGCTCGTCACCCGGGAGCGCAAGGGCCGCCAGGTCACCGACGACCTTCGGCCCGCCATCGTCTCCCTGCGCCTGCTCGAGACCCGGCCGATGGGCACCTGGTTGGGCACCGAGCTGGTCACCCATCCACGCGGGGTCCGTCCCGCCGAGCTTCTCCAGGCCCTCGGGCCTGACCTCGAGGCGGGCCTCGTACGCAGAACTCACCAATGGATCGAGCGCGACGGCGCCCGGTGGGAGCCCCTCCCGCCCGGTGCGACGGACGCGCCGCACGCCCTGGAGCGTGCGTCATGAGAAGGGACGTTGTCGATGTCCGATACGCCGCAGGGCCGGTCCGAAAGCGATCCGGCCCCCGAACACGGCTCGGTCTCCGAAGGACCGGCGCCAGCGCCCGGGATGAGCTCCGAGGGAGCTTCGAATCCCGGATCTCCCCAGAACCCCGCTGAGACGCAGTCGCCCTCGGAGTCGGGCACCCGACCCACCGACGGGTCGGCCGACGAGGGCCGCTCCCGACGTCGACGTCGGGGGTCGCGGGGCGGACGGGGTCGCTCGACCCGGCGCACCGTCGTCGGCGACGAGGCTGGCCCGGGAGGCCAGCCCCGCGGAGAGGCTGGCCCGGGAGGCGAGCCGGATGGGCCGGCGACCGCCGACCCGCCCAAGGTGGACGAGCCAGCGGGGGCGACCAGCGCTCCAGCGGAAAGCCAGGACCCGTCCGTGAACCCGCCCATCGACGAAGCGGCACCGACGGCGCCGCCCGCCGCCAACGCTGCCCCGAAGCCGCAGATCGGCGACAGCCGGCCCGCGCCACCCCCGGTCCGGCCCGGGCCCCGTGGCGGGAGGCAGCGGGGGCGAGGTGGAAGTGGCTCGGGGCGGGGCGGTCGCGCACCGACGGCACGCCCGGCAGGGGGGCCCGAGGGCGACGCCCGGCCCGAAAGCGGTCCCGATGAGCCCACCGGCGAGCAGCGCGGCCGGCGACGCCGGGGTGGTCGGGGGCGGGCGCCGGCCGCCGACCGCCCGGCCGCGGAGGGCGCTGAGGCCGACACCGCCCCGCCTGCGGCTGTCGATGAGCCAGCTACGGGGCGTGAGCGCCGGGGGCGAGCGCGGGGCCGGGAGCGCAACGGCCGGCCCGTGGGCCGCTATCTCATGTGCGTGCACATGCGCGCCAACGCCACACAGGTAGCGGTGCTCGAGGGCCGCTCGCTGATCGAGCATTACGTCTCCCGTCCGCAGGACGACGAGACACTGATCGACGGGAACATCTACCTCGGGCGCGTGCAGAACGTCCTTCCCGGGATGGAGGCGGCATTCGTCGACATCGGGACGCCGAAGAACGCCGTGCTGTACCGGGGCGACGTCCGCTACGACCCCGAGGACGTCCTGGAGGGAGGCAAGCGGGCCGAGGCCAGGATCGAGCAGCTTCTTCGTCCCGGCCAGCAGATCCTGTGTCAGGTCACCAAGAACCCGATCGGGACGAAGGGAGCCCGCCTGACCCAGGAGGTCTCGCTCCCCGGCCGGTTCGTGGTGCTCGTTCCCAACAGCGACACCTACGGGATCTCCCGGCGCCTCGACGACGACGAACGCAAACGACTGCGGCGCATCCTCGACGAGGTGCGTCCCGCCGGCCACGGGCTCATCGTGCGCACGGCGGCAGAAGGATCTTCAGCGGCAGAGCTCGGCCGCGACGTGGAGCGCCTGGTCGCCGAGTGGCAGACGATCGAGAGCGACGTCAAGGGGGCGAGCGTCCCGTCCCTGCTGTACCGCGAACCGGACACCGCCGTTCGGGTCATCCGCGAGGAGTTCAACCGGCAGTACCGGGGCGTGGTCATCGACGATCCGGACCTCTACGAAGAAGTCCGTGACTACGTGGCCAGCATCAGCCCCGAGCTGACCGACCGGGTCGAGTACTACGACACCGAGACCGAGGCCCTGCCCCTCTTCGAGCGTCATCACATCCACGAGCAGCTGCACAAGGCCCTCGACCGCAAGGTGTGGTTGCCCTCTGGCGGGTCGATCATCATCGAGCGCACGGAGGCGCTGACGGTGATCGACGTGAACACGGGCAAGAACGTGGGCACCTCGAACCTGGAGGAGACCGTCTATCGGAACAACCTCGAGGCTGCCGAGGAGATCGCCCGCCAGCTACGGCTGCGGGACATCGGAGGCATCATCGTCATCGACTTCATCGACATGGAGGTTCGGTCGAACCGAACCGAGGTGGCGCGGGTGTTCCGCGATGCGCTGGCCAGGGACAAGACCCGGACTCAGGTGTCGGACATCACCGAGCTCGGCCTGGTGGAGATGACCCGCAAGCGGGTCTCCGAGGGGCTGGTCGAGTCCTTCACGCAGCAATGCCCGACGTGCAACGGGCGGGGGATCGTCTTCGACGAGTCGCTGCTGTGACACCCAGCGCGGCCTCCTTGCTACGCTCTCCTGCGATGTACGCGGTGATCACCACGGGTGGCAAGCAGGCGCGTGTGACCGAGGGCGAGCGGGTCCTCGTCGAACGCCTGGGCCTGGACGCAGGGGAGGAGGTCTCCTTCACCCCTGTCCTGGTGGTCGACGGCGAGAAGGTGCTGGCCGGTCCCGACGCCCTCACGGGCTCTTCGGTGACGGCCCGGGTCGTGGGCGAGGAGAAGGGGCCCAAGGTGACGGGGTTCACCTACAAGCCCAAGACGAACAACCGGCGCCGCTGGGGCCACCGGCAGCGCTATACCGAGATCGAGATCACCGGCATCAGCGGGCCGTCCGGCGCCACGACTGCGAGCCGGCAAGAGAAGTAGGAGCGAGCAGTGTCCAAGACCAAGGGTGGAGGCTCCACGAGGAACGGCCGGGACTCTGCCGCCCAGCGGCTCGGGGTGAAGGCCTTCGACGGGACGTCGGTGAAGGCAGGCACCATCATCGTCCGCCAGCGGGGGACGAAGTTCCATCCCGGTCTCAACGTCGGCCGCGGTGGCGACGACACCCTTTTCGCCACCGCCGAGGGAACCGTCAAGTTCGGTACCCGCAAGGGCCGCAAGCTGGTGGACATCCTGGCCGAGCAGAGCTAACCCCTGGGCCTCAGAGGCCCGCCGGTAGGCTCGATACTGTGTCCGGGTTCGTCGACGAGGCCCAGCTCCACGTCAAGGGAGGCAACGGCGGCGCGGGCGCGATCTCGTTCCGGCGCGAGGCTCACGTGAGCAGGGGCGGCCCCGACGGCGGAGACGGCGGCAACGGGGGAGACGTGTGGCTCGTCGCCACCACCGACGTGGCTTCACTGCTCGCCTTTCGCGATCATCCGCACCGACGAGCGACCGACGGCACCCACGGCGGAGGCAAGAAGCGGCACGGTCGCGCCGGCGCCGACACCACGGTCGGCGTTCCACAGGGCACCCTGGTGCGGACGCTCTCCGGTGACACGGTGGCCGACCTGGCCATGGTGGGCGAGCGGTGGCTGGCTGCTCAAGGAGGGCGAGGAGGTCGGGGGAACGCCCGCTTTCTGTCCAACCGCCGGCGCGCTCCCTCATTCGCCGAGCAGGGCGAGGTCGGCGAGGAGCGGTGGTTCGACCTCGAGCTGAAGCTCATGGCCGACGTCGCACTCGTCGGTCTTCCGAACGCGGGCAAGAGCACCCTCATCTCGCGCATCTCCGCGGCGCGCCCGAAGATCGCCGACTATCCCTTCACGACTCTGGAGCCGCACCTCGGCGTGGTCCGCATCGGTCCTTCCTCCGAGGAAGCCGACATGGTCGTCGCCGACGTCCCGGGCCTGGTGGCGGGAGCGAGCGCCGGCAAGGGTCTCGGTCATCGCTTTCTTCGACACGTCGAGCGGGCGCGTGTCCTCGTCGTCCTCATCGACCTCGCCCCTGTGGACGGCGTGCCCGCGCCCGAACAGGAGCGGATCCTGCTCGAGGAGCTCGGTCGTTACCGCCCCGAGCTGCTCGACCGCCCGCGACTGATCGTCGGCTCCAAGGTCGACCTCCTGGGTGCGGACGGGGAGGGCGCGTCGGTCGACGGGAGGGCAGGCGCTGGCTGGGCGCCGGATGCCCGGATCTCGGCCGTGACCGGTGTGGGCGTGGGCCACTTCGTCACCCGCTTGGGCGCCCTCGTCCAGGAGGCCCGGGCGATCCGTGCGCCGCTTCAGTCCGTCGTCGTGCACCGTCCCGAGCCCGAGGGCGTCGACGTCGAGCGATCGGACGACGGTGGGTTCGTCGTCCGGGGCCGGCCGGCCGAGCGGGCGGTGGCCGTGAGCGACCTGACCGACGCCCAAGCCCTCGACTACGTGCAGCACCGCCTGCACCGGCTCGGCGTGGACCGGGCGCTGGCCCGCGCCGGCGCCCGGGAGGGCGACGTGGTGCACGTGGGTGGGTTCACATTCACCTACGAGCCGGACCGCTAGGGCGACCGGTGGTCGTCGTCGTCAAGATCGGCTCGTCCTCGGTCACTGACGCCGGTGGCCGGGTCGACGAAGGATCGGTGTCCAAGCTGTGCGCCGAGGTCGCCGACCTTCGTCTGTCGGGCCATCAGGTCATCGTCGTCAGCTCCGGGGCCATCGCTGCCGGCCGGCCGGCTCTGGGCATGCGGACCGACCGTCGGGCGGGAGCACGGCCGACGGACCTGGCCACGCTCCAGGCTCTGTCCGCGGTCGGTCAGAGCAGGCTCATGCGCGTGTACGACGACCTCCTGGCCACCCACGGGTTGGTGGGCGGCCAGGTCCTGCTGGCGCCCCTCGACTTCGTGCACCGCCAGCAGTACCTCCACGCCCGCCAGACCCTCACCCGCCTCCTCGAGCTGGGCGTCGTGCCCATCGTGAACGAGAACGACGCCATCGCCGACGACGAGATCCGCTTCGGCGACAACGATCGCTTGGCCGCCCTGACCGCCCACCTGGTCCGGGCCGACGTCCTCGTGCTCCTCACCGATGCGCCGGGGCTGCTCACCGCCGACCCCCGGCTCGACGCCGAGGCCTCCCTGATCCAGGAGGTGGTCGAGGTGGACCGAGAGCTCGAGCGGATGGCCGGTGGCGCCGGGAGCGAGCGGGGCAGCGGGGGGATGGCGTCCAAGCTGGCGGCGGCCAAGATCGCCGTGTGGTCCGGGATCCGGGTGGTCATCGCCTCCGCCGAGCGCCCAGGAGTGCTCGCCGACGGCGTGGCCGGCCGGGCCGGCGTGGGGACGGTCGTGCGCCCTCGGGACCGCCGTCTACCGGCTCGCAAGCTGTGGATCGCCTTCGCCGTGGACGCGTCCGGCACGGTGCTGGTCGACGAGGGGGCTCGCCGCGCCCTCACGGAGCGCGGTACCTCGCTGCTGCCGGCCGGTGTGGTGGCGGTGAAGGGAACGTTCGACGCCGACGACGCGGTGGAGGTCGCCACGCCCGACGGAGGCGTCTTCGCCAAAGGGTTGGCCCGCATGCCCAGCCGCCGTCTGACCCAGTGGCGAGGCCGGCGAACGGACGAGCTGCCGGACGATCTGCCGCACGAGGTGGTCCATCGCGACGACCTCGTGCTGTTGGCCTGAGCGCGGCGCCAGTAGCCTGCCGCCCATGACCGATACTGCAGTGGAGTCGTCGGGCCGAACACTGGCCGACGTCGAGGCCGGCCTCGACATGCCCTTACAAGAGGCCATGCTCACCCAGCGGGCCGTCCGGCGCCTGCTGTCCGACCCCGTCGACGACGCCATCGTCCTGCGCTGCATCGAGCTCGCCCTGAAGGCACCCACCGGTTCCAACGGCCAGAACTGGGAGTTCGTCGTGGTCAAGGACCGAGAGCTCAAGGAGCGCTTCGCCAAGCGCAACCGCGAGTCATGGACGCTCTACGGCGGGCTCGGCAAGCTGGCCGCCCGCAACGACGAGACGATGCAGCGGGTGCTTGGCGCCGTCCAGTGGCAGGCCGACAACTTCGCCGACATCCCGACGCTGGTGGTGGCCTGCCTCCGGGGCAACCGCGTGCCGATGGTGCCCCTGCCGCCGATCGCCGTCTCCTCGTACTACGGCTCCATCTACCCGAGCGTGCAGAACCTACTGCTGGCGGCGAGGGCCATGGGCCTGGGTGCCGCCCTCATCACGCTGCCGTTGTGGAGCACCGGTTTCGCCCGCTCCATCCTCGGGCTGCCGTTCACCGTGCAGCCGTGTTGCATGGTTGCCTTGGGCTGGCCACGCGGGCGCTATGGCCCGACGACCCGTAAGCCGGTCGGCGAGGTCGTGCATCTCGACCGGTACGGCAACCAACCCTGGCGTTCGTAGCCGGTCGGCCCGCTTGTCGGCTTACTTGGTGCCGTCGCCGGGAGGGTTGGCGGGCGCCGGGGTCTCCGGCTTGGCGCCCGGCGCGGCGGCGCCGGCGTCGTCCTTCTCGTCGGCGGCAGCACCCGCTCCGAGGGCTGCGCTGGTCCCGCTCTCGAGGCTGGCCTGCCCGCCCGCGGCAGGTAGGCCGAGCTGCTCACGGATCTGGTCCAGACGGGCCTGGGCCTCGGTGTTGATCTGGGCCTGCTCCACCTCGAGCATCCGCGACTCGACCGACTGAGACCCGAGCTCCGAGGCGCCCAGGGCTCGCGCGTAGCGGGCCTCGATCTTGTCCCGGACCTCGTCGAGGGTGGGGACGTCCTGGCCCACCGATGCCGACAGCGAGGTCATGGCCCGGTTCATCTGCTCCTGCATCTTGGCCTGATCGAGCTGTGACAGCAGCTTCTGGCGCTCGGTCAGCTTGGTCTGCAGCGCCGCCGAGTTCTGGACCACGGCCTGCTTGGCCTGGTCGGCCGCCTGGGCCGACTGCAGGGACAGGGTCTTCAGCGAGTCGACCTCCCGCTCGGTGGCCACCAGACGGTTGGCGAAGGCCTGGGCGGCCTGAGTGAGCTCGGCCGCTCGGGTGGCGTCGCCCTTCTTGGTGGCCTCGTCGGCCATCAGCACGGCCTGGCGAGCCGAGTTGTTGATCTTGCCGAGCTCCTCCATGGACCGGTTCAGGCGCATCTCGGCCTGCTTCTGGTTGGCGATGACGTTGGCGGCCTGCTCGGTCAGCTGGCGGTGCTGCTGCTGGGCCTCGCCGATCGCCTGCTCGAGCTGGATCTTGGGGTCGGCCCGCTCGTTGAACCTGCTGTTCGCGGAGGCGCTGAAGTACCGCCACCACCGGGTTATCAGATTGGCCATGAACCCGATGCTACGCCCTCGGCGCCGTTCTCCGGGCTCTGGCTCGTCAGTGTGCCGGGCGCCACATGGGCCAGACGAGGGGGCCGTCCGGCAGCCGGATCTCGCCTGTCACCTCGAAGCCGTGACGGCTGTAGAAGGCGATGTTGGACTCCTTGGACGACTCCAGGTACGCCGGCATCCCCTCCTGGTCACAGTGCTCGAGGATCGGGCCCATCAGGGCGGAGCCGAGCCCCTGGCCCTGGCGGGCGGGCTCGGTTCCCAGGACGGCCAGGTACCAGTGCAGCTCCCGGGGATGGCGGGCCTCGACCAGGTTCAGGCCCCGCGAGGCGAGTGCGAGCCGCCGGCCGAACAGCCGCACGAAATCGGGCAACATGCGCAGCTGTCCCCACGGTCCCAGCCGCCACTTGCCCGGTGGCTCCCACAGCGCGCCTCCCGCCACGTCGGTGCTCGTGTAGACCTCGCCGTGGGGCAGCACGATCTTGGTCAGGTGGACGGAGAAGAACTTCGGCAGGGTCCTCTTCCGTCCGGTCGGGTCGGGAAAGAGCCAGCCCATGACGGGGTCGTCGTCGAAGGCACGGGCCAGGGCGCCGGCCAGCGGCGCCACGTCACCGGGAACCGCCTTCCTGATGGCAGGCTTCGTCACGCCCAAGTATGGCTGTGTTGCCGGCGGCTTCGCCGCCCCGAGCGGGGATGGGGCACGCGCCGGCAGCCGCGTCCTAGACCGGTCGGTCAAGAGTCGACGGGCCGCCGGTTAGGCTGGGGCCATGCCCGAAGTCTCGCTCGCCGATCTGGGCCGTCGTGCGGTCCGGGCGTCGCAGCACCTGGCGAGGGCCAGCACCGGGGCCAAGGACGCTGCCCTGGTCGCCGCCGCCGAGCTCATCGTCCGCGCCGAGGGCGAGCTGATGGCTGCCAACACGGAGGACGTGGGCCGGGCTCAACGAGCGGACATCACTCCCACCGTGGTCGACCGTCTGCGCCTCACCCCGGCACGCGTCGAGGGCATGGCCGAGGGGCTACGCCAGGTGGCGGCCCTGCCCGATCCGGTGGGCGAGGTCGTCGAGGGCTGGGTCAGACCCAACGGACTGCGCGTGACCCGCGTCCGGGTCCCGCTGGGCGTGGTCGGCATCATCTACGAGAACCGGCCCAACGTCACCAGCGACGCGGCCGGGCTGTGCGTGAAGTCGGGCAACGCCGCCTTTCTGCGGGGCTCGTCGGCGGCGCTCAGGTCCAACCAGGCCATCGCCGCCCTCCTCCGGGAGGGTTGCGCCAAGGCGGGGCTCCCGGCGGACGCCGTCGTGCTGGTCGAGGACGCGAGCAGGGAGTCGGCGCGCGAGTTCATGCAGCTCCGCGGGATGATCGACTGTCTCGTGCCGCGCGGCGGTCCCTCGCTCATCGCCTCGGTGCTCGAGCACGACACGGTGCCGTACATCATCGACGGCGATGGCAACTGTCACGTCTACGTGGATGCCGCCGCCGATCTCGAGACCGCCTTGGCCATCGTGGTCAACGCGAAGACCCAGCGACCCAGCGTGTGCAACGCAGCCGAGTCGCTGCTCGTGCACCGGGACGTGGCCAAGACGTTCCTACCGCGGGCCCGGGCTGCTCTCGAAGGTGTGGAGCTGGTGGGCGACGAGGCGACGACGCGGATCCTTCCTGGGATCCAGACCGCCACCGAGGACGACTTCGCCGCCGAGTTCCTCGACCTCAAGCTCAGCGTGGCCGTGGTCGACTCGCTCGACGCCGCCATCGACCACATCCGCCGCTACGGCTCGGGCCACTCGGAGGCGATCGTGACGGACGACCTTCGGGCGGCGACCCGCTTCACCCGGGAAGTGGACGCCGCCGCCGTGTTGGTGAACGCGTCGACGCGGTTCGTCGACGGTGGCGAGCTCGGACTCGGGGCGGAGATCGGGATCAGCACCCAGAAACTGCATGCCCGCGGACCGATGGGGCTCCGCGAGCTGACGACCGTCAAGTACGTGATCCACGGAGAAGGGCAGGTACGAACGTGAAAGTGTTGGGGCCGCGGTTCGAATCGGTGCCCGACGTGCGCGAGGGGCTCGCCGACGTCTCCTATCTGGCCGACGAGGGCATCGCCGGAGTCGTGTACCTGGCCGACCGGCTGGGCAAGCCGGTCCTCGTGGAGGGACCGGCCGGTGTCGGCAAGACCGAGCTGGCCAAGGCCGTCGCCGCCATGACGGAGAGCCGGCTGATCCGTCTCCAGTGCTACGAGGGTCTGGACGAGTCCAAGGCCCTCTACGAATGGAACTACAAGAAGCAGCTGCTGCGCATCCAGGCCCAGCGCGTGGTCGACACCACTGATGGCGCCAGCGTTGTCGGCGCCGAGGCGACCCCGAGTGGGTCCTGGAGCGAGCTGGAGGAGGACATCTTCAGCGAGGACTTTCTCCTCACCAGGCCTCTGCTGGAGGCCATCCGGGCCACCGAGCCGGTCGTGCTGTTGATCGACGAGGTCGACCGGGTCGAGGTCGAGACCGAGGCCCTGTTGCTCGAGGTCTTGTCCGACTACCAGGTCTCGATCCCCGAGCTGGGAACGGTGACGGCCACCCAGCTGCCGCTCGTCTTCCTCACCTCCAACAACACCCGCGAGCTGTCCGAGGCGCTCAAGCGCCGGTGCCTGTACCTCCACATCGACTACCCCGAGCTCGATCGGGAGAAGGCGATCGTGCTCACCCGGGTGCCGGAGATCTCCGACCACCTGGCCGACCAGATCGTGCGCATCGTGCGGTCGCTGCGCAGCCTCGAGCTGAAGAAGCATCCCTCGGTCTCCGAGACCCTCGACTGGGCCAGGACGCTGGTGCTGCTCGGGGCCGACTCGATCGGAGCCGAGCAGGCCCGGGACACGCTCCACATCCTGCTCAAGTACCGCAGCGACATCGAGAAGGCGGCCAAGGAGCTGTCGGTCGCCGAAGGCGCCTGAGCGCCGCGCGAGAGCGACCGTGCTCGATCTTCTGGCTGGGTTCATCTCCGAGCTGCGGGCGGCGGGTCTGCCCGTCTCGCTGACCGAGAACCTGGACGCCACCGAAGCGGTCCGCCACATCCCGCTCGAGGACCGCGAGGCGTTCAAGTACGCGCTCGGCGCCACCCTCGTGAAGAGCAACGCCCACTGGAAGGCCTTCGAGACGGTCTTCGAGGTCTACTTCTCGCTCCGGGGCCCGGAGTACGACATCAAGGGCGACGAAGGCGACGGCAACGGCGACGGTCGCCGGCCCCCGGCGGACCACGGACCGCAGACTCGGGGTGGGGCCATGGACGCCATGAGCCCCGAGCAGCTGGCCGAGCTGTTGTACCGCGCCCTGATGGACGCCGACGAGGCCGTGATGTCGGCGGTGGCGCGCCAGGCCGTCACCCGCTACTCGGGCATGGAGCCGGGCCGGCCTGTGGGCGGGACCTACTACCTCTACCGCACCCTGCGAAAGCTCGATCTCGACGCTGTCCTCGCCCGCTTGATGGAAGGGGCCCAGGATGCCTCGGGGGGGCTGACGCCGCTGGAGGAGCGGCTGGCCAGGGACGAGTACGAGTCGCGCCTCGACCGCCTCCGCAAAGAGGTGGAGGCCGAGATCCGCCGCCGCCTGGTGGCCGACCGTGGTGCTCAGGCCGTGGCGAAGACGCTCCGCAAGCCGCTGCCCGAGGACGTCGACTTCATGCACGCGTCCCGCGAGGAGATGCTCGCCCTTCGCCGTGCCATCCACCCCCTCACGAGGAAGCTGGCCGTGCGGCTCGCCCGCAAGCGGCGACACGGCCGCAAGGGTGCGCTGGATTTCCGCAACACCGTGCGCCACTCACTCTCCTATGGCGGGGTGCCGGCGGAGCCCAAGTACCGCTATCCGCGACCGAGCAAGCCGGAGATCTTCGTGATCGCCGACATCTCCGGGTCAGTCGCCGCCTTCGCCCGCTTCACCCTGCAGCTCACCCACGCCATCAGCTCCCAGTTCTCCCGCGTGCGCAGCTTCGTGTTCATCGACGGCATCGACGAGGTGACCCGCTTCTTCGAAGGGACCGAGGACATCACCGAGGCGGTCCACCGCGTGAACACCGAAGCCGACGTGATCTGGGTCGACGGCCACTCGGACTACGGGCACGCCTTCGAGACGTTCTGGGAGCGATGGGGACGGGAGGTCTCGCCCAAGACGAGCGTCATCCTGCTCGGCGACGCCCGCAACAACTATCACGCCTCCCAGTCGTGGGTCCTGAAGGAGGTCCGCCGGCGCGCCCGACATGTCTACTGGCTCGACCCGGAACCGCGTTCCTACTGGGATACCGGCGACTCGATCCTCTCCGAGTACGCCGCCCACTGCGACGGCACCTTTGAGTGTCGCAACCTGCGTCAGCTCGAGCACTTCGTGCAGGAGCTGGATTGACGGACCCCGTCCCGTCGACGCGTCTGGTGCTCGTCCGCCACGGCGAGGCGGACTGCAACGCCCGCGGAATCGTCGGCGGACACCAGGGCTGTCGGGGCCTCTCCCCGCTGGGGGTGGTCCAGGCCGAGGCCCTGCGGGCCCGCTGGGAGGCGACAGGCGAAATGCGCCAGGCCAGCGCCTTCTACGCCAGCGTCCTGCCCAGGGCCATCCAGACGGCCGAGATCATCGCCCCCGCCCTTGGCCGCCTCGAGCTCACGACCGACTGCAACCTGTGTGAGCTGCACCCGGGGGAGAGCGACGGTATGACCTGGGAGGAGTTCACCCGCGTCTACCCACCTCCGGACTTCACCGCCGACCCCGATCGGCCGCTGTCGCCCGGCGGCGAGAGCTGGTCCGCTTTCCTGCGCCGGGTCGATACCGCGCTGCGGGCAATGGCGGACCGCCACGACGGCGAGACCGTGGTCGTCGCCTGCCACGGTGGCGTCGTGAACGCCTCGCTGGTCGCGTTCCTCGGCCTGGCCCACGACGGCACCCGACTGGACCTCCGCACCCGCAACACGTCCATCACCGAGTGGGAGCGCCAGGACGGAAAGTGGCGGCTGCTCCGCTACAACGACATCGCCCACCTGGCGAGGGTCCCAGCTCTTGATTGACCGCGGCAGGGGTGCTCAGGCGGGGCCGAGGATCATCCCGGCACCGGCGGTGGCGTTGGACGCCTCGTCGATGAGGATGAAGCTGCCGGTGGCCCGGTCGCGTCGGTAGTCGTCGAACATGAGTGGCGCCGTGACTCGGAGGTGAAGCCGGCCCATCTCGTTGAGCCCGAGCGCGGTGGACTCCTCGTCGCGGTGGAGGGTGTTGATGTCGAGACGGTAGCGCAGCTCCTTCACGACCGCCCGGGCCGAGCGCGTCGTGTGCTTCAGGGCGTAGCGCCCGTTGGCCTGGAGCGGACGTTCGGTGAGCCAGCACACCATGGCCTCGATGTCCTGTCCGACCGTCGGCTGGTTGTGGGGGCGGCAGAGCATGTCGCCACGAGAGACGTCAATGTCGTCTTGGAGCCGCACCGTGACCGACATGGGCGGGAACGCCGCGTCGACGCTGCCGTCGTAGGTGTCGATGGCCGCCACCTTGGAGGTCAGACCCGACGGTTGGACCACGATCTCGTCGCCGACGCGCAGCACGCCGGCGGCCAACTGGCCGGTGTACCCGCGGTAGTCGTGATGGGCGTCGTTGCGAGGGCGGATGACGTACTGGACCGGAAACCTGACGTCGACCAGGTTGCGGTCCGAAGCGATGTGCACCTCTTCGAGGTGATGGAGCAGGGGCGTGCCCTGGTACCACGTCATGTTGGCCGATCGGTCGACGACGTTGTCACCGTGAAGGGCGCAGGCGGGGATGAACACGATGTCGGCGACGTCGAAGCGGCTGGCGAAGCGGCGGAAGTCGTCCTTGATGTCCTCGAACACGTCCTGGTCCCAGTCGACAAGGTCCATCTTGTTGACGCACACGACCATGTGGGGGATACGCAGGAGGTTGGCCACCACGGCGTGGCGACGGCTCTGCTCGGTGAGGCCCTTGCGGGCGTCCACCAGGATGAGGGCCAGGTCGGCGGTCGAGGCGCCGGTGACCATGTTGCGGGTGTACTGCACGTGCCCCGGAGTGTCGGCGATGATGAACTTGCGCCGGGGTGTGGCGAAATAGCGGTAGGCGACGTCGATCGCGATGCCCTGCTCCCGTTCCGCGCGCAACCCGTCGGTCAGCAGGGCCAGGTTCACGTAGTCGAACCCCCACTGGGTGCTGGTCCGCTCGACGGCCTCGATCTGGTCCTCGAACAGCGACTTGGCGTCGTACAGCAGGCGACCGATCAGGGTGCTCTTGCCGTCGTCCACCGAGCCTGCCGTGGTGAACCGGAGGAGGTCGGCCCGCATCTCAGAAGTACCCCTCGCGCTTGCGGTCCTCCATGGCCGCCTCGGAGAGCTTGTCGTCGGCCCGGGTGGCGCCCCGTTCGGTGATCCGGGTGGCAGCCACCTCGGCGATGACGTCGCCGACGGTGGTGGCGGTCGACTCGACCGCGCCCGTGCATGTCATGTCGCCGACGGTGCGGTAGCGGACCATGGCTTCGAACGGCTCCTCGCCCGGCAGCAGCTGCAGGTGGGGGCCCATTGCGAGCAGCATTCCGTCGCGGGCGAACACCGACCGGCGGTGGGCGAAGTAGATCGAGGGCACCTCGAGCTGCTCTTGCTCGATGTACTGCCAGACGTCGAGCTCGGTCCAGTTGGAGAGCGGAAAGACCCTGATGTGCTCGCCCTGGCGGATCCGGGTGTTGTAGAGCGTCCACAGCTCGGGCCGCTGGTTCTTGGGATCCCACTGACCGAACTCGTCACGAACCGAGAAGACGCGTTCTTTGGCCCGGGACTTCTCCTCGTCACGGCGGGCACCCCCGAAGCAGGCGTCGAAGCCGCCCTCGGCGATGGCGTCGAGCAGCGTCACCGTCTGCGCCCGGTTGCGCGACGCCCTCGGTCCCTCCTCGTCGGCGACCCGTCCCTGATCGATCGAGTCCTGCACCGAGGCCACCAGGAGACGCTCCCCGAGCTCGGCCATGCGCCGGTCCCGGAACTCCAGCGCTTCGGCGAAGTTGTGCCCGGTGTCCACGTGCATCACGGGGAAGGGGAACCGGCCGGGCCGGAAGGCCTTCTCGGCCAGGCGCAGGAGCACGACCGAGTCCTTCCCGCCGCTGAACAGCAGCACCGGGCGCTCCATCTCGGCCGCCACCTCGCGGAAGATGAACACGGCCTCCGCTTCGAGGGCGTCGAGGTTGGACAGCTCGTAGGCGGGAGCCAGGGACACTGGCGGGAAAGTTTACCTCTCGGGTCGGGTTTTCCTGCTTCTGGGAGCTCGGATATCAGGTCCGGAGGAGCTCGGCCACCCGGTAGGCGAGGTCGAGCGACTGGCGAGCGTTCAGCCGAGGATCGCAGGTGGTGGTGTACCGCAGGTCGAGATCGTCCTCCAGGACCTCCTCGGCCCCGCCGAGGCACTCGGTGACGTCGTCGCCGGTCAGCTCCACGTGGACGCCTCCGGGCCAGGTGCCTTCGGCCCGGTGTCCTCTGAAAAAGCCCTGGATCTCGGTCAGCACGTCGTCGAACCGACGGGTCTTGCGTCCTCCGTCGCTCACGAACGTGTTGCCGTGCATGGGGTCGCAGACCCACACCACGGGGTGGCCGGCGTCGACAACAGCTCGCAGCAGCGGCGGCAGCGCCTCTTCCACCCTCGCCGCACCCAGGCGGGTGATGAGCGTGAGCCTCCCCGGCGTCCGCTGCGGGTCGAGGCGTTCGCACAGCCTCACGACGTCGCCGACGCTGGCCGTGGGGCCGACCTTGACCCCCACCGGGTTGTGTAGCCCCGAGAGCAGCTCCACGTGGGCGCCCTCTGGCTGGCGGGTCCGGTCGCCCACCCAGAGCATGTGGGCCGAGCAGTCGTACCAGTCCCCGGTGAGCGAGTCCTGCCGGGTCAGGGCCTCCTCGTAGCCGAGGAGCAGGGCCTCGTGGCAGGTCCAGAACTCGACCTGGTGCAGGGCCGCCTCGGTCTCGAGATCGATGCCACACGCCCGCATGAACCGCAGGGCCCGTTCGATCTCGCGGGCCACCGCCTCGTAGCGGCGCCCCTCGGCGCTGGAGGCAACGAACTGCTGGTTCCAGGTGTGGACCTGGGACAGATCGGCGAAGCCGCCCTTGGTGAAGGCCCGGAGCAGGTTGAGCGTCGTCGCCGACTGGTGGTAGGCGGCGACCATGCGGCTGGGGTCGGCCGTGCGCGCTTCGGCCGTCGGAGCCTCGTTGTTGACGATGTGGCCCCGGAAGGACGGGATCTCCATGCCGCCCACGTCCTCGGTGGGCACCGAGCGGGGCTTGGCGAACTGTCCCGCCATGCGGCCCACCTTCACCACCGGCACCCCCGAGCCGTAGGTCAAGAGCACCGCCATCTGGAGGATGACCTTGAGCTTGTCCCGGATGGAGTCGGCGTTCAGCTCCGCGAACGACTCGGCGCAGTCGCCCGCCTGGAGCACGAACGCCTCGCCTCGTGCCGCCTGTGCCAGGGCCTGGGTCAGGCGGCGGGCTTCGCCTGCGAACACGAGCGGCGGCAGAGTGGAGAGGTGCTTGAGGACGCCGTCCACCTCGGTCTCGTCGGGCCACGGGGGCTGCTGGGCGGCGGGCCGCTCGCGCCAGCTCCGCGGATGCCAATCGCTCGAGGTGCGCTCGGGGCTCACCACCCCAGCGTGGCCGAGGCCGGGCCGGTTGGCAAAGCGCTTACCAGGCTGAACTAGCCTCCGACCGTGGCGCATCCCTTCCGTTTCGCAGTGCAGGCCAGCCGGGCCGCCAGCGGGCCGGCCTGGCGGGACCTGGCCCGTCGGGCCGAGGAGCTCGGCTACTCGACCCTCTACGTGCCCGATCACCTGGGTGACCAGTGGGGTCCGATCGTGGCCATGACCGTCGCGGCCGAGGCGACCGAGCGCCTCCGGGTCGGCTCGCTGGTGTTCGGCAACGACTACCGCCATCCACTGTTCCTGGCCAAGGAGATGGCGACCCTCGACCTGGTGAGCGAGGGACGCACGGAGTTCGGCATCGGGGCAGGATGGATGCGCAGCGATTACGACGAGGCCGGCCTGGTCTACGACCGCCCCGGCCGACGAGTCGATCGGCTCCGCGAAGCCGTCGCCGTCATCAAGGGCCTCTGGTCGGAGGGCAAGGTCACCGTCGACGGCGAGCACTACCGGATCCACGACGCCACCGGCGGGCCCCCGCCCCGGGCGACGCCGCATCCGCCCATCATCATCGGCGGAGGGAGTCCGCGAGTGCTCGGGCTGGCGGCGACTGAGGCCGACATCGTGGGCATCAACCCCAACCTGGCCGCCGGTTATGTCGGACCCGAGGTGGCGGCCACGGCGACGGCGAGCCACTTCCGCCAGCGGGTGCAGTGGGTCAGGGAGGCGGCCGGCAGCCGCTTCGACCAGCTCGAGCTGCAGTTGCTGTCGTTCGCGGTGCAGATCGTGCCCAACGGCCGGGAGCTGCTCCAGTCCATGGCGCCGGCGTTCGGCTTGAGCACCGAGGAGATCCTCGAGGTCCCGATCGCCCTGGTCGGCACGGTCGACGAGATCTGCGAGACGCTGGCCCGCCGTCGCGAGGAGTACGGCTTCAGCTACTGGGTGGTGCACGATGGCGACGTCGACGCCTTCGCCCCGGTCGTGGCCAGGATGGCCGGCACCTAGTCTTGGCGCCGAAGCCACCCAGAGAACGGCTTGGTGTCTTCGGGGGGACCTTCGACCCCGTCCATGTCGGTCACCTCGTGGCCGCCGTCAACGCCCGTCACGCCCTCGAGCTCGACCGGGTGCTCATGGTCGTCGCCAACCAGCCCTGGCAGAAGCACGCCCGAGCGGTCACGCCCGCGCCCGACCGCTTCGCCGTGGTGGAAGCGGCCGTTACCAGCGTGGACGGCATCGAGGCGAGCCCGATGGAAGTCGAGCGGGGCGGGCCCTCCTACACCGCCGACACCCTGGATGACCTCTCGCGGCACGATCCGGACGCCGAGCTGTTCCTCGTGATCGGGGCGGACGTGGCCGACGACCTCGACACCTGGGAGCGCGTCGAGGCGGTGCGGGAGCGGGTGACCCTGGTCGTCGTCAACCGCCCCGGCGTGCGCCCGACCAAGCCCCTGTCGGACTGGAAGGCGGTGAGCGTCGAGATCCCCGCCCTCGACATCTCGAGCACCGACCTGCGCGCCCGAGCCGCCGATGGGCGGCCCCTCGATTTTCTCGTACCGGAGCCGGCGGTCCGCCTCATCCGCCAGCGCGGTCTGTACGCTGGCGGTAGGTGAGCACGATCGAGAGGCCGAGCGGACTCGGGAGCGGACTCGGTGCCGGAGCCGACCGGGCTCGGTCGCTGGCAGCGGTCGCCGCTCGGGCCGCGGCGGACAAGAAGGGCGAGTCCACGGTCGTCCTGGAGATGGGGCCCCTCCTGTCGATCACCGATGCCTTCGTGATCACGAGCGGTGGCAACCCGCGTCAGGTACGCACCATCGCCGAGGAGGTCGAGGAGCGCGTCAAGGCGGCCGGAGCAGGAGGTCCGGTCCGGGTGGAGGGCCTCGACGACGCCCGCTGGATCCTCCTCGACTACGGCGACGTCGTGGTACACGTGTTCCTCGAAGAAGCCCGCCGGTACTACGACCTCGAGCGGCTGTGGGCCGACGCCCCCCGCCTGGCCTGGCAGAACGGCGACGAGCTGGCTCAGCCTCCGAGGGACGGAAAGTCGGAGCGTCCCAGCGGCCCCTGAGTCAGCGTCCCGTCGCCGGCGGGCACCTCGACCGGGCGACCTCCCAGCGTGAACTGCACCTTGACGATGCCCGGCACCGAGGTGGCGGTGAAGACCAGCTGAGCGACGGCCAGGATCTGCTCCTGGCCACCCACTTGGCCGAAGGCGCCACCGAGGTCCACGGTCCCGACGCCGAAACCCACGACGCCGGCCGACAGCGACGTCTGGGCGCTGACGGAAGTCCGCAGCCCGTTCGCCACCTCGGCGTCGGTGGGCCCGCCGAGGAGCGCGCTCAGGGCTTCGGAAAGCGTGACCGGCGCCCTGACATCCCGGCTCACGGGCACCAGCCCGGTGATCCCGACGAGGTAGACGTTGAGGGGCACCCGAGCGCCTGGGGAGCCCGGCGCGGCGATCGTCGTCGACGGTGCCAGCAGGTCGAAGGGAATGTCCTTGCGGGCCAGGGCCTGGGGCTGGGAGTCGGCGGGGATCCCGCAGGCCACGAGGGTGCCGGCGCCGACCATGACGGCCGCTGCCGCCGTCAGATGGGACAGCCGCGAACGGAGGCCTGCTCCTCCGGCTTTCACGGCGACCTCATACCACCGGTGCCTTCGACACCGGCCCGTGCGCCTCGGGCCGGATGGGGAGCTCGACGACGAACCGCGACCCGCCGCCGGGGCGGTCGTCGACCCAGACCCGGCCGCCGTGGAGGCGGACGTGCTCGGCCACCAGGGCCAGGCCGAGACCGGAGCCGTCGCCCGCGCCACGGCGGCCCGCAGCCGAGCCCCGGAAGAAGCGCTCGAAGACGCGCTCCCGCCCTTCGGCAGGGATGCCGGGGCCGGCGTCCTCGACGATCAGCCGGACCCGGTCGTGGCTCGCCTCCACGGCCAGGCGGGTCACACCCCCGGCGTAGACGGCGGCGTTCTCGACCAGGTTGGCGACCACCCGCTCGATGCGGCGCTTGTCGACCGAGACCTGCAGGCCCGCCACGTCCGGTGCCAGCTCCACCGGGAACGCGCCGTTCCCCCCCGCCTGCACGGCGTGCTGGACCAGCTCGTCGACGCGCACGTCGTCCAGCGAGAGCTCGGCCGAGCCGGCATCGAAACGGGAGATCTCGAGGAGGTCGGCCACCATGCGCTGGAAGCGGCTCAGCTCGGCGGCCAGGAGGTCGAGGGCCTGGCGCGAGCGCGGGGGAAGGTCGTCCCGCCGGGCCTCCAGCACGCCGATGGCGGTCGACAGGGTGGTCAGCGGGGACCGCAGCTCGTGGCTCACGTCCGACGTGAAGCGCGCTTCCCGCTCGATCCGCTCCTGGAGCCGGTCGGCCATGCGGTTGAACGAGGAAGCGAGCATGGCCAGGTCGGCCTCGTCGAACGTCTCCAGGCGGGTGTCGAGGCGCCCTCCGGCGATGGCCACGGCGGCCTGGGCCACGTCGCCGAGCGGTCGCAGCGCCCTCCCGCTCGCCCACCGGCCGATGAAGACGCCGGCGATGATGATGGCGACCGAGCCGGCCGCCAGGGTGAGGGCGAGGATCCGCAGTGAGTTGTCCAGGTCCTGGAGTGAGAACACCTCGAAATAGGCGGCTCCGACCACCGGGATAGGGATGCCCACGCCCATCTGCAGGGAGCCGGCCAGCTTGAAGCGCTGGCTGGCCGGCGTCCCCCCGGTGACCTGGGACCGGAGATGGGAGGGGAGGGCGTCCCGGCCGACGGTCAGCGAGGTGGCGAACCACCGGCCCCGGTCGTACAGGACCGAGCGGGAGCCGGGGGCGGTGTCCAGGGATGCCAGCAGGGGCGGGATGTCCGGTTGGGGTGACCGCAGTGCCGCCCGCGCCAGGTTCGCGTTCACGTAGGCCTGGCGCAGCACAGCGGTCTGTCGCTCGCTCAGGAAGTACTGGCGGGCGGTGAAGTACGTGAGGGTGGACAGCGCCACCGACAGCACCAGGGCGCCGAGGGCGAAGGCGGCCGTGACCCGTGCTCGCAGCCCCAGTCGCCGGTGCCGCCTTGGCATCTCAACAGACCAGCATCTCAACAGACCAGCATTTCAAGAGACCAGCATCTCAGGAGACCAGCTTGTAGCCCAGCCCGCGCACCGTGACCACGTGACGCGGGTTGGCGGGGTCGGGCTCGATCTTGGTGCGCAGCCGCCTGATGTGGACGTCGACCAGTCGCCCGTCGCCGAAGTAGTCGTAGCCCCAGACCCGCTCGAGCAGCTGCTCGCGGCTGAACACCTTGCCCGGACTTCCCGCCAGCTCGCACAGAAGATGGAACTCGGTGCGCGTCAGGTGGATCTCCTCGTCGCCCCGTCGAACGGCGCCCTCCTCGGGGGCCACCACGACATCGCCGAACGCCATGGCCGTCGATCCCCCGTCACCCGCTCGCACGCGCCGCAGGAGGGCGCGGATGCGTGCCGCCAGCTCCTTGGCCACGAAGGGCTTGGTGACGTAGTCGTCGGCGCCGGCTTCCAGGCCGGCGACGACATCGTGGGTGTCGGAGCGAGCCGTCACCACGATCACGGGCACGGCGCTGACGCGCCGCAGCGCCCGGCAGCACTCGAGGCCGTCGATGCCCGGGAGCATCAGGTCGATGAGCACGACGTCGGCGGGGCGCTGACCGAAGGTCTCGAGCCCTTCTTCGGCCGTCGGCGCCTCGTCGATCTCGTAGCCCTCGTCCTCGAGCGCGAGTCGCATCGAGGCCCGGATCCGTTCGTCGTCCTCGACCAGGAGGAGGCGGCTGGTCACAGGGAGATGGTCTCGCATCGGAGGGGGCTCTGCCAGGACGTCCTCCCTGGTCGGCGGGTGGCACCGCCCCGGATCGTCACCCAACCGAAATACCCCCCCACTTACGCTCAGGTCGGTCACGAGGGATGATGGGGCAATGGTGGCACGAGGGCGGCAGCGGTGGTCGCGGCCCGGGACGGTCGTCATCGAGTCGTGCAACAGCACGTGGTTGTTCGACCCGGGCCAGCGCGTGTTCTGCCGGGTCCCTCGCGGCACCGCCAACGAGATGCTTCCTCCTCGCAGCCGCTGGGAGGCCTACTTCGCCCTGGACGTCGACCCGCATTCGGAGTCCTTCGTGGTGGTCCTCAACGAGGCGGGAACCCGGCTGCTTCGCTCGTGGCGACACGTCGAGCGCTGCCCGCAGTGCGGGGGCGAAGGCACCGCCGAGCTGCTCCTCGATCCCATCGCCCCCGGCGCGGCGGGCTGACCCCGCCGCGCCCGTCAGAATCGGCTCGAAGCTTCCGCGCCGCCTCGGCGCAGGGCCAGTGACCCACTGACGTCGAGCACACCGCGCGCCACGAGGTACACGCCGAGGATGGCTGCCAGCGTGAGCAGGCCGATGCCAGGCCAAGCCACGACGATGATCCCCGCCACGAGATCCGCGGTGCCACGGATCACATCGAGAGACCGGCCGACGCCACTGGTCGAGGCGGCGACGAAGGCCGTCGCGGCCGAGACGAGCAGGTAGGCGCCGAACACGAGGCCGATCACGGTGACGCCTCGGATCGGCCGGGTCACGACGAGCACGCCGGCGGCGATGCCCAGCAGCCCGAGGATGGCGCGCAGCGGGCCACCCTGCTCGCCCAGCGACTCGAGTCCTCCGAGCAGCTGCATTGCACCCCAGAAGACGAGGTACACCCCGAGAGCGATGCTGACGAGGGCGAGCGTTCGCCCCGGATTGGCGAGAACGAAGATCCCGGCCAACCCGGCCACGGTCCCTCCGAGGAGCGAGACCCACCAGTACTGCCGGAGCAGCTCGGCCGGCGTGAGCTCGTCGTCGTGGACGAGCGCCGGATCGCTATCGGGCGCCTCGGCCGCCCGCAGCGGGGCGGCCGCCGACGATATCGGTCTCGTGTCTCGTGCCATCGCTGCTCGCAGTGGCGCTCATGATGGCTGGGATGTCGGGACGGGTGTCAAACACCGGAGGCGCCGGCCCGTTTGAATGGAGTCGCTCGTTTGAATGGAGTCGAGGATGGAGAGGTTCGGCGAGGGAGCACGGGCCCCGGATCCCCGGGGGCCTTACCCCGGGGATCCCTACACGCGGGAGGCGCATCCCATGGCCACCCAGGCGAACGCTCCCTACGAGTACTACCCGGGCGAGGCCACGCTGCGGCCCGCACCAGCCGCCGCCCGTCCGCCGTGGTCGCCCGCCATGCTCATCGCAGGGATCGGAGCGATCATCGTGGGCGCCTGGGCAGGCATCGTCCCCTTCGTCGGGCCGAAGTTCGGCTACACCCTCGGCACCTCGGGGGCGTGGAAGCTCACCGCTGATCACCTCTACCTCCAGTTGGCTCCCGGCGCGGCCGGTGTGCTGGCCGGGCTCGTCTTCCTCGGCTTCGTGCCGGGCCGGGACCGTGTGCCGTTCTGGAGTGGCGTGGCGGTGGTCGCCGGGCTGTTGGCCGCGGCCGCCGGCGCCTGGCTCGTCATCGGACCGGACGCCTACACCGTCATCCGTCACGTCGGAGCCAACGGGCGCACCCTGCCCACCAGATCGCTGGCGAGCCTGGCGACCCAGGTCGGCTACTACCTCGGGCCTGGCGTCCTCCTGGCGGCGTTCGGCGGCATCGCGCTCGGCCGTGGGCCGCATCGATGCGGCCCCCCTGGGTAGGCCAGGTTCGGCCGGCGGCGCGGCGTCAGCCGACGAGGAGGGCGTCCTCGCCCACCTGCTGCTGCAGGCGCTGGTTGACCTTGCGCTTGATCCGCTGGAGCGAGTTGTCGATCGACTTGACGTGCCGGCCGAGCCGCTCGCTGATGTCCTGGTACGAGTTGCCCTCGACGTAGAGGCGGAGGACGTCGACCTCGAGGGACGTCAGCAGGTCCGCCATGCATCTGCGGGCCTCGTCCATGCCCTCCCGGCTGACGACCTGGTCGGCCGGGTCGCTGGCGGGGTCCGGGCCGAGCAGCTTGTCCACCGACCGCTCGCCCTCGTCGTCCGGGCGCGGAGTCGAGATTGAGACGTACTGATTGAGCGGCTGCTGCTTGTGGCGGGTGGCGGTCTTGATGGCCGTGACGATCTGCCGGGTGATGCAGAGCTCGGCGAACGCTCGGAAAGAGGCCTGGCGGTCGGACCGAAAGTCCCGCGCCGCCTTGTACAGGCCGATCAGGGCCTCTTGCTCGACGTCGTCGGCGTCGGAGCCGACGAGGAAGTAGCTGCGCGCCTTGCGGCGGGCGAAGCTGCGATAGCGGCGAAGGAGCGTCTCGATCGCCTCGCCATCGCCGCCATGGAACCGAGCGACGAGCTCTTGATCAGACAGCTCGTTGGCGGAACGCCGATCGGTCCGTAGCGACATGTCCCCTCCTGCAGTGCCTACCTGGTGCCGTGACTAGATCTTACGTTCCAGTACATGTCCACTAGTGGCGGTGGTCACACATTGTAGGCCCGGGCCGGGCAAAGCGTCCGTTATAGTCGCGAAGCCGACAGTCCGCCGCCGGCCCCAGGTGCGATCACCTGCTGCCTCTGGGTTGAGACTAGTTCATGTGGAGGAGGCCCTCCGGGTGACGAGGAGGGGCAGCTCTCAGACGTACAGGTGCTGCAGGGAGGTGCGCAGGCGAGCCAGCTCGCCGATGGTGTCGTCGCGCAGCTCTTCGAGTTGCTCGAGCTCACGGCGCAGCACGTCGAGGTGCACCATGGAGCCCTCCATCACGGCGTGCGCCCGGTCCTCCGCCGCCGCCTCGGTCTCCTCGGTGAACCGGTCGAGCTGCTGGTGGGCCGCGGCGACGGTGCGATCGGCGTCGTCGCGATCGCGCTCCGCCTCCTCGGCGATCGCGACCGCTCGCCCCTGGGCGGCCTCCACGATCTCGGCCGCGACCTGCTCGGCCTTGGCCCGCTCCGACTCGGCCTCCTCGAGCAGATCGTCGGCCTGCTGGCGGACGTTCCCCAGGTCGCGGGCGGCTTCGTTGCGATCGAGCTGGGCCTGTTCCAGCATCTCGGCCGCCGCCCGTTCTGTGTCGGCCCGCTCGGCCTCGGCGGCGGCGGAGATCTCGGCCGCCAGGCGTCGTGACTCGGCCAGCAGCTCGGCGGCGGCGTCCTCCGCCTCGGCCCGCTCGGCCTTCGCCTCCTGGAGGAGCTTGGCTGCGTGCTCTCGGTCGAGGCGGGACTCCTCGGTGACCTCGCCGACCCGGTCTTGGGCCTCCTGGATGGTGGCCTTGGCGCGCTCCCGACCCTG
>JBPYEI010000097.1:0-20091 GCA_051985455.1 Acidimicrobiales bacterium
GATGTAGCGACCGATGCTCAGCTCGCCGCCGCCTACCGGGAACACGATGAACAGGCAGCCGCATGGCTGGAGCGACTCCCGTCTATGGTTCTTGGACGGGCGTCCCGCAGTCCCACGCCCACGGGCCGGAGGCTGCTGGTCGACAGAGCCCTCGAAGCACTCCACGCCTCCGAGACCGACGACCGAGCACGTGGCGGTGACGACGTCGAAGCACACGTCGCTTGGTGCATGGCGCTGCGGGACCGGCTCATTTCTGGCACCGGGGAGGAGGCTGCTCCTCCAGCTGACATGTCGTCTCAGGGTCCGGCTATCGATGAGCTGGAAGATGCCGTCGCAACTGCTCCCAAGAACCCCACCAGGTTGAGACCCCGGCCACCGATCCTCGACCTCCTGTGCTCAGCGACCTCGTCGTTGGGAGACGAAGACAGGTTCATCGCGCTCATTGAAGCGGCGAACGGACACGATGACCACTACGACCCCACCGACCCGAAGACGCTGGAGGCGATCAAGACCCTGCTGGAGGAAGAGGCTCTCGAGCTTGGCGAGAGCCTTCGCGCTCCTGCGCCCGGTCGCCTCCGAGCCGAGCTATGGACTCACCTGGTTTGGGGATATCGGGTCGGTCGCTATCTCCTGACCACGCACAGTCGACGACCGTCGCTGGCCGAGAATGCGCGATCCTACGTGGCGTCAGATCTCACGTCCTATGTCGGTGAGGCCCGCCAGCAACCAGAGATTGAGGATATCCTCAGCGCCCCCGATCTCGGAGCGGCTCTGCATTATCACGCTTTCTCCTCGACTCTGCTCGCGTCACTGGATGTCGACAGGACGCAGGCGAGGAGCTGGGTCAGGCTGGTCGAGGATCTCGGCTTTCTGACGGCCCTGGGAGCGGAGGACCTGGCCAGCGATCCGATGTTGGAGCTCGACGAGCCAGGGGCTGAGCTTGCGGGGCGGACGTGATGAGGCGGCGGGCGCTCCTTCACGAGATGATCGATGCCGTTCCTCCCAGCGGGGTAGGTGAACGAGTGTGAGTCCTTCGTGGCGATCCCGGCGGCAAGCGCATCGTAAAGAACGGGTGGAGAGCCAAGTACGCCCGGCTCCTGAAGTTCCCGCCCGGGCAGTCGCTGCAGTGGAGGAAATCGAGGAGCTCGTGAACGAGATCGCAGAGCTGCGCCAGCAGGCAGATGAGCTGCGGCAACAGCTGAAGGAGACCGAAGCGCGGCTTGGAACGGTCGAGGACGACAACCAGGAACAAGCGCGGATCATCGACACGTTGTTGGACTGGTGCCACGAGCAGGAGTCCGTTCTGGGCCAACACCGGGATGTCGTGGCCGCCATGGGCGCCGCCGCGAAGGTCTTGGAGAAGGGCGCTCCTCCCGGCGACCTGGACTCAGCGGTGAACCAGGACAACGAACCGCCGACGTGACCGCCGGCCACCGCCTGCTCAGGACAGGCGCTCGATGATCGTCGTGTTGGCCTGGCCGCCGCCCTCGCACATCGTCTGCAGGCCGTAGCGACCACCGGTTCGCTCCAGCTCGCACAGCAGCGTCGCCATGAGCCGGGTGCCTGTCGCGCCCAGTGGATGCCCGAGGGCGATGGCGCCGCCGTTGACGTTGACCTTGTCGAGGTCGGCTCCGGTCTCCTGCTGCCACGCCAGCACCACCGAGGCGAAGGCCTCGTTGATCTCGACCAGATCGATGTCGTCCAGCGACAGGCCCGATCGCTCCAGCGCGTACGCGGTAGCGGGGATCGGCGCCGTCAGCATGTAGACCGGGTCGGCTCCTCGGCAGCTCAGGTGGTGGACGCGGGCTCGGGGCCGCAACCCGTGGTCGCGCAGCGCCCGCTCCGAGACGACGAGCGTCGCGGTAGCGGCGTCGGAGATCTGGCTGGACACGGCGGCGGTGAGGCGGCCTCCCTCGACGAGGGTGGGGAGGGCGGCCATCTTCTCGAGCGAGGTGTGGCGGGGCCCCTCGTCGGTCGCCACGCCGTCGAGGGGAACGATCTCACGCTCGAACCGGCCCTCCTCGGCGGCCTGCAGGGCCCGCCGGTGGCTCTCCAGCGCGAACCGCTCCATGTCCCCCCGCGAGATCCCCCACTTGTCGGCGATCATCTCCGCCCCTCGAAACTGCGAGATCTCCTGGGTGCCGTAGCGGGCGACCCACCCGGAGGAGCCGGAGAAGGGGTCGGAGAAGCCAAGGGGCTCGGCCGCGGTGAGGGCCGACGCGATCGGGATCATGCTCATGTTCTGCACGCCGCCCGCCACCACGGCGTCGTTGGTGCCGCTCATCACGGCCTGGGCGGCGAAGTGGAGCGCCTGCTGCGAGGAGCCGCACTGCCGGTCGATCGTCGTGCCCGGCACCTCATCGGGTAGTCCCGCCGCCAGCCAGCACGTGCGGGCGATGTCCCCGGCCTGGGGCCCGATCGTGTCGACGCAACCGAACAGCACGTCCTCCACCGCGCCGGGGTCGATGTCGTTCCGTGCGACGAGAGCCCTCAGGACGTGGGCGCCGAGGTCGGCCGGATGGACCTGGCTCAACCCTCCGCTCCGCTTGCCGACCGGTGTCCGCACGGCGTCGATGATGTAGGCCTCGCTCATCGCGTCACCACCACCGACGATCCGTGTCCGAACAGGCCCTGGTTGACGGTCACGCCTACCTTGGCCCCCTCGACCTGGCGGCCGTCGGCCTCGCCCCGCAGCTGCCAGGCCAGCTCGCACACCTGGGCGATGGCCTGGGCCGGGATCGCCTCCCCGAAGCAGGCCAGGCCGCCGCTCGGGTTCACCGGGATGCGCCCGCCGAGAGCGGTGTCACCGTCGTTGAGGAGCCGCTCCGCCTCGCCCGCCTTGCACAAGCCGATGTTCTCGTACCAGTCGAGCTCGAGAGCGGTGGACAGGTCGTACACCTCGGCCAGGTCGAGATCCTCGGGACCGATGCCTGCCTCCTGGTAGGCGGCGTGGGCGATCGAGTCACGAAACGGCCGGTCGGGCGGGGCCACGCCGGCGGCCGAGTCGGTGGCGAAGTTGGGCATCTCGATGACCGTGTTGGGGTAACGAGGGGTCACCGTGGAGACGGCCGCGATCTTGACCGGCCGCGCTCGACGCCGTCGGGCGAAATCGAGGCTCGCCAGCACCAGCGCCGCGCCCCCGTCACTCGTGGCGCAGATGTCGAGGAGCCGCAGAGGGCTGGCGACCACGGGCGAGGCCAGCACCTCGTCCTCGGCCACCGCTTTGCGGTAGCGGGCGTTCGGGTTGCCGGCGCCGTGGCGGCTGTTCTTGACCTTCACCCGGGCGAAGTCCCGCTCGGTGGCGCCGTACAGCTCGGCCCGGCGGCGGGCGTACAGGCCGAAGTAGGTCGGGTTGGTGGCCCCCAGGAGCCGGAACCGCAGCCAGTCCGGATCGTCGGGCCGGTCGCCTCCCACCGGTGCAAAGAAGCCCTTGGGCGTCGTGTCGGCGCCGACCACGAGGGCGACGTCGCACAGGCCGGCCAGGATCCTCGCCCGGGCGATGTCGATGGCGGTCGCCCCTGACGCGCAGGCCGAGTAGCAGCTCGACACCCGCGCCCCGGACCATCCGAGAGCCTGGGCGAAGGTCGACCCGGCCACGTACCCGGGATAGCCGTTGCGGATGGTGTCGGCGCCAGAGACGAACTGGACGTCGCTCCACTCGACGCCGGCATCGTCGAGCGCCGCTCGCGCCGCGGTCGTGCCGTACTCCACGAAGCTCCGCCCCCACTTGCCCCACGGGTGCATCCCGACGCCGAGGATCGCCACCTGCCGGTCTCCGTCACCCACCGGTGGGCCTCCATTTCCAGACGAGGTACTCGTGGTCGTCGTCCTCGTACAGCGTGCCGAGGGTCAGCTCCATCTCGGCGCCGAGGCTGAGGCTGTCGGCGTCGGCCCCCGGCGCCAGCTGGCCCAGCACGACCATGCGCTCGTCGGCCAGCTCGACGGCGGCGATGGCGTAGGTCTCGAACGGGTCGGGCGCAACGTACGGCGGCGGCGGCTGGTAGCGGTTGTCCGTGAACGACCACACTCGACCGGTCCGGCTCAGCGCCGCCTCCTCCAGCTCGCCGCGCCCGCACTCCGGGTTGCGACAAGCGGCCGCCTTCGGAAAGAAGCGGGCGCCGCACGCCCGGCACCGGCTGCCGAGAAGCTGAGGATGGTCGTCGTCGGTCGTGAACCAGCCCTCGATGACCGGCACCCGCGTCTTGCCGTTACCCACGCCCGCCGGGCACCTCCACCGTGTCGGTGTCACGGCCGGAACGCAGCAGCGTCCCCGGGAGCTGGTCGCCGATGCCGTCCGGGCCCAAGATCTCCGTTCCGTTGACGAGCACGTGCTCGATGCCATCGGCCTCGGCGTAGAGCCGGCCCGCACCGCGGGGAAGGTCGTAGCGGGTGGCGACTCGATGGGGCGCGACCCGGTCCTCGTCGAAGACGACGACGTCGGCGTGACATCCCTCGGCGATGCGGCCCCGGTCCCTGATGCCGTACAGCCGAGCCGGCACGTCGGTGATCATGTGCACCGCCTCCTCCAATGGAAGGAGCTGACGGTCGCGAACGGAGGGACCGATGAGGGACGTCGTGTAGATGAACGTGGCCAGCATGTCGAGGTGGGCACCGGCGTCGGACGCCCCTATGACGACGCGCGGATCCCGCCAGATCTTCGCCCGCAGGCGCCAGCTCTCGGGATCACCGCCGGCGGCGGGCAGGAGGAGTCCGGTGCGCAGCTCGTCGGCCACGATGACATCGACGAGGGCGTCGAAGGGATCCTGGCCCCGCTCGGCGGCGATGTCACCCACGAGCCGGCCGGCGAGGCCCTCGTTGTCGGGCGAGAACGTCTCGGCGATACGCATGGTCTTCCAGTTGGCCATGGCCCGCAGCATGCCCGCATCAGGAGACGCGGCCCCGTCCCGGAGGCGGCGACGCTCGTCGGGGTCGCTGAGGGCCTTCATCTTCTCGGCCGGCGGCAGGCTCATCGTCGACGACCAGCCCGGCAGCGCCTCGAGGATGAAACCGGACAGGAAGCTGAGGCGCACCTCGACGGGGTCGGCCACGGCGAGGGCCACCACCCGGGCGCCCCGCTCGGCGGCGTAGTCCGACGCCCGCAGCTGGTTGTTCGGGCCGTCCGGGTTCTGGGAGCCGACGGCGAGGAGGTTCCAGTTGAGAGGGCGGTTGGCGGCGAGCGACAACGAAGTCATGAGATCCATGTGCTCGTCCTCGAAGGCGCCGACCGTCGGGATGAACTCGAGCGTCGTGCCGGGGTGGTCGCGCACCGCCCGGGCCAGGGCGATGAGCTCCTCGGTCGTGGCCGAGCGGGAAGGCACGGGCTTGCCATCGCCGTCGTTGTGGGTCGGGGCCCGGGACGAGGAGAACCCGAGGCCGCCGGCGGCCAGCGACTCGTGCAGGACGCGCACCATGGCCTCCAGCTGTTCCTCGGAGGCCTTCGACCCGACGGCGGCGTCACCCATGACCGCCCGGCGCACGGCCGAGTGGCCGACGAGGAAGCCGGCGTTCACCATCAGCCGGCCGTCCAGTCGGTCCAGCCAGTCGCCATACGAGCCCCAGTCCCAGTCGAGCCCCGCCTCGAGGGCCTCGATGGGCATCCCTTCCACCCTCGCCAGCATGCGCCGGACGTAGTCGGCGTGCTCGGGAGCCAGCGGGGCGATGCTGAACCCGCAGTTGCCGCCCACGATCGTGGTTACCCCGTGGAACGGAGAGGGGCTGGCGCTGGGGTCCCAGAAGACCTGGGCGTCGTAGTGGGTATGGATGTCGATGAACCCGGGCGCCGCGACCAGGCCGGTGGCGTCGATGGTGCGCCGGGCGGGCTCGTCCACCTCGCCCACGGCGGTGATCATGCCGCCACTGATACCGACGTCGGCCCGCCGCCGGGGCGAACCCGTGCCGTCGACCACTCTGGCGCCGGCGATCTTGCAGTCCAGCATCAGGGACCCCCACTCTACTGTTTGACGTCGCGTCAGACTATCCGGGCCGGCCGCGGGGCGGCCGCAGGCGCCTCGCCCAGCGTTCAGGAGCGTCTGGGTGGTCCCGCTGCCCCGGGCGACGAGCTGAACCAGGCCGTGTCCTGGACGCGCTCGATGATCCGCCAACCGTCGTTCGTCCGCCGCAGCTTGTCGCGGTAGCCGCCGCCGACGAACATGAGATCCAGGGTGCCGTCCCGCTTGGTTCGCCCCATGGCGTTGTACAAGTAGCTGTGGCTGGTTGCCGTATCGCCTGTCACCCGAACGTCGCGGTTGGTCACCAGGTGCTGGCTCATCGAGAACATGGCCAACGACTCCGCCAGCCATTTGGTGACCTCGGCCAGCCCGCCCCTGATCCCGCCGGACGACGTGTAGTCGATCACGGCGTCCGCAGTGAACACGGTCTGGTAGAGCTCCCAGTCCTTCGTGTCCACGGCGGTGGCGTACCGCGTGAGGAGGTCGTCGATCTCGATCCGGTCGGCGACGTCCTCGGCCACGCGCGGCACGCTAGCCCTCGCCGTCACCTCAGGGTCCGACCAACGCGCCCGTGGCCTGGCTGGGGGCGAACTGGGAGTCGCCACGGAACACCGCATGGTCGCCGCCGTCGACCAGGCGGTGTTCGCGCCAAGTCCCCCCTCGGCGGGACTGCACGGCCCTCTCAGGGGAGGATAAAGGAACTGCCGGCCGACAGCATCAGTAGAACTACGTAGAAATAAAGGGGCCCCTGCCCATCTGCTCGCGTACGGGGACGACCTCGGGGTTGGTGAGGGACCGTCGCTGCCAGTTGGCACCGTCGACCACGAGGGTGTGACCGGAGATGAAGCGGGCATATGGGGACGCAAGGAACGTCGCCGCCCACCCGAGCTCTTGGCGCTGCCCGACGCGCATCGCCGGCTGGCAGGCGTCCTTGTCGCTCGTTCGTGCGAGGTTGGACTCGATGTCGCCGGTCATGTCCTCGTGGGGAAACAGGCCGGGGACGAGGCCGTTGACCTGGATGCCGTACGGCCCCCACTCGACGGCCAGCGTCTCAGTCAGGTTCTTGACCCCGGCCTTGGCCGCCGCCGAGTGGGCGAAGCCAGGGCCTCCTGTCCAGGCGTAGGAGGCGGCGACGTTGATGATCGACCCGGGGGAGCCAGCGGCGAGATGGCGCCGGGCGAACTCACGGGCGCACAGGAAGGTGCCGTTGAGGGTGATGTCGACGACGGTGCGCCAGGCGTTTGGCGACATGTCCTCGGCCGGCACGGGGAAGTTGGCCGCCGCGTTGTTCACCAATACCTGGGGCAGGCCGAAGGTGGAGGTGGCGGCGTCGAAGGCCGCGACCACCGACTCGGGGTCGCGGATGTCGCACGCGGCCGTCATGACCGGGGCGCCGAGCGTCTTCATCGCCGCCTCTCCGGCGTCGAGGTGCTCCTGCTTGCGGCTGACGATGGCGAGCGACGCGCCCAGTCGGGCGAACTCCGACGCGATGGCCTTGCCCAGACCGGTGCCGCCGCCGGTCACGAGCACGGCGGCGCCGTCGAAGGTCCCCGCAGGCAGCGCAGTGGCGCCCGGAGGAGGCGGCGGGGGAAGACCCGGAAGCTCGTCCACTGCGGCTCAGCTCCCTCGGTACTCGGGAGGCCGGTTCTCGGCCCGGGCGGCACGCATCTCGGCGTAGTCGTCGCTCTTGTTGACGAACGTCTGGTAGATGAGCTCGTCACCCATCGAAGCCCGCTGCTGGGGCTGGGCCAGCCGGGCGATGACCCGGCGGGCCATCTTCACTGTCGCTGCGGGCGCGGCGGCGATCTTCTCGGCCATCTCGCGCGCCGTGGCATCGAGCTCGCCGCGGGGAACGACGCGCGAAACGATGCCGTACCCCAGCGCCTCCCCGGCCGAGAGACGGCGGCCGGTGAGCACCATGTCGCTCACCAGGCCGTGGCCGCACATCTGGTAGAGCACCCCCACGCCGCCGGTGTCGGAGATGACGCCGTAGGACACCTCGGGCAGCGCGAACCGGGCGTCGTCGGCGGCGATGCGGATGTCGCACAAGAGAGCCCGCTGGAACGACCCGCCGATCGCCCACCCCTGGATGGCGACGATGACGGGTGCATCGAGCTCCCACAGCTGCTGGATGCCCCTGTGGCCGGTCAGCATGAGCTCGTGGTGCGATGCTGCTTTGGTCAGCGTGCCGATGATGCTCACGTCGCGACCCGACGACCAGGACTTCCCCTCGGCCCGCCAGATCACGGCGCGGAGGCCAGGGCGATGTCTCAGCTCCTCGAGGATCTCCCACAGGCGGGCGTCCATCTCGTCGTCGAAGGCGTTCTGCTTCTCGACGTTGGCGTTGGTGATGGTGGCGATGGGGCCGTCGATCTGGAGTGTGACCTTCTCAGTCATGGCGGTTCAGATGGCCCGCTCTCGTCCTTCCCAGTAGGGATCGCGCAGCCGTCGCTTGTAGAGCTTGCCGTTCGGATCCCGGGGCATCTCGGCCACGAAGTCGACCGACCTCGGCGTCTTGAACCTGGCCAGCTTGTCGGCGCAGAAGGCGAGGATGTCCTCGGCCAGCTCGGGCGAGGGCTCCACGTCGGCCGCCGGCTCGATGACGGCCTTGACCTCCTCGCCCCAGTCCTCGTTGGGGACGCCGAACACGGCGGCGTCGCCGACCATCGGATGTCCGAGCAGGACGGCCTCGATCTCGGCCGGGTAGATGTTCGCCCCGCCGGAGATGATCATGTCGGCCTTCCGGTCCCGGAGAAAGAGGTATCCGTCCTCGTCGAGGTAGCCGACGTCGCCGACCGTGAAGAAGCGGCCCACCCGGTTGTTCTCGGTCTTCTGCTTGTCCTTGTAGTACTCGAACTCCACCCCGGGCATCGACATGTACACGGTCCCGATCTCGTTGGGCGGCAGCTCCTTGCCCTCGTCGTCGAGGATCACCACCTCCGAGATGGGCCACGCCTTGCCGACCGTGCCCGGCTTCTTCAGCCAGTCCTCGGGCAGGACCATCGTGCCCCCACCCTCGCTGGCGGCGTAGTACTCGTCGATCACCGGCCCCCACCACTCGATCATGCGCCGCTTCACGTCGACCGGGCACGGCGCGGCGGCGTGGACCATGTGACGCAACGACGAGAGGTCGTAGCGGGCCTTCACGTCGTCGGGCAGGGCCAGCAGGCGGTGGAACTGGGTCGGCACCATGTGGCTGCTGGTGACCTGGTACCGGTCGATGCGCTCCAGCATGCCCTCCGGTGTCCACTTGTCCATCACAACAACCGTGTGGCCCAGCTGGAGCGCGCCACCGCCGAACACCAGCACGGCGGTGTGATAGAGGGGCGAGCCGACGATGTGGACGTTGTCGTCATGCGGCTGCACGCCGAACAACAGCAGCATCCCTCCCGAGGCGATGGCGCTCGACTCGGGATCGGCCTGCGGGAGCGACCGCCGCACGCCCTTGGGTTTCCCCGTCGTGCCCGAGGTGTAGTTCATGACCGCACCGGTGCGACGGTCGGACGGGAGCTCGGTCGGCTGCCCCTCCTTCAGCTCCTGGTAGGGCCGAAAGCCCGGCACGGCGCCCACCGCGAAACAGTGGTCCTCGGGGAACCCCAGCTCCTTGACGGCCGCCGCGCAGGCGTCGGCGAAACGCTCGTGGCCCACGAACACCTGGGCGTCGCAGTCGTCCACGATGTAGGCGATCTCCCGGCCGACGAGATGGTGGTTGATCGGTATCAGGTACCAGCCCGCCTGGAGCACCGCAAGGTACAGCTCGAACACCTCGACGCTGTTCGGGAGCACCATGGCGATCGAGTCGCCAGGCGCGAGGCCGAGCTGACGAAGCCCGTGGACCAGCTGGTTGGCCGACCCCAGCAGCTCGCCGGCGCTGATCTCTGTGCCGTCGGGGTCCACCACCGCCAGATGGCCGGGATCGTCCGCGGCGATGCTCCAGAATCCGAGGTCGGCCATCGACCCTCCTTCTCTTGGTCTTGCGGCCGCCACAGACTAGAACAGATTCCAATAACCTGAACCGGGCCAGGCGAGGACAAGGAGGCAACACGCATGGGCCAGCCTGTGATCGTCGAGGCGGCACGCACCCCGATCGGCAAGCGCAACGGCGTGCTGTCGGGCATGCACGCAGCCGACATCCTCGCCGCCGCCCAGGTCGAGGTCATCAAGCGAGCCGGTGTCGATCCCTCCGAGGTGGACCAGGTCGTGGGGGGCTGCGTCACCCAGGCCGGAGAGCAGGCGTCGAACATCACCCGCAACGCCTGGTTGGGTGCGGGCCTGCCCTTCGAGGTTGCGGCCACCACGGTGGACTGCCAATGCGGGTCCTCCCAGCAGGCCAATCACCTCGTCGCCGGCCTGGTGACGGCGGGCGCCGTCGACGTCGGCATCGCCTGCGGGATCGAGGCCATGAGCCGGGTGGGTCTCGGGATGAACGTCTTCAACGGCCCGGGCATACCGCGCCCCGAGGGGTACCCCGCCGACATGCCCGACCAGTTCGGCGCGGCGGAGCGCATCGCCGAGCGTCGGGGCATCACGCGCGAGGAGGTCGACACCCTCGCCCTGGCCTCGCAGGAGCACGCGGCGCGGGCTCAGGCGGAGGGGCGCTTCGACCGCGAGATCGCCCCCGTGGAGGCGCCGGTTGTCGGTCCCGAGGGTCCGACAGGCTCGCGCCAGCTGGTCGATCGCGACCAGGGCCCGCGAGACACGACGATCGAGGGCCTGGCCAAGCTGCAACCGGTGCGGGAGGGCGGCATCCACACGGCCGGGAACAGCTCGCAGATCTCCGACGGCGCCGCCGCCGTTCTCTGGATGTCCGAAGAGCGAGCCAGGGCAGCGGGCCTGCGTCCTCGGGCCCGCATCGTCGCCCAGGTCCTGGTCGGCTCCGAGCCCTACTACCACCTCGACGGGCCTGTCGACGCCACCCGCCGGGTGCTGGCCAAGGGGGGCATGACGATGGCCGACATCGACCTGTTCGAGGTCAACGAGGCCTTCGCCTCGGTCGTGCTGTCCTGGGCCCGAGTCCACGAGCCGGACATGGACAAGGTGAACGTCAACGGGGGCGCCATCGCCCTGGGCCATCCGGTCGGAGCCACCGGCAGCCGGCTGATCACGACCGTCCTGCACGAGCTTGAGCGCTCCGACCAGACGACGGCCCTGGTGTCGATGTGCTGTGGCGGCGCCCTGGCCACCGGCACGATCATCGAGCGGATCTGAGGACTCCCCACCTCACCCCCATCTACCAGGTCTTTCGCGATTGGGGCCTTCCCACCCGGGCGCAGGACGTTTACGGTCATTGGTGCGGAGTAGGGAAGAAGGAGCCCAGGATGGCAAGGACCGACGCCTTGCAGCGTCAGTGCCAGTACGTCACGGCCTACCTGGCCGGACCGGAGAGCTTCGAGGACTGGCGCCAGCGCATTGGCAGCGACGACGCAGTTCCCGCCGAGGGGCGCGCCATCCTCGAAGCCGCCGCCGAAGTGCTGAGCGGGATGGTCGAGGACCACGCCGTGCGGCGTGGCGAGGACCCACGAGACGTGTGGTCGCGGTGGATGCTGAAGGTCGCCACGGAAGAGGAGTGGGGAGCCGACTGACCGGCACGATTCTCGAGCGCATCTGAGGGTCGTCGCCCAACGTCGGCGTCGCTTCGAGCTCTGGCTTGACGTCTCTCCGGAAATTTGACAACCTCTAGGTTGTGCAACGACCTGGTTGTGAGGAATGACGATTGTCGAGGACGAGTTGAGCGCGATGTTCGCGGCCCTCGCTGACCCGACCCGGCGGGCGATCCTCGAGAGGGTCGAGGCGGGGGACGTGACGATCGCGGATCTGACGAGGCGGTTCGCCATCACCCAGCAGGCCTTGTCGAAGCATCTCAAGGTGCTCGAGCGCGCCGGGTTGGTGTCACGAGGCAGAGAAGCCCAGTCCCGTCCCTGCCGGCTCGAACCCGACCGTCTCGATGCCGCCGCGTCGTGGATCGAGGAACACCGCCGAATGTGGGCGGAGCGTCACGACCGGCTCGACGCCCACCTCGCCGATCTCCGCCGCCGCGACGCAGGACCCAAACGGTGATGACCGATCCCTCGGACGCAACGTCGTTCACGTACCGGCGGGTCCACCAGGCGCCACCGGAGCTTTTGTTCGACTGCATGACCAAGCCCGAGCACCTGACACACTTCTGGGGCCCGACGGGAACGACCGCCCCGGAGGAGGGCATCACCGTGGATCTGCGGCCCGGTGGAGCGTTCGAGACGGTGATGGTCAACGATGTCGACGCCAGCGAGTACACGATGCGTGCCGTCTATCTCGAGATCGAGCGGCCGACGCTGCTGGCGTGGGTCGAACGCAGCAGTGGGATGCACACCCGGATCACATTCGTCGATCTCGGCGACGGGCGGACCGAGGTCGTCACTCATCAGACCAAGGTGCCCGACGCCTATCGGTCGACGGAGGCACGCGAAGGTTTCGCGACAAGCCTGGACCGCTTTGGCGCCTACGTGGCCACCCGAGTTGGACAAAGGAGCATGGATGACTGACCCGGACGGCGACCTGCAGACCTCGGTGGCGGCCGACTATCTCGCCTTGGCCGACCTACTGGACAGCCTCCCGCCTGACCGATGGGACACACCGTCGCTCTGCGAGGGCTGGCGGATTCGAGAGGTGGTTGCCCATCTCACGATGCCCGCCCGCTACGACGAGCCCGCGTTCATGGCCGAGCTGCGCGACTGCGACTTCGACTTCGGCCAGCTCTCCAACCGGATCGCCGGCCGCGACGCGCAGCTGCCCACCGACGAGCTGGTCGGCGCCCTGCGAGCCGAGGCGCTTCACTCGTGGACTCCGCCCGGCGGCGGATCCCACGGGGCGCTCAGCCACGTCGTCATCCACGGCCTCGACATCACGGAGCCGCTCGGCGAGCCCCGCCGGTCTCCCGATGCGACGATCCGCATCGTGCTCGACGACCTCACTCGGGGCGGCGGCCATGAGCACTTCGGCACGGACGTCGGCGGCAACACCCTGGAGGCGACCGACATCGACTGGGCTTTCGGCACCGGACCGCCGCTTCGGGCCACGGCCGAGCATCTCGTCCTTCAGCTGACGGGGCGCAGGGTTCCGACGGCTCGCCCCCCTGGCGATGGTCGGCGCGGCTCATGACCCACCCTCACCCGTCTCGGGATCGTGGGAGAGAACGAGTTGCCAGGAGTTGCTGAGGGCGATGGCCAGAAGCAGAACGGTCCCAAAGCCGATCACAGCCGAGTAGTCACGCGCATTGCCACCGGATGCGCGCAGCAGGCCGCCGGCGGCGACGAAGAGAAGGCCAGCGTGATAGACGGTGGCCCTCCGATAGTTCAAGAGTCCTTCGCGACGTGCTGCGGCGGTGAAGGGCAGGGAGACGACGATTACCCCTACTCCAACCCCGAACTGGGCGATGCCAATCCAGCGAGAAGCCGTTCCCGCCAAGGCGAGGAGCGCGACAAGGGTGATGCCGGCGAACGAATAGAACGCCGAGCGTGCTCTTCCCAGCATCAGGCTCGACCCACGGATATCGCGCGGTCGCAAGGACACCGCAATGAACAGCAGGCCGGTGAGGGCAGCCGCCGCCCCACCCATGGTCGCGAAGAAGTTGGACCAGGAATCGGGCATCAGCCCCATGGTATGGCGCAGTTCCGCCATTTCGTTCGCCGGGGGTGTTCCCTGCGGCCTGGCACGGCCGGACTACAGACCTGACATGGGCAGCCCGAGCGGCCGCCGACGCTACAGCTCGGATCCAGCGTCCGGCGACAATGCCGAGCCAGTGAGACAAACTGTCCTTCGACTATGCATGGCGCTGAAACCAGGTACGTCGCCGTCGGCGATGCTGACGTCGCCTATCAGGTGATGGGTGAGGGTCCACTCGACCTTCTCTATTCCTACGGCATGGGGAGTCACATCGAACTCGCTTGGGAGTCCCCCGCGTATGCCGAGTTCTACAACCGTCTGGCGTCGTTCAGCAGGCTCATCATGCTCGATCGCCGCGGTTCAGGAGCCTCGGATGGGTTCCCTCGCGCCGCTGTTCCGACCTGGGAGGAATGGACGGAGGACATAGTGGCCGTGCTCGGCGCGGCTGGATCGACCCGGACGGCTGTCCTGGCCGTGATGGACGCAGGACCGATCGCCATCCTGTTGGCTGCCATGCACCCCGAGTTGGTGAGCGCCCTCGTCCTTCTCAACACAACCTCGCGATACATCGAAGCCGATGATTACCCGGTCGGAGCCTCGCTCGATGCTGTCGACGCTCTGGTGCAGGTCATCGCGGCGGGGTGGGGGACCGACGAGTTGACGCGTGTTGCCAACCCGAGCATGGCCCACGACCAGGAGTGGGTTCGCTTCACCTCGAGATGCATCCGTTCTTCAGCGACGCCTCGCGCTGCCGTGGCGCAGTACGACTACATCCTGCGAAGCGATGTTCGGCCGGCCCTAGCGCTGATCCAGGCTCCGACCTTGGTGCTCCACGCCAAGGAGAACGCGCTCGTTCCGGTGGCACACGGTCGCTATCTCGCTGAACACATCCCCGGCGCGAACTTCGTCGAGCTTCCTGGGGGTGACAGCACCAGTACCCCCGAGCTTTATGTCGTGGCAGATGAGGTTGCCGAGTTCTTGACAGGTGAGCGACCCTCAGTGGAGATCGAGCGCATCCTTACCACGGTGGTCTTCACGGACATCGTTGACTCGACCGCACGCGCGGCGACGATGGGGGATCCACGCTGGCACACGCTTCTTGACACCCACGACCGCATGGTGCGAGATCACCTCCGGCGTTTCCGGGGCAAGGAGATCAAGGCTACGGGTGATGGCTTCCTCGCTTCCTTCGACGGTCCTGCTCGGGCCATTCGCTGCGCGCAAGCCGTCATCGAGGCGGCGCGGGAGCTCGGAATCGAGGTTCGAGTTGGGCTGCATACCGGCGAGTGCGAGATTCGGGGTGATGACCTCGGTGGCCTTGCCGTCCACATCGCCGCCAGGGTTGGCGCCCTCGCCGGCCCGAGCGAGGCTTTGGTCTCCTCGACCGTCAAGGACCTGGTGGCGGGGTCGGGGATCGAGTTCGAGGACCGGGGCGAGCACGAACTCAGGGGCGTGCCGGAAGCCTGGCGGCTGTATTCAGTGAAGACTTGTTAGACGGTGTGACGGGTGAGCCGCAGAGCTGACTGTCGAGGTGGACCATGCCCGAAGAAGTCAGCGCTCGACCGCGTAGCTCAACATCAGGACGCCGGTCGTTGTCGGGGCGGAGTCAAGTAGGCGGAGCCGGAAGGGTGTCTCGGACGGGGGGAACAGAGCACGCCCACTACCCAGCACGAGTGGGTGTAGGAACAGCCGGTAACTGTCGACCAAGTCCACCTCCATCAGCTGGGCGACGATGGTCTGGCTGCCGAGCACGACGACGGCACCACTGTGCCCGGCCTTGATCTTGGTCACCGCCGGGACCAGTTCGCCGTCGATGGTATGGGCGTTTGGCCAGGCCAAGTCGGTGAGGGTGCGGGTGGCCACATACTTGGTGCAGCGGTTGAGGTGGGCTGCCATCGGGTTGTCGTCAGGTTGGTGAGGCCAGAACGCGGCGAGCTGCTCGTAGGTCCGTCGACCGAACAGGTACACGGTCTCGGGCTGCAACCGGGCGACGGCCGATCGGAACTGCGTCTCGTCTTGGTAGGGCCCGCCCCACCCGCCGTGCTGGAACCCACCCTCGTGATCATCGGGGTCGTGGAACCCTTGGATGACGCCGTCGAGCGTGACGAATTCGACCACTGAGAGCTCACCCATTGCTATTCCCCTCTGTTACTGGAAGCGTGACCGTCGCGAACAGTTCGCTCACACCGCAGTAGACGCCTCCCAGCGACGTTTCTCATCGGTAATCAGCAGCCCGGCCTCTCCAGTGTGGTTCGCCATGGAGGAGGTCATACTCGAGAGCGGCTAGCCCGGCATCAGCCCCTCGCGCGGGGCGACGAACAGGATCGTGGCCTCGCACAGCAGTGTGTCGTCGTCCCAGGACTTGCCCCAGCACAGGATCTTGCGGCCCTCGACCCGGTCGAGCCCTGACTCGAAGTCGATGCGACGGTCGAGGGGAGTGGGCCGTCGCATCTTCACGGTGAGCGTCCCGGTGTAGCCGGCGAAGCCCGACGCCATCTGGGCGAAGCCCATCATGTCGTCGAAGGCGGCGGCCACGAACCCGCCGTGCAGGCACCCCGGCGGGCCCTCGTAGGCGGTCGTGTAGACGGCGTGGCCGCGGGTGACACCGTCGGTCATCTCGAGGTGCAGGGGCGGGGCCAGCGGGTTGCTGCGCCCGCTGACGCCGCTGCGCTCCATGAGGGCGGCGTCGTCGGGACCGGAAGTGGCCAGCCCGCCGAACCGCCGCAGGCTCGGCATGGCGTCCAGCCGGTCACCCAGGGCGCGGGCCTCGTCCACCAGCTGGGCCAGCTCGGGGGCGCCGGTGCGCTCGGGGTCGAGGAGGGCGATGCGGTCGATGATCCGACGGCACTCGCCGACCAGGGCGTGCTTGAGGGCCCGGTGCTCGGTCTCCACCGGATCGCCGGCGGTGTAGGCGACCCGGGGGTCGGGGGGCAGGCTCATAACCCGGTGACCCTACCGGGACCCGCAGGTGAAGCGGCGGGCGTCACCCCATCCGCCGGGCCCGGGCTGCCGTGCTGCCCCCATCGACGGGCAGGGTGATGCCGCTGATCACCTCCGCCTCCCGGCTGGCCAGGAACAGCGCCGCGTAGGCCACGTCGGTCGCCGTGGCCAGCCGGGTGAGGTGCATCTCCTCCAGCCGCAGGCGGCGTTCGTCGGTCAGCTCGGCGTCGCGCACCTCGTGGAGGATGTAGCCGGGCTGCACCGTGTTGCAGCGGACGCCCTTGCGGGCGTAGTCGACGGTGATCGACCGGGTGAGGGCGTTGAGGCCACCCTTGCTGGCGGCGTAGGCGGCCAGTCGAGGCGTGGCCAGCTCGGCGGCTCGGGACGAGATGTTGACGATCGACCCGTGCCCGGCGGCGAGCATGTGCGGGATGGCGAGGCGGCACATGGTTGCCACGGCGACCAGGTTGACCCGCAGGACCGACTCGAAGGCCCAGGCGCTCACGTCGGCGACGGGACCGTCGCCTGTGTCGCGGCCGCCCGCCACGGCGTTGTTGACCAGGACCGTCAGCGGGCCGAAGCGCAGCACGGCCGCCTCCACGAGCGCCTCACACTGCTCCTCGTCGCCGAGGTCGGCGGGCACGAACAACGCCGCGCCTCCTGCGCCCTCGATCGACGCCACGGTCTCCTCGCCCCGCTCCGGGCTCCGGCCGGTGACGACGACCCGCGCGCCCTCCTCGGCGAAGAGGCGCGCCGTCTCCCGTCCCAGGCCCCGCGTCGAGCCCGTGATCAGCGCCACCTCGTCCTGCAGCCGCCCACCCACGACAGCCCTCAGGTGGGCTGGGCCGCGTCGATGTACGCCGGCCGCTCGCCACCGCCGTGGGCGATCACGTTGCTTCCGCTCAGGTAGCCGGCGAGCGGCGAGGCCAGGAACAGGCACACGGCGGCCACGTCGTCGGGCTCGCCCATGCGACCGAGCGGCACCGTGGCGCCAACCGCGGCCACACCGGCCTCGTCGCCGTACCAGAGGTGAGCCTGCTCGGTGCGGATCAGCCCGGCCGTGACCGCGTTGACCCGCACCTTCGGAGCCCACTCGACGGCGAGGGTCTGGGTGAGGTTGAGCAGGCCGGCCTTGGCCGCACCGTAAGCGGCGGCGCCCGGCGACGGGCGCAGTCCGCTCACGCTGGCGATGTTGACGATCGACCCGCCGTCAGGCTGCTCCTGCATGACGGCGTTGGCCCGCTGGGCGAAGTTGAGGGGAGCGATCAGGTTGAGGGAGATGATCGAGGCCGAGAAGCGCGGCGACGCGCTCGCCGCCGGGGCGGACGGCGCGCCGCCCGCGTTGTTCACGAGAACATCGAGCTGGCCGAACCGGTCTGTCGTCGACGACACCACGCGGTCGATCTGGTCCACTTCGCGCACGTCGGCCTCGACGAACGTCGCCTGGCGTCCACCGGACGACAAGGGCTCCTCGGGCTCGTGGCGACAGCACACGACGACGTCCGCCCCCGCGCCGAGAAACCTGGTCGTGATTCCCCGCCCGATCCCCCGACATCCGCCGGTCACGATCACGACCCGGCCGGACATGTCGAGCGGATCGTCCATCGCCGGGTCCCGGCGAGCTACCAGAGCTCGTCGACGTAGGTGTCGGTGCCCACGACGGTGGGGATGAACGGCGCTGCCAGGGCGGCGTGTGCCAGTCCGGAGCCCGACACCGCCTTGCCCAGCTCGACGAAGGGGTCCCAGGCCTCTCTCGGATCGGCGTCGAGGAAGTAGAGCTGCATCGACCTCCGGTCGGCCCCCTCGTCGCGAGGCACGAACGACGGTGCATCGCCTCGCAGCGGGACCTGCGACCAGGACGAGACCGACGCCACCGCTGATCCCGGCAGCCACGACGGCAGCAGCTCCTCCTGGTACCAGCGGTCGACCTGCTCCTGGGGTACTCCCTCTTCCCGCTCGACGCTCACGGCCACGAGCCCTCCGAACGAGTGGTCGAGCGAGAGCTCGAGCGGCACCGGCTCCTCGTCGCGGTAGTGACGCCAGTCGTGGGTGTACAGCGCGGTGTGGATGTGGGTGCGCTCGTCGAACCCCCGGCCGTTGGCGTACAGGTATTTGACCTGGTCGGTGGCCCACCCGAAGTGCTCGCGGTGCTTGCCCTCGAGCACCCAGTAGATGGCCACGTACGAACCTGCGTCCACCGGATGGGCGACGGGGCTGTCGGCCGGGAAGCGCAGGTCCTTGAGGGGCCGGGTCGCCACCCAGCGGCGACCGGCGAAGAGCCACGGGCCGATGAGGCATCCGGCGTAGAAGTGGTCCCGCTCGTACCACCGGTTGTACTCGACCTCGTGGCCGCGGTGCGGGTCCACCATGGTGAAGAGCATGCTCCCCACCCGGATCGGATACTCCTTCATCACTCGGCGTCCCCTTCGTCCGGCCACGTGACGGTGTGTCAGAATCCTAACCGATGAGCATCTCGCACGGCATGGTCGAGGGCGCGACCGACGGGGTGGCCGAGGTCGTCATCGACGTCCCGCCGGTGAACGCGCTCGACGTGAAGAGCTGGTTCGACCTGGCCGACGCCGTCAGGCAGCTTGGTGCCAACGAGGCCGTCCGGGTGGTGATCGTGGCCGCCGAGGGCCGGGGCTTCTGTGCTGGGGTCGACATCAAGGAGATCCAGCGCGAGGGGAACACCGCCCTCGTCGGTGTGAACCGCGGCTGTGCGGCCGCCTTCGCCGCCGTCTACGAGTGTGAGGTGCCGGTCATCTCGGCGGTGCAGGGATTCTGTCTCGGAGGTGGCATCGGCATCGTCGGCAACTCCGACATCATCGTGGCATCGTCGGACGCCACCTTCGGTCTGCCCGAGGTGGACCGGGGCGCCCTCGGTGCCGCCACCCACCTGGCCCGACTGGTTCCCCAGCACAAGATGCGGGCCATGATGTACACGAGCGCCACGGCCACTGCCGACGAGCTGCTCCAGTTCGGTTCGGTGCTCCGCGTCGTGCCACCGAGCCACATCCGCGACGCGGCTCGCGAGGTGGCGGCCCAGATCGCGGCGAAGGACCCGACGGTCATCCGCCGGGCCAAGGAGTCGCTGAACGGCATCGATCCGGTCGACGTGAAGCGCAGCTACCGCTTCGAGCAGGGCTTCACCTTCGAGCTCAACCTCTCCGACGTCTCCGACGAGGCCAGGCAGGCGTTCATCGACAAGGGCGATCGCGGCTCCCGGGCTGACCGTGGCTGACAAGCGCACGACCGATGACGAGGTCGTCGCCGAGCTCACCGACGGGATGACCGTCGGCATCGGCGGATGGGGCTCGCGTCGCAAGCCCATGTCGCTGGTGCGCGCGATCTTGCGCTCCGACCTGAAGGACCTCACCCTCGTCTCGTACGGCGGACCCGATGTCGGCCTGCTGTGCTCGGCCGACAAGGTACGAAAGGTCATCTACGGCTTCGTATCGCTCGACTCGATCCCGCTCGAGCCGCACTTCCGCGCCGCCCGCCAGAGCGGGTCCATTGAGGCCATGGAGCTCGACGAGGGCATGTTCCAGTGGGGGCTGTACGC
>JBPYEI010000098.1:0-2331 GCA_051985455.1 Acidimicrobiales bacterium
CCTCAGCCGCCTGCTTGATCGACAGGCTGATGCGCCGGCGCTGCAGGTCGATGTCGATGATCTTCACCCACAGCTCCTCGCCGGGGGTGACGACCTGCTCGGGCAGGTCGACGTGGTGCACGGCCATCTCGGAGATGTGCACCAGGCCCTCGATCCCGTCACCGACCTGGACGAAGGCACCGAACGGCACGAGCTTGGTGATGCGGCCGTACACGAGCTGCCCGACGGCGTGCGAGTCGGCGAACTCCTGCCACGGGTCGGACTGCGTGGCCTTGAGCGACAGGCTGATGCGCTCCTTCTCGAGGTCGACGTCCAGGACCTCGACCTCTATTTCGTCACCCACCTGCACGACCGACGACGGGTGGTCGACGTGCTTCCACGACAGCTCGGACACGTGGACCAGGCCGTCCATGCCACCCAGGTCGACGAAGGCGCCGAAGTTCACCACGGAGGACACGACGCCCTTGCGGCGCTCCCCCGGCTTGAGGTTCTGCAGGAAGTCGCCGCGCTGCTCCTTCTGCGCCTCCTCCAGCCAGGCCCGGCGCGAGAGCACGACGTTGTTGCGGTTGCGGTCGAGCTCGATGATCTTGGCCTCTATCTCCTTGCCCACGTACGGCTGCAGCTCGCGCACGCGGCGCAGCTCGACCAACGACGCCGGCAGGAAGCCGCGCAAGCCGATGTCGACGATCAGGCCGCCCTTCACGACCTCGATCACCGGGCCTTTCACCATTTCGCCCTTGTTCTTCTTCTCCTCAATGGTCGTCCACGCCCGCTCGTACTGGGCGCGCTTCTTGGAGAGGACGAGCCGGCCCTCCTTGTCCTCCTTCTGGAGCACGAGGGCCTCGACGTGGTCGCCCAGGGTCACGATCTCGTTGGGGTCGACGTCGTTGCGGATGGAGAGCTCGCGGGCGGGGATGACGCCCTCGGACTTGAAGCCGATGTCGAGCAGGACCTCGTCCCGGTCGATCTTGACGACGGTCCCCTCGATGACGTCGCCGTCGTCGAAGGAGATGATGGAGTCCCCCATCGCCTGCTCGAGGTCGGCGCCCCCCAGGTCGTCGTCGACGATGGTGCGGGGGGTGTAGTTCCCTTCGGCGTCGAAGCTGCCCATCGCTTCGGGGGAGAGGAGGGGGGTGCGCTCCCGCTCGGGAGCCGCTGCGGGTGCCGCGGTGTCAGCCATGTGTACTGCTCCTATCTGGGTTGCGACCTGCAACCACAGGACCGCGCCGGGGTCTGGTCTCGTCGGATACGGGACTGCCACGCCGCACGGCGCCGGCGGGCAAGAGCGTCCAGGGTATCAGCTGCTCAGGCCCTTGATTCACCGCCGGCCCGTTCGAGCCGGCCCGCGAAGTGTTCCGGCGGCGAGACGGTGACCCCGCCGCGCGGGTTGCAAGGGCGAACCCGGGCGGCGGTATCCGAAGGTCAGCCCTTGGCGGCGGCCCAACTCGGTCCCGTCGCCACCGACACGGTGAGGGGCACCTTCAAGTCCGCCGCCCCGGTGAGGGCGGACTCGGTGAGGCGGTGCACGTCGTGCTCCTCCCCCGCCGTCACCTCGACGATCACCTCGTCGTGCACCTGCAGCACGAGGCGGCTCTTCAGCTTCTGGGACTCGAGGTCGCGGTCGAGCCGCACGAGCGCCAGCTTGAAGATGTCGGCGGCCAGCCCCTGAATGCCCGCGTTCATGGCCTGGCGCTCCGCCGCCATGCGCACGCGGTAGTTGGAGGCGTGGAGGTCGGGCAACGGGCGGATGCGCCCGAACATGGTGCGCGTGGCGCCCCGGATCTTCGCCTGGCCCACGGTGTTGTCCATGTACTGCTTCACCCGCGGGAAGGCGCCGAAGTAGCTGTCCATGATGGCCGCCGCCTCCTCGACGGCGACACCGAGGCGCTGGCTCAGGCCGTAGGCCTCCATGCCGTAGGCGAGGCCGTAGGAGACCATTTTGCAGAACTCGCGCTGGGTGTGCGTGACCTCCTCGGGCGGGATCCCGTAGACGGCGGCCGCCACCGTGCGGTGCACGTCCGCTCCGCTCGTCATCGCGTCTATCAGTCCGGGGTCCTCGGAGAGGTGTGCGATGCAGCGGAGCTCGACCTGGTCGTAGTCGGCCACGAGGAACGTGCAGCCTTCGGCCGGGACGAAGGCACGGCGGAACTGCTTGCCCATTTCGCTGCGGACGGGAATGTTGTGCAGGTTGGGCCGGTCCGAGGAGATGCGCCCCGTGCGCGCCACGGTCTGGCCGAAGGACGCGTGGATGCGGCCGTCGGGCTGCACCTCGGCCAGCAGGCTCTCGCCGTAGGTCGAGCGCAGCTTCTCGACCTCGCGGTACTCGAGCAA
>JBPYEI010000099.1:0-10192 GCA_051985455.1 Acidimicrobiales bacterium
CCTTCCGCGGGTGCGTGGCGGTCATCGAGGGCGGCGACCCGCTGGTCCTGTTTCCCGAAGGCACCCGGCGCTCGGGCCCGACCGTGAGGGATCTCCGCGAGGGCGCTACGTACCTCGCCGCCCGCACCGACATACCCATCGTTCCCGTCGGCATCGGCGGGTCGGAGATGGCGCTGCCCAAGGGCACGCGGTTTCCGAGGCCGGTCAAGATCCACCTCGTGGTGGGCGAGCCGATGACGGTGAAGCTGGCCGGCGAGCGTTCGAGCAGCAGTAGCTCTGGCCGCCGCGCCGATCGGCTGTCGAGACGAGAGCTGCACGAGACGACCGAGCGCCTGCGGGCCGAGCTCCAGGTCCTGTTCGACCAGGCTCGGGCCCGGGCCGCGGCCTGACCAGCGCTCAGTCGGCCAGGGCGGCGAGGGCCTCGCTGGCAGCCATGGCACGATCGTCGGACAGGCCGGCTGGGGTCTCGGGGGGAGCCGTCACCGAGCAGCCCACGGCCATGGCCACCGCCCGCAGGAGGTCCCGCAGCTCGCGCGGCGGTGGGAAGTACTCGTCCTCGATCGTCACGTCAACGGCCTCGGTCCCCCGCTGGGGCGCCAGACGGGCGACGACGGCTTCCACCAGCTCCTCCGGCGCCGAGGCGCCCGCCGTCACCCCCACCGTTCCGTCGAGATCGTCGGGGAGCTCGTCGGCGGAGTTGACCCGGTAGACCCGCCGGCAGCCGGCGGAGCGGGCCACCTTCTCGAGCGCCCTGGTGTTCGATGAGTTGGCCGACCCGAGCACCACCACGGCGTCGGAGCGGCTGGCGATCGCCTTGAGTGCGGCCTGGCGGTTGGTCGTGGCGAAGCACAGGTCGCTGCGGCCCGGCATCCACAGGTCCGGGAAGCGGTCCCGGGCCCGCTCCATGATGCCGGTCCACTCGTCGTGGCTGAGCGTGGTCTGGGCGAGGAGGGCCACGGGCGTACCCGGATCGGGCAGGTCGCCCACGTCCTCCTCCGACTCGACCAGGCGCACCGCTTGCGGCGCCACGGCGACCGTCCCAACCGCCTCCTCGTGACCTTGGTGGCCGACGTACACGATGGTGTAACCCTTGCCGGCCCTGACCTTCACCTCGTGATGGACCTTGGTGACCAACGGGCAGACGGCGTTGACGACGACGCCCCCGCTGGCTCGGGCGGCGTCCACGACTTCGGGGGCCGAGCCGTGGGCGCTCAACATGAGCGGAGCGCCGGTGGGGACATCGGCGACATCGTCGACGAACACCACACCGAGGTGGCGGAACCGGTCGACGACCACCCGGTTGTGCACGATCTCGTGGTAGCAGTACACCGGCGGCTCGAAGACGCGCACCATCCACGCCAGCGCCTTGATGGCCATCTCGACGCCGGCGCAGAAGCCTCGGGGCTGGGCGAGCAGTACCCGCTGGACCGTCACTTCGGCCCAGGCTATAGGCCGTCCCGCCCTATCCTTGACCCATGTCGCTGCCCAGCGTGGTGGCCGTCAGAGAGGGGTCACCGGCGGCTCGGGCCGGCCTAGCCCCTGGTGACGAGATCCTCTCGATCAACGGCCGGTCGCCGCGCGACGTCATCGAGTACCAGTTCCTCGTCGACCAGGGCGAGCTCGACCTCGAGCTGCGCCGCGGAGGGCTCGAGCTGAACGCCGCCGTCGGCAAGGACGATGGTGAGCCGCTCGGCATCGAGATCTCCTCGGCGGTGTTTGATCGAGTACGCACCTGTGACAACCACTGCGAGTTCTGCTTCATCCACCAGCTGCCCAAGGGGATGCGCCCCAGCTTGTACGTCAAGGACGACGACTACCGTTTGTCGTTCCTCTACGGGAACTTCACCACCCTCACCCGCTTCACGGAGGCGGACCTGGAGCGCGTCGTGAGCGAGCGCCTCAGCCCGCTGTTCGTGAGCATCCACGCCACCGACCCCGAGGTGCGGGCGCGGCTCCTCCGCAATCGCCGCGGCGCCGTGAGCCTGCGGTGGCTGCGTGCCCTGCTCGATCACGGCATCGAGGTCCACGGCCAGGTCGTGGTGTGTCCCGGCATCAACGACGGCGCCGTCCTGCACGACACGATGGCCGGGCTGCTCGACCAGTATCCCGATCTGGCCACCGCCGCCGCCGTGCCCCTGGGGGTGAGCCGCTACTCCAACGAGCCCGCCATGAGACCGCACACCGCAGACGAAGCAGCAGCCGTCGTCGACACGGTCGCCGAGTGGCAGGGGGCCTTCGTCGAGGCGGTCGGCCGACGAGTCGTGTTCGCGGCCGACGAGTACCACCTCCTCGCCCGCCGGCCCTTTCCTGCCGCGCAAGTCTACGAAGGGTTCCCCCAACACGAGAACGGCGTCGGGATCGCGCGCGCCTTCGAGCGAGCCTTCTGCGGCGGCGGCGCCGGCATGGGGGTGCGGCGGGGCTTCTTCTCCGCCATCGACGGTGCCCCTGCCGAGGGCTACCGGTCTGCTCGTGTGGTGTCGCAGGCCGCGGCAGGCGTCGGACCCGTCGGAGCTCCCACCGCCGTCGTGACCGGGGAGTACGGCGCCGCCGTCCTCGGCCCCCTTGTCGACGAGCTGGGTCGTGAAGACGTACGCGTGGTGGCGGTGCGCAACGAGTTCTTCGGGGGCAACATCGCCGTCGCCGGTCTGCTCACGGGTCAGGACGTGGCCCGAGAGCTGGGCGCCCAGCCCGAGGGTCACAGATACCTTTTGCCCGACGTCTGCCTGTCCGAGGGTCGCTTCCTCGACGGCGCCGTCCCGGCGGAGCTTCCCCGTCCCGTTCAGGTCGTGCCCACCGACGGGCGCTCGCTTCGGCGGGCACTGGAGGGCGAGCGGCCATGAGCCGGCCCGACCCGACGATCGGTGCCGAGCTCGACGGCAGGCCCGTGGTGGCCGTCGTGGGCCGGCCCAACGTGGGGAAGTCCTCGCTCGTCAACCGCATCGTCGGCGGGCGGGTGACGATCGTCGAGGAGCGACCGGGCGTGACCCGTGACCGCAAGGAGCTCGTGGCCGAGTGGAACGGTCGTCCCTTCACCCTCGTCGACACCGGGGGCTGGCTGGGCGGAGCCGATGGGCTCGAGGCCCAGGTCAGCGCCCAGGCCGAGCGGGCCGTGAGCGTCGCCGATGTCGTCCTGCTCGTCGTCGACGTGACCGTCGGCGTGACCGACGAGGACGAGGCGGTTTCCTCCTACCTCCGGCGGTCGGGGGCGCCGGTCCTTCTGGTCGTCAACAAGGTCGACGCCTCGGCCCGCGAGCCCGACGCATGGGCGTTCGCCCGTCTCGGCCTCGGCGATCCGTGGATGGTGAGCGCCCTGCACGGCCGGGGGTCGGGGGAGCTGCTGGACGAGGTCGTGCGCCGCCTGCCCGAGGACGAGGCTCCACGGCCCGACGAGCGCCCCGAGCCCAAGGCGGGCGCCCCGTCGGTCCCATCGGTCACGTCGGTAGCCATCGTGGGACGGCCCAACGTCGGCAAGTCGACGCTGTTCAATCGGCTCATCGGCGACGAGCGTTCCATCACCCACGACCTACCGGGTACCACGCGCGACACGGTGGACACCCTCGTGGAGACCGATGAGGGCGCCTTGCGGTTCATCGACACCGCCGGCATGAGGCGGAAGTCGCGCATCGGCGAGGGGGCGGAGTACTACTCGCTCGTGCGTGGCCTGCAGGCCATCGACCGCTCCGACGTGGCACTGCTGCTCATCGACGCCGCCGAGGGGGTCACCCACCAGGACCAGCGGCTGGCCGAACGAGTCGACGCCGCTGGCAGCCCCGTGGTGGTCGTGCTCACCAAGTGGGACGTCCTCGACCGCGAGGCCAGATCGGCGGTGACGGCCGACGTCGGTGACCGGCTGGCGTTCCTGGGCTACGCGCCGGTCATCCGGACCAGTGCCCGCACGGGGCTCGGGGTGCACCGACTCCTCCCGGCCCTCGGCCAGGCCATCGAGGCCTATCACCAGCGCGTGCCCACGACCCGGCTCAACCGCGTCCTGCAGTCCGCCCAGGCCGCCCACCCGGCGCCGGCAGGGGCACGCGTCCTCTACGCCGTGCAGGGGGCCAGCGACCCGCCGACCTTCACGCTGTTCACCAATCGCAGCCTGCCGCCGACGTACCTGCGCTACCTCGAGCGCAAGCTGCGCGAGGACCTGGGCTTCGGGCCCACACCGCTCAAGCTCCGGGTGCGGAGGCGGTCCGGGTGAGCGTCGAGCTGGGCCTTCACGCGGTGCCGGCACCCCCGGCCGGGATTAGGGTCTGCGCGTGATCGTCCAGCAGCCGGTGCTCATCGGCGTGGCCGTCGCCTGCGGCGTCGCCGCCTACGTGTGGGCCCGCTCCAGCCGCCGCCTCCTGCGGGCCTGTCGGCGCATCGAGCACGACGCCGGGCACGACTCGACGGACGAGGCGCTGGTGCTGGCGCGGTCGGCGTTCGACAAGGACCTCCACACGACGATCCTGTACTCCCTGCTCGGGCTCAGCGCGTTCATCACCGCGTTCCTGCCCTATGCGTGGATCCAGCTTCCGTTCCTGCTCGTGTTGGTGCCGATCTTGATCTCGTTGCGCTACGGACCGCGCTTCTTGTCGGCGGCGCGTCTGGCCGAGGAGCGGTCGCTGCTCGAGCGGCGGGCGGCAGAGGTGCTGGCTCAGGAAGAGTTGGCGCCCATGCGATGGTCGGAGCGCCTGGCGCCCGGCCAGCTGCCCGACATCGAGGGCTTCGAGGTCGGCCACGTCTACCAGCCCGGTGCGGGGGCCATGGCGGGCGACTTCTACGACATCACACCGACGGCGCTGACCCGGCTGGCGGCCGTCATCGGCGACGTGGGCGGGCACGGCATCGAACCCTCCATCACCGCCTTCCAGGTGAAGTACCTCCTGCGCGTCTTCCTCCGCCAGTACCGCGATCCCGGGCAGGCCGTGGAGGAGCTCAACGTGGTGCTGTCGGCGCAGGGCCGGCCCGAGGAGCTGGTCTCGCTCTGCGCCGTGGTGTTCGACCAGATGGCCGGTACGCTGCGCTTCGCCTCGGCCGGGCACCCGGCGGCGTGGATCTGGCACGGCGGCGAGGTCCGACCGCTGCGGTCGACGGGGCCGTTGTTGACCCTGGATCCCAACGGCAGCTACACGAGCCGCGAGCTCCCGCTCGACACCGGCGACGTGCTGCTCCTCTACACCGACGGGTTGGCCGAGGCCCGATCGGGCGAGCAGCTTTTCGGGGAGGACCGGGTGGCGGGCATCCTTCGTCGCGACCCGAGCCAGGACCTGACGACGCTCTGCAAGACCCTCCTCGAGGCGGCGCGCGACTTCGCCTCTGAGCCCCTCACCGACGACGTGGCCATCCTCGCCATCCGCAGGACGTGACCGAGCGCGACACGACCGACGCCGTCCGCGGCGCAACGGTCTCGTCGGACGGCGACCAGGGCGCGGCCGACATCGGCGCCGTCGCCCGCCGGGCCACCGAGGGCAACCGGGCCACCGGCGCCGAGAAGCTCGCCCGTGACCACAAGCTGTTCGTGCGCGATCGCCTGGCGCTGCTCCTGGACGAGGGATCGCTGGTGGAGGACGCCGTGTTGGCCAACGCCATGGCTGGTGACCTCCCCGCTGACGGGGTGGTGACGGGACGGGGGACGATCGGGGGCCGGCCGGTCTGCGTGATGGCCAACGATACGACCGTCAAGGCGGGCTCATGGGGCGCCCGCACTGTCGAGAAGATCGTCCGCCTCACCGAGTACGCCATGGCCCACGAGCTACCGGTGTTCTGGCTGGTCGACTCCGCCGGTGCCCGCATCACCGACCAGGTCGAGCTGTTCCCCGGTCGGCGGGGGGCGGGCCGGATCTTCTACAACCAGGTGCGGCTCTCGGGGCGGGTTCCGCAGATCTGCTGCCTGTTCGGGCCTTCGGCTGCCGGGGGTGCGTACATCCCCGCCTTCTGTGACGTCGTCTTCATGGTCGAGGGGAACGCGTCGATGTACCTCGGCTCACCGCGGATGGCCGAGATGGTGATCGGCGAGCACACGACGTTGGAGGAGATGGGCGGGGCCCGGATGCACGCCACCGTGTCAGGATCGGCCGACGGCCTGGCGGCCGACGATGCGGCGGCGATCGCGGCCGCCAGGGAGTACTTCTCGTACATGCCCCGGTCGTGGCGCGAGGAGCCGCCGGCGATCGCTGGTGCGCCGCCGGCGAGCTCCCTGACTTCGTCGACCATCCCCACCTCGGACCGGGCGGGGTACGACATGCACCACGTCATCGACGGTGTCGTGGACGAGGGATCGTTCCTCGAGATCAAGCCCGACTTCGCCAACGAGCTCATCGTCGGCTGGGCTCGGCTGGACGGTGAGGCGGTCGGCGTGGTGGCCAACAACCCACTGCGGAAGGGCGGCGTGCTCTTCGTTGACTCGGCCGACAAGGCGGCTCGCTTCATCTGGTGCGCCGACGCGTTCAACGTGCCGCTGATCTTTCTGGCCGACGTGCCGGGGTTCATGGTCGGCACCGCCGTCGAGAGGGCGGGCATCATCCGACACGGAGCCAAGATGATCACGGCGGTGTCGGAGGCGACGGTGCCCAAGCTGTCGGTCATCGTGCGCAAGGCCTACGGCGCCGGGCTGTACGCCATGGCCGGCCCTGCCTTCGAGCCCGACGGGTGCATCGCCTTGCCGTCGGCCCAGATCGCCGTCATGGGACCCGAGGCGGCGGTCAACGCCGTGTACGCGAACCGGATCGCGGCGATCGAGGACCCTGCCGAGCGGGCGGCGTTCGTGGCCGAGCGCCGGGCCGAGTACGAGGCCGACGTCGACCTCCTGCGACTGGCATCCGACCTCGTCGTCGACGCCGTCGTCGAGCCCGAGCGCCTGCGCCACGAGTTGGTGGCGCGCCTGGCGCAGGCTCGGACCAAGCGGCGGGGCTTCTCGGAACGACACCACGGGGTGCCGCCCGTATGAGCGCCATGGGGAGGCCTGGCGCAGTGCGGATCCGCGAGGTGGGCCCGCGGGACGGGCTTCAGGTGGAGTCGCCGGTGGGTGTCGAGGCCAGGGTGGCGCTGATAGAGGCGCTCGTCGCCGCAGGATTGCATGAGATGGAGGCCGTGGCGTTCGTCTCGCCTTCGGCCGTGCCGGCGATGGCGGGGGCGGCGGAGGTGATGGCCGAGGTCCCTCGGCGACCGGATGTGCGGTACGTGGCGTTGGTTCCCAACCTGCGGGGTGCCGAGCTCGCCGTCGAGGCTGGCGTGGACGGGCTGTCGGTGACGGTGTCGGCTTCGGCGGAGTACAACCGGCGAAATGTCCGCATGTCGATCGACGAGTCCGTCGACCAGGTCACGGCCGTCGCCGAAGCGGTCGGGGACGTGCCGATCGATGTAGTCGTGTCGTGTGCCTTCGGCTCGCCCTACGAGGGCGGCATCGCCCCTCCCGAGGTGGCGGGACTGGGAGACAGAGTGCTCGGGGCCGGGGCCACCTCGTTGACCTATGCCGACACGACGGGGATGGCGACGCCCCGCCGGGTGGGCGAGCTCCTCGACGAGGTGGGTGTCGACGTGGGTTTGCATCTGCACGAGACGAGGGGCACCGGTCTGGTGAACGCCTACGCAGCTTGGGAGCGAGGGGTGGCCCGCTTCGACACGTCGGTGGGAGGCCTGGGGGGGTCGCCCTTCGCTGAGGGGTCGGCGGGCAACCTGGCGACCGAGGACCTCGTGCACCTGCTCGATGACCTGGGGGTGACGACCGGCGTCGACCTCGGGCGGCTGCTCGAGGCCAGCGCCGTCGCCGCCCGCACTGTGGGCCACGATGTGCCCAGCAGGGTCGCGGCTGCCGGCCCTCGCAGCCGCTTGACCGAGGCGCGTTAGTCGTCAGTCGTCAGTCGTCAGTCGCTGTCGTCGCCCTCGAGCTCGGCCTTGCGGGCCTGCCAGCGATCGAGCATCTCCGTGAACTTCGACGGGTTGTAGATGTCCTCTTCGTAGGACCAGAGCCCGTCGCCGGCGTACTTCAGCAGGCTGAAGTTGTAGGCCTGGTGGACGCTGCCGTCGCCTGGGTCGGCCATCCGGTTCCACACCTGGCAGACGACCCAGCCGCGGTCCTCGTCGATTACGTACCACTCGATCGGGAAGTGCGGCATGGCGTTGCCCGGGAACGAGCCCATCGTCGCCGTGATCCAGCGGCGGATGGCCTCGCGGCCCCCGAAGGTCCCGAACAAATGCTCGACGTAGGTGGCGTCCTCGGTGAAGAGATCCGCCCAGGCGTTCCAGTCTCCCGTCGTGCCCGCCCTCAGCGCGACGCTCTGGTAGTTGCCGAACGCCTGTTCCAACTCGTCGCGCGTCCACCGACCCACGGTGCCCTCCTTTGGTCGACGGTCGATGGCTGATTGTTGCCATCCAGTCGCTCAGCGTGGCACAGCACGGGCGCTGCTGCGCTCCGCCGGGCGCTGGGCGCATCTGCACGTTGTCGCCCCGCAGGGGCCCCGCTGGGCGCTCGCATCGCCGTCGCCCCGCAAGGGGCCCGGCCGGACGCCCGAATCGCTGCGAGAACGGCTGCATTGCATCCCTCGGGCCGACCCTGCAGCGCTGAGGGGCGAAATAGGCGCTGGGCGCGACGAGAACGGTTGGCAACGGCGCACCGACCCGTTCTTGCCGCGATCGGGGGTACCGAAGGCTCAGTAGGTGAGGAACTGGCGTGCCCGCTCGTGGATCTCGTCGGTGGTTGGGTCGGCCTCCCACTCGGATCGGCGGACGGCCAGGTAGGAGCGGGTCAGGGTTGGGCCGAGGGCTCCGGTGAGAATCTCGTCCTTCTCGAGCGCATCGAGGGCGTGGCCGACGGTCGCCGGATAGGGCGCGATGCCGAGGGCCTCGCGCTCCTCAGGCGATAAACGGTGCGGGTCGACGGTGACCGGCTGGGAAGGTGCGAGCCCCCGATCGATCCCGTCGAGTCCGGCGGCGATCAGGCCGCCGAAGGCGAGATAGGGATTGCACGATGCGTCGATGGGCTTGTACTCGAGGTTTGCCGACGCCATCTCGTGTCCCCACAACGTCGAAGGGACTCGGACAGCAGCCTCCCGGTTGTCCGGACCCCAGCACACGTAGGCGGAGCTCCAGTGCTCGGGCAGCAGGCGCTGGAAGGAATTGAACGTCGGCGCGGTCAGGCCCAGCAGGCCAGGCAGGTGGGCCAGGATGCCGGCGACGAACTGCTCGGCAAGCTCGGACAGTCCGTAGCGTCCGCTCTCGTCGTGGAAGAGGTTGCGTTCGAGGGAGGCGTTCCACAGGCTCACGTGCGCGTGCGCGCCGTTGCCTGCCTGGTCGGGCCAGGGCTTGGGCGCAAGGGACGCGACGAGGTCGTGGCGGGTGGCGACGCCACGGATCGTCTCGCGGACCAGCACCTGGACGTCGGCGGCCTGCACTGTTGGGCACGGTGAAACCGACAGCTCGTGCTGGCCGTGCCCGAGCTCCGAGTAGTACTGCTCGACGGCGATGCCTTGCTGCTCGAGCGCCTCGACCATGGCGTTGATCACGTCGGCGGCGGCGGCCATCCCTATGGTCGAAAAGCACAGACTGTGGTCGATGGGAACGAATGCGTTGCCCTCTTGGAGGGCGAGGCTGAACTCGTTCTCGACCCCGCAGGACAGCGCCATGTCATGCTCTTTGAGCACGCCTGCCATCCTGGTCAGGAAGGGCCGTGGGCCGGCGTCGTACGGCTGCCCGTCGAGGGCGACGTGGTCGGCGAGCATCGCAGCGGAGTGGGGGGCGTAGGGAAGCACGACGAAGGTCTCGGGATCGGGCACGAGGCGGATCTCACCGACGGGGCCCATGCCCTCCACGGGCTGGAGCTCGTCGAGGGAGCTCATGGCCTGCATGGCGGCGGTGAGCCCCACCCCCGTTCGCATGCGGTCGGCGAGCCGGCCCACGTGGACGGCTTTCCCCCGTACGGTGCCGCCGTTGTCGCAGTAGAGAAAACGGATCAGTCGGACGCCGGCCTGCCGACAGGCGTCGAGGACCTCCTCCGCCGTTCTCCCCTTTGAACCCTTGGCGCCTCCCGTGCCCACCGGGCGTCACCATAACAAGGGGTCAGCCGTCGGCCCGGGTTTCCCGCCCCGGCCTGTCCCGTGCCGGTGAGGAGGGTGAACTACGATGGCCTCGCCACGGGCTGTGGCGCAGCTTGGTTAGCGCGCTTGACTGGGGGTCAAGAGGTCGCCGGTTCGAATCCGGCCAGCCCGACCAGAAA
>JBPYEI010000100.1:0-44433 GCA_051985455.1 Acidimicrobiales bacterium
ACTCACCGTGGGTCCAGATGCGGTCGCCGAAGCGCACCGCGGGACGAGCGGCGATGTCCGGGTCCGACTCGTTGCGGCGAAAGAGGGCGGCGGCGTTCGGCGCGGGCATCGGCGCCGCCCCCGGGGCCGGCGCGTCTCGCCGTGTCGTCCCTGTGGTGGCTGCCCCGTCTCCTGACATGGCCGTCACATTATTATCATCGCCGCGATGGCCGATGACCTGTTCAGCGTCGTCGGCCGCCAGCGGGCCTGTCGGGAGTTCCGGGCCGACCCGGTCGACGACGATCTCGTCGAGCGCTGCCTGGAGGCGGCCACGTTCGCCCCCAGCGCCGAGAACCGCCAACCGTGGGCGTTCGTGGTCGTACGGGACCCGGAGGCGCGCGCCCTCATCGGCGAGCTCACCAGGCGGGCCTGGCGGGGCGGCGGTCGTCAGCACTCCGAGCCCCGGCTGACGTCAGGGCTGCTGGCAGACGTCGATCGCGGTGCCGAGGGCGGGGTGGCGGCGGCACCCGTCCTGGTCGTGGCCTGTGGTGACACGCGTCTCGGGTTGGCGGTCACGCTGCCGGCCTCGATCTTCCCGGCCATCCAGAACCTGCTGCTGGCCGCCACCGCCCTCGGCCTGGGGTCGGCGCTCACGACGCTGCCGGTCGCATTCGGCGACGAGCTCCGAACGGCGCTGACCCTCCCGCCTCCGGTCCAGCCCTTGGCGGTGGTGCCGCTGGGCTGGCCGGCCCGCGCCCTCGGGCCTCCGCGCCGCCAACCGGTGTCGGAGAAGGCCCACCGCGAGCGCTACGGCGCCAGCTGGTAGACCGCCGGCGGCGGGGATGGGGCCCCGCCGAGCCTCAGTCCTTCTTGCCCAGCAACGGGTGAGCCGGCATGCCCACCGGCTGCAGGTGCTGGCCGAGGACGTCGTGGAAGTGCTCGGCCACCCCTTCGGGGTCCCACCCGCCATCCCGCCACATGGCGGCCACCTGTCGGGGCGTCTGGAAGAGCGTGAAGGCGTAGCCGGTGCGCCCCAGGACCTGACCGTTGACGTAGGAAGCCTGCTCCGAGGCGAGAAAGGCGACGATGGGTGCGTTCAGCGATGGATCCTGGTCGGCGGGAGGCTCGCTCCCGGTCCGCTCGTACAGCCCCGCCGTCATGCGCGTGGCGCCGGCGGGGGCGACGGCGTTGACTGTGATCCCGTGGCGGGCCAGCTCGAGCGCCCACACGAAGGTCATGCCCATGATGCCGGCCTTGGCCCCTCCGTAATTCGTCTGGCCGAAGTTGCCCCGCAGACCCGCCGACGACGTGATGTTGACGATGCGGCCGTAACCCGAGTCCCGCATCAGCTCCGCCGCGTGCCGGGTGCAGTTGAAGGTGCCCTTCATGTGCACGCCCACCACGGCGTCGAAGTCCTCTTCGCTCATCTTGACCAGCGTCCGGTCCCGGATGATGCCGGCGTTGTTGACGAGGATGTCGATCTGTCCGAACGAATCGACCGCGGTCTGGATGATCCGCCCGGCGGCGGCGAAGTCGCTCACCGAGTCATAGGAGGGCACCGCTCGCCCTCCCGCCGCCTCGATGTCGGAGCACGCTTGGGCAGCAGCGTCGTTGTCACCGCCGCGGCCGTCGAGCGCCACGCCGACGTCGTTGACGACGACACGTGCTCCCTGCTGGGCCAGGCACAGGGCGATCTCTCGACCGATCCCCCGGCCGGCGCCGGTCACGACCGCAACCCTTCCGTCGAGCAACATGGGCCGCAGGCTACCCGACGTCACGGCCAAAGCTGACGTGCGTGTCGTATTTCGGCACTACGCTCGACGGGGGTGGCAACCGGGAAGAAGGCGACCAGAGGCACGGCCACCAGGCGGTCGGGGGGTAGGCAGGCGAGCTCCCCTTCGAAGCGGGCGACCGTGACAGCGCGCTCGCGAGAAGACGGGTCAACACCGGCCTCGCGGGAGAACGGCGCCGGCGCTCGCACCGGGCAGGGTGGGCCGGCGAGGGACCGGGCGCTGCGGGCCCGGGGCCAGCGCACGATGCGGCGCCTGCTCGACGCCGGGGTGGTGGTCCTGCGCCAGCGGGGGTACCAGGCGGCGCGCGTCGACGACATCGTCAAGGCGGCCGAGACCTCGCACGGGACGTTCTACCTGTACTTCGCCAACAAGGAGGACCTCTTTCGAGCCCTGGCCCTGGACGTGGCCGACGGCATGGTCGCCCTGGCCGAGTCGCTGGGGCCGGTGGGGCCGGACCGCGACGGCTTCCTCGAGCTGCACCAGTGGATGGGCCGCTTCGCCGATCTCTACCGCCGACATCGCGCCGTCATCCAGGCGTGGACCGAGGCCGAGACGGGGGCGAGCGAGTTCGGGCGCTTGGGCACCGAGCTCATGACCCGCTTCACCCAGGTGCTGATCGACCGCATCGACGAGACGAGCGTGGTCGACGTCGATCCCCAGATCGCCGCCATCGCCATGGTGGCGATGATCGAGCGCTTCAACTACTACCTGTTGAGCAGGCAGACCTCGGTGAGCAGGGACCAGATGCTGGACACCCTGACCACGATCGCCCACCTCGGGCTGTTCGGAGGCAAGCGCCCGTCGGCCCGGGAGGCCGGCACGAGCACGCGAGCGCCGGCCCGGACCACCCGCCCGGCGACCCGAGCGGCGCCCGCCCGCTGACCCACACGACGCCGTGCACCCGAGGATCTCGGTCAGCGCCATCTCGACCACCTCGTGGGGCCTGGACGAGGACCTCGCCTTCTACGCCCGCAGCGGGATCGACCAGGTGGGCGTCTCGCTCCTCAAGCTGCAACGTCACGGCCTAAGGGACGGCGCGGCCCAGGTGGCGGCCAGCCAGTTGCGAGTGACAAACCTGCTGGCGCGAGGTCCCTTCACGCTCGCCGATCCGAGCGGATGGGAGGCCCAACGGCGGGCAGCGCTGGCGGGCCTCGACGCCGCCGTGGCGATCGATGCCGAGTGCGTCGTGCTCACCACCGGACCGGCGGGCCAGCTGTCGTGGGAGGAGGCCGCCGACGCCCTGGCAGAGGTGCTCTCGCCCGTCGCCGAGGAGGCCGACCGCCGCGGGGTCCCGCTCGCCCTCGAGCACACCAACTCGCTCCGGCCCGACATCGGGTTCCTGCACACGCTGCGAGACACCATCGAGGTTGCCCGCCGGCTGGGAGTCGGGGTGTGCATGGAGGTCAACGCCTGCTGGGGTGAGCGAGAGCTGGCGAAGACCATGACGAAGGGTGTCGACCTGCTGCGCCTGGTCCAGGTGAGCGACTACGTCATAGGAACCCTGCGGACGCCGGACAGGGCGGTACCCGGCGACGGCGACATCCCCCTCGCCCGCATCATCGGCCAGCTCCTCGAAGCCGGCTACGACGGCGTGTTCGACATCGAGCTCATCGGTCCTCGCATCGAGGAGGAGGGCTACCAACACGCCGTTCCCCGAGCCGTCGAGCAGGTCGAGGCGCTCCTGGCCTCGGCCGGGATCTGATAGGCAGGCGTCGTGGACTTCGACTACCCGCCGGAGGCGGAGGAGCTCAGACGAGAGCTTCGGTCCTGGCTGGATGCCAACCTGACCGACCGCATCCGGGGCGCCCGCTGGGCCAACGCCAGCGACCCCGACCACCCCGACGTCGGTCTCCTCCGGGAGTGGAACGCCAAGCTGGCCGACGCCGGGTACGCCGCCATCGCCTGGCCCGAGGAGTACGGGGGCCGCGGAGCAGGCGTCATGGAACAAGTGGTGCTGGCGGAGGAGATGAGCCGGGCCGACGCTCCGGGCACGCTCAACCCCATCGGCATCTCGAACATCGCGCCCGCCATCATCCAGTACGGGACCGAAGCGCAGAAGCGCCGGATCCTGCCGAGGATGCTGCGGGGCGACGACATCTGGTGCCAGGGGTTCTCCGAGCCCGACGCTGGCTCTGACCTCGCATCGCTGCGCACCGCAGCCGTGCGCGACGGCGACGACTACGTCGTCAACGGCCAGAAGGTGTGGAACACGATCGGGCACCTGGCCAACTGGTGCGAGCTGCTCGTGCGGACCGACCCGTCGGCACCCCGGCACCGCGGCATCACCTGCCTGCTCGTCGACATGACGCTCTCGGGTGTCGAGGTCCGCCCGCTCGGCACCATCACCGGCGAACGGGAGTTCAACGAGATCTTCTTCACCGACGTGCGGGTCCCGTCGGCGTGTCTCCTAGGGCCCGAGAACGACGGGTGGCGGGTGGCGATGACGACTCTCACCCACGAGCGCGGCAGCGTCGCCAATCTCCACCTCGGCCTGCGCAAGAAGATCGAGCACGTCCTCGACCTCGCCCGCTCGACGACGATCGACGGACGGGCGGCGTCTGATGACCCCGTGCTCCGCCAGCGCCTGGCACGGGTCTACCTGGAAGGCGAGCTCCTCAAGCTCCTGAGCGAGCGCGCCCTCTCGGCCGCCATCCACGGTCGGGAGATGGGGCCGGACTCGAGCCTGGCCAAGCTCACCTGGAGCGAAGCCGAGCAGCACGTCGCCGAGGTGGCGGCCGACGTGCTGGGTCCGGAGGCGGACAGGGGCCAGTGGGGCCGGGACCTCGTGTACTCGCGCTCGTTCACCATCGCCGGGGGCACCACCCAGGTGAACAAGAACATCATCGCCCAACGTATCCTTGGGTTGCCTCGGGCTGACTGACAAAGGGGGCCCAGGACATGCGTACGGCTGCGACAGATCTGGTCGGCATCGACGTCCCCATCTTCGGCTTCAGCCACTGCCGCGACGTGGTGGCGGCGGTGTCGAACGCGGGCGGCTGTGGCGTGCTCGGCGCCGTCGCCCACAGCCCCGAGCAGCTCGACGTCGACCTCACCTGGATCCAGCAGGAGGTGAAGGGCAAGCCCTACGGCGTGGATCTGCTCGTCCCAGAGAAGTTCGCCGGCGCGGCCGAGGGTGGATTCGACCGCAAGCAGCTGCGCAGCCTCGTGCCCGAGGAGCACGCCGCGTGGGTCGACGATCTCCTCACGCGCTACGACGTGCCCCCTACCCCCGCCGGCGACACCACCTTCGGTGGCATCGGTGGGATGCGCATCGACCCGAAGAGCATGGCTCCACTGCTCGACGTGCTGTTCGGCCACCAGACCCGGCTGGTGGCGTCCGCGCTCGGTCCCCCGCCGCCTCACTTCATCGAGCGCGCCCACGCCACCGGCATCCCCGTGGCAGCGCTGGCCGGGTCGGTCGAGCACGCCCGCAGACACGTGCAGGCGGGAGCCGACCTCATCGTGGCGCAGGGAACCGAGGCCGGCGGCCACACCGGGTTGATCGCCACCATGGTGCTGGTTCCCGAGGTGGTCGACGCCGTTGCACCGGTGCCCGTCCTCGCCGCCGGAGGCATCGCCCGCGGCCGCCAGCTGGCGGCCGGGTTGGCCCTCGGGGCCGACGGCGTGTGGTGCGGCTCCGTATGGCTCACGACAGAGGAGGCCGAGACGCCACCGGTGGTGAAGGAGAAGTTCCTCCGCGCCGGGCTGGGCGACACGGTGCGATCCAGATCCATGACGGGCAAGCCGGCGAGAATGCTGCGCACGGCGTGGACCGACGAGTGGGAGCGTCCCGACGGTCCCGAGCCTCTTCCCATGCCGATCCAGCCCCTGCTGATCGGTGACGCCATGCGCCGCATCCACCGCGTGGCGGGCAAGGAGGGCACGGGTGCGAACGAGCTCGTGACGTATTTCGTGGGGCAGGTCGTGGGCGCCATGGACACCGTTCGGCCGACCCGTCGGGTGGTGATGGAGATGGTCGAGGAGTTCATCGACACCATCCAGCGCTTGGACGACCTGGTGAAGGACTAACGGGCGCCCACTAATCTCGGGATCGCCCGCGAAGACGTGGCGCCTGATGACGGGAGGCAGACTGTGGCCTGGGACTTCTCGACGGATCCGGAGTTTCAAGAGCAGCTCGACTGGGTCGAGGACTTCTGCCGCACCGAGATCGAGCCCCTGGACCTGGTGTTCCCGGGGGCGGCCTGGTCACGCAACCCCAAGGCCAAGGCGCTGGCCGATCCGGTCAAGCAACAGGTGAAGGACCGAGGCCTGTGGGCGCTGTTCCTCGACGAGGAGCTCGGCGGTCCCGGCTACGGCCAGCTCAAGCTGGCGCTGCTGAACGAGATCCTGGGCCGCTACGGCTCGGCGCCCGTCATCTTCGGCACGTCAGCACCCGACACGGGGAACATGGAGATGCTCGCCGCCTACGGCACCGAAGAGCAGAAGCAACGGTGGCTCCGCCCCCTCATGAACCAGGAGATCTTCTCGGCCTACTCGATGACCGAGCCCCAGGGCGGATCCGATCCCAACCTGTTCAAGACCCACGCCGTTCGTGACGGCGAGGAGTGGGTCATCAACGGCGAGAAGTGGTTCACCAGCCTGGGCAACCACGCCGACATCCTGTTCGTGATGTGCACCAACGGCATGTTCGTCGTCCCGCGGACGACGCCCGGCGTCGAGATCATGGAGTACCCCGCCACGCACAACCACGTCCGCTACAACGACGTGCGGGTCCCCCTCGACCACCTGCTCGGACCCGAGGACGGGGCCAAGGTCCTGGCCCAGCGTCGGCTCGGCGGGGGCCGGATCCATCACGCCATGCGGACCGTCGCCCAGGTGAAGCGGGCCTTCGACATGATGTGCGAGCGCGCCCTCAGCCGTGAGTCCCACGGGAAGGTGATCGGCGAGCACCAGATGGTGCAGGAGGCGATCGCCGACTCCTACGCCGAGATCAACATGCTACGGCTCCTGGTGCTGTGGACGGCCTGGACGATCGACAACTCGAGCACCCAGGAGTCGCGCACCCAGATCGCAGCGTGCAAGTACACCTGCGCCAAGGTCCTGCGCGAGGTGACCTACCGGGCCCTGCACATCATGGGGTCGCTGGGGACGACGAACCTCACGCCGCTCAAGTCCATGTGGGAGAACGCCCCGACCATGGCCATCGCCGACGGCGTGGACGAGGTGCACAAGGTCACCGTCGCCCGCAACGTGCTCAAGGACTACCGACCGCACCCCGGCCTGTGGCCGACGGAGTACCTACCCGCCAAGCGCCAGGAGGCCAGGAAGAAGTACGCCACCCTCCTGGCCAGCGACCCGGACCTGGCGGCGTGGGCCGACCACGTCGAGCGGTCGATGGCGCGGGGCCACTAGAGCAGCGGCGCCTCGGGGTCAGGCGAAGTAATCGAAGTCGGCCATCAGGGCCTGGTGACGCTCTTCCTGGCCCGCCCGCGCCTCGGGATGGGTCAGGATGTGGAAGCGGTTGCCGGTGATGCCGCGCACGACACGCCGGCCCACCTCCTCCCCGGTCATCGCACCCTCCGGCCGCTGTGTCCACGCCGGGGCATCCCTGCGCTTCCCTTCGGCGCCGGGTGCGAGGCGAAGGGACGTCTCCATCAAGTTGGACTGCACCTGCCCGGGACAGAGGAGCGAGACGCCGATGCCCTCGGGCTCGAGCTCCATCCGCAGCGTCTCGGCGTAGCCCAGCAGGGCGTGCTTCGTCGCCGTGTACATCCCCAGGTGGACGCCGGCAGCCTGGTTCGGAGGCACACAGCGCAGGGCGGCCATCGACGCCGTGATCACGACCGCAGCGGGTCCGCCCGCCTCACGCAGCCGCGGCAGGAACACGTCGACGGCCCGGATGGCAGACATGACGTTGAGCTCGAGGATCCACGCCCAGTCCTCCTCGGTGGCCGCGTCGAGAGGCCGGTTGGCGAAGACCCCCACGTTCGTGGACAGGAGCTGGATGCCGCCGTAGGCGGCGACCGCCTGGTCGGCCAGCGCCGCCAGCGAGGCGCGGTCGCGCCCGTCGACGGCGGCGTCGGTGGCCTGACCTCCGTTCTTGGCGATCTCCTCGGCGACCGCGACCGCCGCCTCGTGAAAGATGTCGGCGACCACGACGCGCATCCCCTCGGCCGCCAGCGCCAGCGCGATGCCTCGACCGATACCGCTGCCGCCGCCGATGACCACGGCGGCGCGACCCTCCAGCTCCGTCAGCGGCATCAGCGCTTCACCAGGTTGACGTTCCCATCTCCTGGCACAAGCTCGAGGCGGGCCCCGACGAGCTCGCTGCGCTCCGCCTCGTCCAGCAGGTCGGGGTCCTGCATCCGGGCATAGCAGCGCGTGCGGTCGGGCAGGTCGCACACTGCCAGGCCCCAGTCGGCGGTGCCGTCGCGGCCGTGGGCGACTGTGTAGGCGGCCATGGTGGCCTCTCCCGTGGCTACGTCGCGGATGGTCCGTGGCGTGCGGGCGTCGAGGTCCGATTGGACCTGCTCGGAGCGGGGCGGGCGAACGGGCGCCGGTGAGGTCGAGTACACCCCCGCCACGTGCTTGGTCATGTGCATACCCACCCCGGTGACCAACCCGATCGTACCGGGGTCCCGTCTCAGCACGTCGGCCATGGTGGCGATCGAGTGCGTCATGTAGTTGCTGCCCGCCCCCCCGGCGAAGGGCAGGCCCCCGGTGACGGTCACGCCCCGGTCGTCATCGGCGGCGAGGCCGAGGGCGTCGAGGCCGAAGTTGATCGAGCTGCCGAAGCAGCTGTACAGGTCCAGGTGACCGACGTCGTCGACGCCTGCGCCCGCCACCCTGAGCGCCTCGCCGATTGAGGCGCGCATCGCCGGTGACGCCCACATCGGATCGTGCTCGGCCACGTACACGGGATCGGTGGCGTAGCACCAGCCTCGGAGATAGACGCGCCGCTCCGGCGCCACACCGAGGGCGTCCGCCTTCTCGTGGCTGGCGACGATCACCGCCGACGCCATGTCGACGTCCATGATCGAGATCATGTACTTGGTGTAGGGATACCCGACCATCCGGTTGGACGGGCTGGCGGTGATCAGCTCGTCGGCGCTGCGACGGACCGGGAACCACGCGTACGGGTTGGCCGCCGCCGCGTCGGTCATGGGAGCCATGAGGTCGCCGAGCTGGCGGCGGTAGGCATTGGGCTCGGTGCCGAGATGGGCCCGGCGGGCCACGTCCCACACGGCGAACGTCAGCCAGGCCTGGAACACCTCGTGGGCCACCTCGGCCGGGTGGAACGGCGCCTCGAACGGAAACGGCTTGCGCTCGGGATCGGGGTGGCTCCACGCCGGCTTGGCGCCTGCCTTCTTCATCTGGCGTCGCGTCTCGAGGCACTCGGCCCCCGTGATCAGGGCCAGGTCGGACTCCCCCCGCAGGATCGCCTCCGCCGCCGTCTGCACCAGGACCTGGGGCGTGGTCCCGCCGATGCCGGAGTAGAGCCGATAGCGGGGCGACACCCGCAGGCGGTCCGCCAGCCTCCCCGGCGGGTCGTCGTACTGCCAGCTCTGGCAGTACACGATCTGGACGCTGTCGAGCTGCTCGAGGGCACCGGGCCGCCCGCTGTCATCGCCCGCAGCCCGGCACACCTCCTCCCACATGTCGAGTGGCTCCGGTGCTGGGCCGCCGACCTCGCCGGGCCGCCACACGCGCTGGCCGACACCGATCAGGCACGGAGTGCGGGGATCGACGGTGGCCATCTACCGTCCCTTCCAGTTCGGAGGGCGCTTCTCGGCGAAGGCGCGCGGACCCTCCTTGGCGTCCTCGCTCTTGAACACCATGCTCGACAGCTCCTGCTCGATCTTGTACGCCTCGTCGAGCGTGACGGCCAGGCCCCGCAACACGCTCTCCTTGGTAGCCCGCACGGCCAGGGGGCCGTTCGCCGTGATCCGTCCCGCCCACTCGAGGGCCCGGTCGAGAAGCTCCTCGCTGGGAACGATCTCGTTGATGAGACCCAGCTCGAGGGCGCGCTGGGCGGGAAAGGCCTCGGCGGTGAGGAGGAACTCCATGGCCGCCGGGAAGGCCACCTGGCGGGGCAGTCGCACCGTGGTCCCGCCTCCGGCGAACAGGCCTCGCTTCGGCTCCATGACACCGAACACTGCGTTGGGGCTGGCGATGCGGATGTCGATGCCGCCCAGCATCTCCATCCCGCCGGCGACGCAGGGTCCGTTCACCGCCGCCACGATGGGCTTGTAGAGCTCGACGTTGCGCAGGACGGCGTAGGTCCCGTCCGTGAGGCGGCACCCGTCCACCTCTTTGACCTCGCCCGAGCTGATCTTCTCCGCCAGCGCCGTCACCTGCGGGATGTAGGTCTTGAGGTCGGCACCGACGCAGTAGGCGTCGTCGACACCGGTGATGACCGCCACCCATGCGTCTGGGTCGTCCTTGAACCGTCGCCACGACTGGGCCAGGTCGCGGAAGTGGTACATGTCCATCGCGTTGCGGGTCTCGGGCCGGTCGATGGTGATCACGACCACGTGACCGTCGCGCTCCTCGTAGTGGATCGGCATGCGGCCGGAGAACCTCCAGGGGCTCGGCGGAACCCTGACATCGTAGTCAGGTATCGCGGCAACGGGCCCGGGTCAGGCGAACAGGAAGCCCCCGCCGTCGACCAGGAGGGTCTGCCCGGTCAGGTAGCGGCTGGCGTCCGAGCACAGGAAGAGCGCCACCGGGGCGATGTCGTCCTCGGGATCGCCCAGCCGTCCGATCGGGTGGTCCCGGATGAACTGTCCGTGGGCGTCGGCGTCGCGCGCGGCGTAGTCCTGCCCGCGCTTGGACGCCGCCCCGGGGCAGATGCAGTTGACCACGATCCCGTCGCGCCCCCACTCTCGGGCCGCGGTGCGCGTGAGGGCGCGGATCGCCTCCTTGGATGCGTTGTAGGCGGCGTATCCCGCCATGCCGATGATGCCCGCCGCCGACGCGAAGTTGACGATCCGGCCCCACTGTGCCGCCTTCATATGGGGGTACACGGCCTGCATGGCCCACAGCGTCCCCTTGGGACCGGAGTTGTACAAGACGTCGGTGTCCTCCTCGACGACGTCGGCGATGGGTGTGGTCGGCCGGAACGTCTGGGCGTTGTTGATGAGGGCGTCGACCCTCCCGAAGCGCTCCACCGTCTGGACCACCATGTCGTCGATCTGTTCTCGCTGACTGATGTCGCACACCACGGCCAGGGCGTCGACACCCAGCTCCTTCAGCTCGCTCACCGTCCGCTCGGCCCGGTGGGCCTTCCACTCGGCGACGACGATGCTGGCCCCGTGCTTGCCCAGGTGGTGGGCCATCCCCCGGCCGATGCCCTGCCCCGCCCCCGTGACGATGATCACCCGTCCTGCGACTCCGTGCTCGGTCATCCTCGAAAGATAGAGTCCCGCCGTGGAGTACGCCCTGTACCTCCCGCAGGTGCGGCTGTCGTTCGGGGCGCTCGAGGAGCGGGCGGCGGCGGCCGAGGGGCTCGGCTTCCACTCGGTGTGGCTGATGGACCATCTGGCCGCACCGGGCCTGCCCGACGCCGACACCCTCGAGGCGTGGACGGTGGCCAGCACCCTGGCCGCGCGCACCACGCGCATCCGTATCGGTCACCTGGTGCTCTGCGACGGCTTCCGGCACCCGGCGCTCCTGGCCAAGATGGCCGCCACCCTCGACGTGGTCAGCGGCGGGCGTCTCGAGCTCGGCATCGGGTGGGGTTCGGTGGAACAGGAGCTGCGCACGTTCGGGTTCACGCCCGAGGCGTCCCCTCGGCGGGCCGGCCGGATGTCCGAGACCCTCGACATCCTGCGGCTGATGTTCGCCGGCCACCCCTTCGACTACGAGGGCAGGTACTACCGCCTGGAGGGCGCCATCGGCCGGCCCGTGCCCGCCCAGGAGCGACTGCCCGTCCATGTCGGGGGAGCCGGGACCCGCCTCACGCTCCCGTTGGTCGCCCGCCACGCCGACTGGTGGAACTGCCCGTCGTACGCCGTCGACCGCCTGGGCGTGCTCCGAACCCAGATCGGCGGGGCCAGGATCTCGACCCAGCATCCGGTCGCCCTCGCTCCGAGCTCGGCGGAGCGGGACGAGGTCGTCGCCACCGCCCGCCGACGGTTCGGATCGTGGGGCGGTCTGCTGGCCGGCACGCCCGACGAGATCGCCGTCGCCCTGGCCGCCGAGGCCGCACTGGGCGTGGAGCTGTGCATCCTCCAGTTCTCGGATTTCGCCATGCCCGAGACCCTGGCGCGCTTTGCCGACGACGTCGCCCCTGCCCTGAGGGAGGCGGCGCCGACCCGGCCCTAGGTGCTCGTGCGCCGAGGGGCCGGCGCTAGTTGCTCAGTGCCTCCTTGACGGCTGACGCCTGGCTGAAGCGAAGCGCCCGGCTGGCCGGAATGGAGATCGCAGCCCCGGTCTGGGGGTTTCGTCCCGTCCGGGCGGCTCTCTGGGACACCGAGAACGTCCCGAACCCGGGCCAGGCCACCTTGTCGCCGGCCTTGACGCCGTCCACGACGGCCTGAAACGCCGCCGACAGGACCGCCTCGGCCTCCCGCTTCTCCACTCCTGCTTCGGCCGCCACCTTGTCGACCAGCTCAGCTTTCGTCATGACGCCTCCTCACCACCTGGCTACGACGGCCAGGACGTCCCATCGACGGTAGGGCCTCGGAGCACGGAAGTGGGTGATTTCCGCTCTATACGCCAGCCCGTCCTGGGCCTCGCATTCCCTGATCGAGCGCGTCTCCCCGCACCCAGGCGCGGCGCCCACTCTCGGATAGTCTGGATTTCGGCGGTTGCCGTTACTGCTTATAAAGGGGGGGTCGCAGCGGGGATGGCGTCTTTCGGCTCGTCGAACCGATCCAGCCAGCACCACCCAGCCGAGGTGACACTCGTCCTTGACACGGTCGACCAGCTCTTCAACGGACCAGGACACCTCAACATGCTGGCCGGCGAGGTCGAGGGGGCGACGTTCATCACCACGGGCCGCCTCATCAGCGGCATGGAAGAGCTGATCCTCGAGCTGACTCCCCACCGGGTGCCGAGCCGCCGTTCAGCCCCGTCAGCGCGGCGAACTCACCCTCGGGGGAGGCCGAGCACCCGCTCGGCGATGATGTTGCGCTGGATCTCGCTCGTCCCCCCGGCGATCGTCCCGGAGAATGACCGCAGGTACTGGAACATCCACGATCCCTCGCGCCACCCGCCCGGGCCGCGAATCGAGGTGTCGAGAGCATCGGGGCCGAGCGCCTCGGCCCCGGTGAGGTACAGTCGGCGCTCCACCTCGCTGGTGTAGAGCTTCAGCATCAGGTGCTCGGGCGAGGTCTGGCCACGCGAGAACTTCCCGAAGCCTCGGTAGCCGAGCAACGTGATGGCGTGGGCGTCGATCACCAGTGAGGCCACCCGGTCGCGGAAGACGTCGTCATCCGAGGGAGGGCGGGGACCCTGGTGCCCCAGCTCGATCAGCTCCTCCACGCCGCGCTGGACATTGTCGGCGTTGCCGATCCACAGCATGCCCCGTTCGTGCGACAGCGACCCCTGGGTGATCCTCCAGCCGTCGTCGATCTCGCCCAGGAGGTTGGCCACGGGCACGCTGACGTCGGTGAAGAAGACCTCATTGAAGTCGGCGTGGTGCGGCTCGGTAAGCTCAGGAAGGGGCCGGCAGGTGATGCCGGGCGAGCGCATGTCGATGATCAGGGCGCTGATGCCGCGGTGCTTGGGTGCCGTCGGATCGGTGCGGACGAAGCAGAGACACCAGTCGGCGTGGTGAGCTCCTGACGTCCACACCTTCTGGCCGTTGACCAGGAAGCGGTCACCGTCCAGCACGGCCCGGGTGGACAGAGACGCCAGATCACTCCCGGCGTCGGGCTCGCTCATGCCAAGGCACCAGGTGATCTCGCCTCGGAGGGTCGGCAGCGCCCACCGCTGGCGCTGCTCGTCCGTGCCGTGGTCGACGATCGAGGGTGTCACGATCGACAGGCCCTGCGGGTTGAGCGAGCGCGGGATCTCCCCGGCCGCCATCTCCTCGAAGTAGATCATCTGCTGCACGGCGGTGGCATCGCGGCCGCCCAGCTCGGGCGGCCACCCGGGCACGAGCCAGCCGGCGTCGAAGAGGCGCCGCTGCCACGCTCGGGCCCAGTCGGGCAGGTGGGCGCTCGACAGCTTGGCCTCCCGGAACTGCTGCTCGGGCGGGGCGTTGGCCTCGAGCCACTGGCGCAGCTCGTGACGAAACTCCTCGTCCTCGTCCCGATAGCGGAGCCGCACGGGCTCACCATACTGTGTGACCTGACATCAGCGTCACCTACGGCCGGTCCAGGAGACCGGCCCGAGGAATTGGCCGGCGAGTGGGCCGGCCCCGAGTACGGGCCGAGGCGAGGGGCGCCGAGAGCCCGGGGCCGAGGAGCGCAGGGTGGATCTCGAGCTGTCGCCAGACCAGGAGCTGTTGCGCCAGACGGTGCGGCGCTTCCTGGCCGACCAGGCCCCGATGACGTACGTGCGGGCCCAACTCGACAACGAGCGCGGCACGTCCGAGCAGGTGTGGAAGGGCCTCGGTGAGCTCGGCGTCATCGGCCTCCTGGTGCCGGAGCGGTACGGCGGTGCCGGCATGGGGATGGTCGAGATGGGCGTGGTGCTGGCCGAGATGGGGCGGGCGGTGCATCCCGGGCCGTTCCTCTCCTCCGCCGTGAGCGCCGTCAGTCTGGTGGCGGCCGCAGGCGGCGACGAGGATCGGGAGCGCCTCCTGCCCGACCTGGCCTCGGGCACCAAGCTCGGCACCATCGGGCTGCTCGAGCCGGGCAGCCGCTACGACTGGGGCTCACCGGCGACCAGGGCCGTGCGGCGGGGCGACGGCTGGCAGCTGACGGGGACGAAGGTCCATGTGTTCGACGCCGGTGCGGCAGACGTCCATCTGGTCGTGGCCGCAACCGGCGACGGGCTCCGCGTGTTCGTCGTCGAGCGCGAGGCGCCCGGTGTCGAAGTGGCGTCGAGCCCGACGGTGGATGGCACCCGGAAGCAGGGCACCGTGTCGCTGGCAGGCGCGCCGGCGCGCCGCCTGGGCAGGGAAGAGGCCACCGAGGCCATCGCCAGAGTGGTGGACCGGCTGTCCGTGGCTCTGGTCGCCGACGGCGTGGGCGCGGCCGAGCGGGTCCTCGAGCTGACCCTCGAGCACGCCAAGGCGCGCCATCAGTTCGGCCGTCCCGTGGGCTCCTTCCAGGCTGTCCAGCACCTCTGTGCCGACATGCTCCAGGCCCTGGAGCTGGCCCGGGCGGGCGCCTACTTCGCCCTCTGGGCCGACGGGGTCGGGCCCGACGTCACCCGTCACCGCGCCGCCACCATGGCCAAGGCCTACGCCAGCGACGCGCTGGTGCGGCTCGGCAGCACCGCCATCCAGGTCTACGGCGGCATCGGCTTCACCTGGGATCACGACGCCCACCTCTACTACAAGCGGCTCCTGACCATGGCGCACGCCCTCGGCGGATCCGCAGAGCACCTCGAAGAGCTGGCGCGACTGGTGGTGGACCAACCGGTCAGGGCCGGTGGGTGAGCAGCAGGCACCCCGCCAGCGGACCGCCGCCGGCGGCCGCCACCGCCACCTCCGGCGGCCCCGCGACCTGACGATCACCACCCTCTCCCCAGAGCTGGACGCAGGCCTCGTGGAGGAACCCGTAGCCGTGCAGGCGCCCGGCCGAGAGCTGGCCCCCATTGGTGTTGAGGGGGAGCTCGCCCTCCAGGGCGATGCGGGTGCCGCCGTCGATGAACGGCCCACCCTCGCCCTTGCCGCAGAAGCCGAGGGCCTCGAGCCAGGCCAGCGTGATGAAGCTGAAGCCGTCGTACAGCTCGGCCACCTCGACGTCGGTCGGCCGGAGGTCGGTGCGGTCCCACAGCATGGCGCCCGCGTCCCGCAGGGCCATCGTGGTGAGGTCGTCCCACTGGTCCCACGAGGGCCGACCCCTGATGGCCGTGCCGACGGCGTCCACGTTGATCGGCGTCCGGCGCAGCCCGGAGGTGGCGTCGGCGCGCGACACGATGAGCGCCGTGGCCCCGTCGGCGGGAACGTCGCAGTCGAACAGGCACAGGGGCGACGAGATCATGCGAGCGCTCAGGTAGTCGTCAAGCGACATCGGGTCGCGGTAGATGGCCTTGGGGTTGCGTCCCGCGTTCCTCCGGGCGTTGAGGGCGATGTGCGCCAGCTGTTCGCGCGTGGTGCCGTACTCGTGGAAGTGCCGCTGGGCGTAGCAGGCGATCCAGTTGGCCGCCGAGGGTGCGCCGAACGGGAGGGTCCACTGCATGAACCCGCCGGCTCGGAACGAGCCGCCGCCACCGCTACCCGTGGTGACGCTGGCCCTCCCCTTGGTTCCCTGGGCGGTCGCCTCCCACACGCTCCGAAAGCACAGCACGTGCGTCGCCAGCCCGGCCGCCACCGCCACGCAGGCGTCGATCACCGATCCGAGCTGACCGGGCAGCTCGAGGCCCCCCGTGTACCAGTCGAGCTCCAGTCGGAGCGCGTCCTGGACCTCGACGACGCCGGCCCCGGAGAACCCGCCGGGCGTGTCCATGTTCCCCGGGTACGTGGCGATGCCATCGATGTCCTCGCGGGTGAGGCCGGCGTCGGCGATGGCGTCGATGCAGGCATCCAGGGTGAGCCCCAGGGGCGACCGGTTCAGCCGGCGGCCGACGTCGGACTGACCGATGCCGGTGATGACGGCGCCGCGCTCGCCGATCGGGGCCCGGCCGGTCGAGGTGCTGGTCACGCCGCCGGCTCGAAGAGCGGGATCCACACGTCGTCGTGCTGTTCGAAAGTCACCTGCACCGGCAGGCCGATGCGCACCTTCTCGACGTCGCAGTTGACGACGTTGGTCATGAGCCGGAGATCGGGCTGCTCCTCGATCTCGACGATGGCCACGACGTAGGGCGGGTCCAGGCCGGGGTACCAGGGCTGATGGTTGACCGTGAAGGTCGCCACCGTGGCCCGGCCGCTGACCGTGTGTGGCTCCAGGTCCCGGCTCAGGTCGCGGGGGCATACCGGAGCCGGCGGATGCACCAGGTAGCCGCAGGTCGAGCAGCGGAGGAAGCGCAGCTCGCCGGTCTCGCCGCCGCGCCAGAAGTGCTCGTTGTCGCTGGTCACCTTGGGCAGCACCCGGAACGGCTTGTCGGCCATGTGGCTCAGTCGGTCTCGCTCTCGGGAGCCGAGTCGAAGCCCCGGCGGGCGTAGGGCAGCGCCTGCACCGCGGGGAGCAGGCCGAATCCGGGGAGCGTCAGCATGATCGACCCGACGAGCTCCTCCCAGGTGGCGCCCACCTCCTTGGCCAGCATGGCGTGGCGCTGCACACCCTCGGGGTTGCGCAGGATGACGGTGCAGACCATTCGGATCAGCTCGTGGGTCTTGCGGTCGGGAGCCCGCAGCGAGTCGATCTGGGCCAGCCAGGCGTTCTGAGCCTCGTGCAGGGCGGGAAACACCTCGTGGAGAGGGCCCTCGAACGGAAAGTTCCAGTCCGGCTCCTTGGCTGGCACGGACTCAATCATGCACCCGCAGGGCGTGAACGGAACAGCGCCACTCCGACCTCAGCTGCGTGATGGCAGCGCCGCCGTGGCCTCGCCCTCCACCTTGACCTCGCCCTCGGCGTTGGTGAGCGCGCAGTCGAGGTCGACCAGGTTGTCGCCGTCGTCCTTGCGCTTGGCCCTGACCACGACCCGCGTGACGAACTCCTCGCCCGGCCAGGTCTGCTTGACGAAGCGCACCTTGTAGCGGCGCAGATTGCCGATGCCCACGTAGTCCGTGATGGCCTTGCCGAGCAGCCCGGCCGAGAACATCCCGTGGCCGAACACGCTGGGCAGGCCGGCCGCCTTGGCCTTGACCTCGTCGTGGTGCATCGGGTTGAAGTCCCCCGACGCTCCCGCGTACATGACGAGGTCGGTCCGGGTCAGCTCTTGGCGGACCTCGGGACCAGTGTCACCCTCGCTGACGTCTTCGAAGAACAGCTTCTGCTCTCCCATGGGCCACCTTGCTAGCCAACCCTGACACGACTGTCAATAAACGCGGCGCCGGCTGGAGTTCAGGGGTCGCGAGGGAGGCCGAGGAGGCGTTCGGCGATGACGTTGCGCTGGATCTCGCTGGTGCCGCCGGCGATGGTGAGACACCGGTTGGCCAGGAAGCCGCCCGTCCAGGGGGCGGCGTCCCCCTCCATGGTCGCCCCGTCTGGACCGAGGACGGTCATGCCCGTCTCCTGAACCCGCTGATCGTGCTCGACGCCGACGAGCTTGCGCACGCTGGACTCGGGACCGGGCTCGGCACCCGACAGCGCCCGCAGCGTCAGCCGGAAGCCGAGCACGGCGAGACACTCCGCCTCGGCCAGCAGCGCCCCGAGATGGTCCAGGGCGACAAGGTCGTCGGCGGCACGGGACGCCATCAGCCGGATGAGCGACTCGACCCCGAGGCCGAACGAGGACCCGCTCCCCATCGACACCCGCTCGTTGGCCAAGGTCGTGCGGGCCAGCCGCCAGCCCCCGTTCACGGCACCGACCACGCAGTCGTCGGGGACGAACACGTCCGAGAGGAAGACCTCGTTGAACATGGCCTGCCCGGTGAGCTCCCGGAGCGGGCGCACGTCGATGCCCTCCGAGCGCATGTCGACCAGGAAATAGGTGATGCCGTCGTGCCTGGGCGCGTCCGGGTCGGTGCGAGCCAGGCAGATGGCCCAGTCCGCCCGCTGGGCGATCGAGGTCCAGACCTTCTGGCCGGTGAGCAGCCAGCCCCCGTCAGCGCGCGTCGCCTTGGTGGTGAGCGAGGCGAGGTCGGAGCCGGCGCCCGGCTCGCTGAACATCTGGCACCAGGTCATCTCGCCCCTCAATGTCGGACCGACCCAACGCTCCTGCTGCTCGGGCGTGCCGTGGGCGATGATCGTCGGCAGCGCCCACGCCCCCACGGCCAACGGGGGACGGCGGACGCGGGCTCCCTGGAGCTCCTGGTCCACGACCAGCTGCTCGACCGGGCTAGCGTCCCGCCCCCACGGACGCGGCCAGTGGGGCGCCATGTACCCTCCGTCGGCCAACTGGCGCCGGACCTCCGACGCCTCGCCCCCGGCCAGAGCCCCGACCAGGGTCCGCACCTCGGCCCGGATGGGCTCGGCATCCTCGGGCAGCGCCACGTCGAGGCTGCGGCGGGCTCCCGCCAGGGCGAGGGCGGCCACCCGCGCCCGCCACGGCTCGGGACCGCCCAGCAGGGCACGGTTGGATGCCGCGCGCTTCAGGTACAGGTGGACGTCGTGCTCCCACGTGAAGCCGATTCCGCCCAGCACCTGCACGCAGTCCTTGGCACAGGTGAAGAAGGCCTCCGGCGCCAGCGCGCCGGCGACGGCAGCGGTGAGTGATGCCTCCTCCGGGTCGTCGGCACCCCGCGCCGCGTCCCAGGCCACTGCGGCAGCCTGACCGGCGGCGACCAACATGTCGGCGCAGCGGTGCTTGACCGCCTGGAACTGGCCGATCGGGCGGCCGAACTGCTCGCGGACCTTGGCGTGCGATGCGGCCGTGTCGACGCACCAGTCGGCTCCGCCGGAACACTCGGCCGACAGCACGATGGCGGCGAGGTCGGCGACGCGCCGGCCGTCCAGGTCCGGGAGCTGACGCTCGGAGCCCAGCACGACACCGTCGAGCACGACCTCACCGACCCGCCGGGTCGGGTCGAGGCTGGGCAGTGCCTCGACCGTCAGGTCGCCGGCATCGACGACGTACCACCGCTCACCGTCGGGCCCGGTCGCCGGGAGCACGAACAGCCCCGCCTGCGCTGCGCCCAGCACGGGCCGGGCGCGTCCTGACAGGCGGACGGTGCCGTCGCCGATGGGCTCGGTGCTGATCGTCGCCGGCCCCAGGGCCACCGCTCCCGTCGTCGAGCCGTCGGACAGCCCGGGGAGCAGGGCCCGCCGCTGCTGCTCCCCTCCCCCGGCGGCGAGCGTGGCGCTGGCCAGCACGGTCGGCACGAAGGGACCCGGCGCCGCCGCCCGTCCGAGCTCCTCGAGCACCACCGCCAGCTCCGGCAGCCCGAACCCCTGGCCTCCGTCGGCCTCGGCGACGTGCAGGCCGAGCCACCCCTGCTCGACCAGCGACGACCAGAACGCGGGGAGATCCTCCTTCTCGGCGTCGAGCAGGGCGCGGGGCACCGACGGCGGGCAGCGGGCTTCGGTCCAGCGCCGGACGGCGGCGTGCAGGGCCGCGTGCTCCTCGCTCACCCCTAGCGGCATGAGAGCTCCTCCCGTTCCATCAGGTGAGCGGCTTGCCGTCCCTGGTCAGTGTGATGGACTGCGTCGGGCAACCCTGGGCGGCCAGGACGATCCGCTCCTCGGGCTCGCCGTCGGCGTCGACCACGACCGCCACACCCTCCTCGTCGAGGTCGAACGCCTTGGCGGCCCAGTACGAGCAGTTCCCGGAGCCCATGCAGGTCTCGCGATTGATCGAGATCTCCAGGCCCATCACCCAAAGAATGACACACGCGTCAGGTGGCGTGGGCCTGCGCACCCCGCCCGCGTTCACCCGCCTCCATCAGGCGGGCGATCTCGGCCACCTCCTGTTGCACGGACCGCGCGAACCAGCCGGCGGCCATGGCGTCGTACAGCCAGCCGAGGGGCGGGCCCAAGTCCATCGTCTCGACGTGATGGATGCGCGTCCCTCCGTCGGCGGCCTCGATCTCGAACCAGGCGTGCAGGGTGCGGGGGATGCCGTGCTCCAGCGTGACGTCGATCCGGTTGGGCGGCTCCCACCGGTAGCGGGTGACGACCGAGCCCGGAAACCGGCCGAGGAACTTGCCGTCCTCGCGGGCGATCATGCCGTCGGGCGTGTCCCCGAGCTTCGTCACCCACACGATCTTGGTATCAGCCTTGGTGTACTGGGCGGGATCGAGCACGAAGTCGAAGACCTCTTGCGGTTCGGCCCCCTTGATGATCGCCTCTCCCTCACCACGGATCATGCTCGGTCTCCTTCGGCCTCGTCGGGCGGACCCCCGCTCTGCTGACGGAAGATCTCGTAACGCTCCCCCGACGCACCGACCCAGCGGGGATCCGGCTCGACGCGGTGGCTGATCCTCGCCCACCGGGCAGCGTCGGCGATGGATGACTCCATGCCGGCCGCCATTCGACCGAGGAACACGGCCCCGAGCGCGGCTCCCTCCGGGACCGCCGCCACGTCGACCGGCAGGGCGGTGCAGTCGGCCAGGGCCTGGATCCACGCCTGGTCACGGGTGCCGCCACCAGTGGCCACGATGCGGCGCACCGGCACGCCGCCGAGGTCGAGGTGGTGGCGCACGACGAACCCGGCCGCCTCGACCGCCGCTCGTCGCAGGGCGACGGCGTCATGGGTGAGGTCGAGCTGGTGCAGCCCCGCCCGGCGGTCTGGATCGTGCAGCGGGGTGCGCTCGCCGTGAGGGTACGGAGTCCAGACGGGGACCCGATACGGGTCAGCGGGGGCGGCCGAGCGGCCGAACCGCCCCACCAGACGATTGGCCCAGTTGAGGAACAGGCCACCGGAGCCGCTCGGACCACCCATCATGAGCTTGCCTGGCGTGGTGTGGGGGATCGTCCACAGCCCGGGGGCCTGTCGCCACTCCGTCATCACGATCCAGGTGATGAGCGTCGTCCCGCAGAGGACGAGCACGTCGCCGTCCTCGTCGGCCCCGGCCACGATCTGCTCGGCCAGGGCGTCCACCGACCCGGAGGCCAGCGCGGCATCGCCCACGCGTCCCACGGCCTCACCAGTGGGCACCACGCGGGGCAGCTGGGCCGCGTCGACCCCGAGAGCGGCCGCCCTGTCCGCGTCCCAGCCGTGGCCGTCGAACAGCGGGAACCCCGAGCTGGCGGCGCCCGTGTCGAGCACGGCCTGACCGGAAAGCACGTGGTTCGTCACCGCCTGGGCGGGCCAGTACCCGCGTGCATCGGGCAGCTGCTTGGCCGACCACCCCACGAAGGCCTCGAGCTCTCCGCTGATGGGCGACGCGCTGCGGTTGTCGCCAGAACGCCCCCGCCAGTCGCCGTACAGCAAACCCGGGGTGCGCGGGATCCCCCTCCTGTCCACGGCGGTGATCGAAGGAACCATCGCCGCCACACACAGGCCGCGGGGGCGGACATCGCCCAATGCGGCCAGCGCGCGTCGGGGGCCACGCCGCCATGCCCGGTCGGCGTCGTGCTCCATGGCGTCACCGGTGGGAACCGACAGCGGGTGCGGGACGCGTGCTCTGGCGACGACGTTTCCATCGCCGTCGGCCGCCAGGGCCTTCACGGAAGTCGTCCCGATATCGACGCCGACCGTCACCTCGGCCATGGCGTACCCAACCGCATCAGCGCCAGCTCCTGACCTAGAGTGACGGAGACGTCAGGTTAGTCGCGGCCCCGGCCCCCCACCACCGATGGACTTCACGATCACCGAAGATCAGGAGCTGCTGCGCAGCTCCGCCCGCCAGCTGATGGCCGGCGAGTGCCCAACGAGCCTCGTGCGGGCCCACATGGCCGATCCCAACGCGGCCGATCCGCTGTGGGGGCACCTTCGGACCTGGATGGGGATCGCTGGTGGTCCGCTGGTCGACCTGTGCCTCTTCCTGGAGGAGACGGGAGCGGCTCTGGCACCGGGACCGTTCTTTCCGACGGCGGCGTTGTTCGCGCCGCTGTTGGCGGCGGTGGAGCACGACATCCTGGCCCCGGTGCTCGACGGCGACGTGACCGGCACCGTCGCCATGGCGGGCGCCGACGGTGTCTGGACGCCGAACGACGACCCGACGAAGACCTTCGTCCCCGAGGCGGAGAGCGTCGATCACGTCGCCGTCGTCGGCCCCGGGCCGACCGTCACGGTGTCGCCACGACTTCCCGCCCGCCACGTCGTCACCGTCGACACCAGCCGCCGACTGGCGGAAGTGGACACGTCGGAAGCAGGGGCGGGTGTGCTCGTCTCGCCCGAGACCATCCGGGACGTGCTGGAGCGGGCGTACGTTGCGCTGGCGGCGGAAATGGTCGGCACCGCCCGGTGGCTCCTCGAGGCCACCCTCGCCTACGCCAAGAGCAGAGAACAGTTCGGCCGTCCCATCGGCGCCTTCCAGGCCATCCAGCACAAGCTGGCCAACATGGCGCTGGTGCATCAGCGGGCGTGGAGCGCGGTGTACTACGCGGCGATGGCGATCGACTCGGGGGACCCGGACCGCCATCGGGCTGCACACGTGGCCAAGGCCGCCGCCGGCGCGGCCGCCACCCTGGCGGCCAAGGACGGTATCCAGATCCATGGTGGGATCGGCTACACGTGGGAGCACGACCTCCACCTGTTCATCAGGCGGGCCTACGCGTCCGAGCACCTGTTGGGCACCTCGGGCTGGCACCACGACCGCCTGGGCGAGCTCCTGGTGCAACCAGCGCAACCAGCGCCGGCGGCGACGTGACCGAGCTCCTCACCGACCAGCTGCGCCTCATGGCCAGGCGCCATCCCCAGGAGACGGGCTACCGCAACGTGGACGCCGGTACCGTCCTCACCTTCGCCCAGTGGGAAGAGGAGTCGAACCGGCTGGCGCGCGGGCTGGCAGCCGCCGGAGTCGCCAAGGGCGACCGGGTGTCGATCTATCTCCCCAACGAGGAGGTCCTCCGCTGGGTCGTGGCCTACGCCGCCGTGCACAAGGCCGGTGCCGTGGCCGTTCCCACCAACACCCGCCTGACAGCGACGGAGACGGGCACGATCCTCGGTCACGCCGAGGCGTCAGCGGTCATCACCTGCTCCTCGCTCCTCCCCACCCTCACGGCGGCACGCACGCGCGTCCCCACGCTCGGTCTGGTGGTCAGCACCGACGGTGACGGCGGGGCCGATCGTGTCGGTTCCGGCGTCGTGCCGTGGGAGGCCGTGGTAGCCGACGACGCCAGTGAGTTCCAGGTCGACCTCGGTGCGGACGACCTGGCCGACATCATGTACACGTCCGGGACCACGGGCTCGCCCAAGGGAGTGGTCGTCCGCCATCGCAACGCGTCGCTCATCCCGAACAGCGACCCGCGCTGGACCAGAACCGCGTGGCTGCACGGCTCGCCCCTGTTCACCTTCGCCGGCATCAGCTTCGTGTACAACCCCATGAAGCTCGGGAAGTCCGCCTTCTTCCTGCCCCGCTTCGACGCCGGCCGCTGGCTCGAAGTAGTCACCGTCGAACGGACGGACACGGTCTTCATCGTTCCCGCCATGGCTCAGCTCATCCTCGCCCACCCCAACTTCGAGACGGCGGACCTGTCCAGCGTCCGGCTGTGCTCGCTCGGCAGCGCGCCCGTGTCGGCCGCGGTCCTCCGCCGCCTCCAGGAGCGGATGCCGGACGCCATCATCTCCAACGGCTACGGGATGACCGAGGCCGGACCCGCCTTCTGCGCCATGCCCAAGGACCAGGCGTGGCGTCGGGCGGGCTCGGTGGGCAAGCCCATGCCACCGATGGAGGTGCGCATCAGCGACGAGACCGGCGGCGAGGTCCCGGCCGACCGGGTGGGCGAGGTGCTCATCCGCCTGCCGGGCCGCCAGCGCGAGTACTACCGCGACCCCGACGCGACGGCTCGGACGTGGAGCGACGGGTGGCTCCATACAGGAGACCTCGGACGCATCGACGAGGACGGCTACCTGTACATCGTCGGCCGCACGAAAGAGGTCATCATCAGGGGCGGCAACAACATCTACGCGACCGACGTCGAGAACGCCCTCCTCGAGCACGCCGCCGTGGTGGAGGCGGCCGTGATCGGCGTGCCGCACGAGGTGCTGGGCGAGGACGTGGCGGCGTTCGTCGTCACCGCACCAGGCCAGATGCTCGACGTCGACCAGCTGCGGACGTTCGTGTCGGAGCGTCTGGCCGACTACAAGGTGCCCCGCAGGATCACCTTCCTGGATCAGCTGCCTCGCAACGCGACCGGCAAGGTGCTCAAGCACGAGCTGATAGCGGGTTGATGGACACCATCCACGGCCTGACCCTCGCCGACGTGCTGGCCGAGCACGGCCGCAGCTTTCCAGCCCAGACCGCCGTGGTGTGCCGTGACGACCGCTACACCTATCCCGAGCTCGACGCCCGGGTAAGCAGCCTCGCCAACGCCTTCCGGGCCGCGGGAGTGGAGCCAGGGGGTCGGATCCTCTGGTTGGGGCAGAACTGCCACCGCCTCCTCGAGTGCCTGCTGGCGGCGGCCCGGTCCGGGTCGGTCTTCTGCGCCGCCAACTGGCGGCAGACGGCTCAGGAGATGGCGTTCGTCATCGACGACCTCGAGCCGGCCGTCGTCGTCTGGCAGGAGGACGAGATCGGTTCGACGATCAGCGAGGCCCGCGACCTGGCCGCCTCGAAGGCGACGTGGATCCAGCACGACACGACCGCTGCGGACGGCTACGAGGCCATCCTGGCTTCGGCTTCCCCCGACGAGCGCGAGGTCGCGGTCGACCCGGCGTCGCCTGTGCTCCAGATGTACACCGCTGCCTTCAGCGGCCAGCCCAACGGTGCGCTGTTGAGCCACACCGCCATCATCGTGCAGGCGCTCATGATGGCCCGGCTGCAGGAGATCGACTGGGACTACGTGTACCTGAACTCGGGACCGCTGTTCCATGTGGCGACGCTCATGACGACGATGGCCACGTTCCAGCTGGCCGGTACGAACGTCTTCACGCCGCGGGTCGACGCCGAGGAGCTGTGCCGGCTGATCGAGCGGGAGCGGTGCACGGGGGCGTTCATCGTCGGGCCCACCATCGATCAGGTCATGGACATCAACCGCGACCGGCACTACGACCTCAAGAGCCTGCGCACCTTCGCCGGCCGACCCGAGTGGAACGACATGATCACTGTCGACACGAGCCCGTGGGCGCGCCGCCCCGCCGGCTACGGACAGACCGAAGTGATGGGCATGCTCACCTTCAACGCCATCGGCGGAGCGGCTCAGGGCACTGCGGGTCGAACCTCGCCGGTCTCGCGCGTGCGCATCGTCGATCCCGACGGCACCGAGGTCCCTGCAGGAGAGGTCGGCGAGATCGTCGCCCGGGGCCCGACGGTCATGACCGGGTACCACCGCCGCCCTGAGGTCAACGCCGAACGACAGGCAGGTGGCTGGCACCACACCAACGACCTCGGTCGGCGCGAGCCGGACGGATCGATCAGCTTCGTGGGCCCGAAGACCCGTCTCATCAAGTCGGCGGCCGAGAACATCTACCCCGCCGAGGTCGAGGGATGCATCGCCCGCCATCCCGCCGTCGCCGAAGCAGCCGTCATCGGAGTGCCCGACCCGACGTGGACCCAGAGCCTGAAGGCCGTCGTCGTCATCAAGGACGGTTCGTCAGCCACGGCCGAGGAGATCATCGAGCACTGCCGGGCCAACATCGCCTCGTACAAGAAGCCGAGATCGGTCGAGTTCGTCGACCGGCTGCCGCGCCAGGGCTTCGCCGTCGACTACGACGCCCTCGACGAGCGCTTCGGCGGCGGCGGGTATCCGGGCCGCGGCTGAGGCTGAGCGCCACCCTGGTCACCGAGATCCCTGCAGGAAGGCCACGTCAGCGAGCACCCGGAGCATGTCGTTGAGGTGGGTGCAGCTCCTCGTCGTCCTCAGCTGCTCCCGTACCGTACGGCGGAAGTCGCCGATCGGCTGGCCCACGAGGTCGCTCACGTGGTCGGCGGCCAGCGGGCACTCCTGGAACGGTAGGACCGCGGGCGTGGCATCGATCGACCGCACGACGAGCCCATCGGGGGCAAGCGTGGCGCGTACGCCGTACTCGTGCAGCACCACCTCGGTCCCGTCGGGCTCTCCGTAGGTGTCCCGGAACATGGCGTCGACCGCGATCGGATCCCGTCCACCGACGTCGATGCGCCGACGCCGGCGCATGGCGCCCGGCGGCAGGGGCCCCATCTCGTGCCAGCCCCGGGCATCCGGGCTCCCCTCATCGGCTGCAGTCAGGTCGGGCGCCGGTGGGCAGTCCTGCATCGGGATACCGTCGCCGCGGGCGACGCTGACCATGGCGCGGCCACCGGCGCGCCAACCGGAGCACACGTCGGTCATGGCGTGGAGGGCTCCGGCGGGCACGGTCGAGCCCGGGGGCAGCCCGGCGTGAGCCTCCGAGCGCACGCGCACGTAGCCCGAGATCAGGGTGGCTCCTGGCAGATCGTCGAGCAGCAAGCCGAGCGGAGAGCCGCCCTCGTCGGGTACGAGCGCGTCCACCCGGGACCGGAAGCCCGACCCCACGACCGAGCCGATCAGGGCGTTCGCTTCGGACCGATCGGGGGCCAGCTCGAGCCGAGCCAGACGCCGATGAGGATCAACCTCGGCGAGCAGGGTCGCGGCGTTGAGCACGAGGTCCCCTCGCTCGGTCGTCTCCAGATCCCGGGCCGCGCCGGCAAGGTGCAACCACGGCCCTGTCCAGCGCATCTCGACGTGCGTCGTTCGACGCACCGTGTCCGGCCGTCGCGGCGGGGTCGTGGAGCTCGGTGATCGAGGAGCGGCCAGAGCCGACACGCAGGCGACCGTACACGTCTTGCCCGCGGCTTCGCCGCCCCACCGGGCCCCAGCCCCGCCGCCGGCACTCCTTCACGCCTACCCTGAGCGGCGTGGGCCTTGACCTGCTCCGTCTGCGAGCCGAACGCCACGCCAAGCTCACCGCTCAGATGGAGCAGGAGGGCATCGACGCCCTCCTGTTGCTCGGCACCAGCCCGATCCAGTACGCCGTCGGGCCGGCGACGCCGGCCGCCGACGCCTCGCACCACCACCTGGTACGCACGGCGGCGCTCGTCACGGCGGACGCCAACCCACCACACCTGTTCGCCCCCGACCCGGACGCGGCACCTCCCGAGCTGCCCGAGGACCACGTCCATGCCGCGGTGTACCCGGACACCGAGGCGGGCGTGGCCGATCTGGTGACCCGGGTGCTGGACGTCGTGGGTGGCGAGGCTCCCGGCCGCCTGGGCATCGACGAGCTGACGGCTCCCATGCTCAGTCACCTGCCCAAGTTGCTCACCGGCACGGATCTCACCGACGCATCCGCCATCCTGGGCCCCGCCAAGATCACCAAGACGGCGGACGAGCTGGAGTGCATCCGGCGCGCCCAGCGAATAAACGAGCTCGCCATGTACGACGTCATGGAGCGTCTGCGTCCGGGCGTGCGGCAGTCCGAGCTCACCGGTCTGTTCCTGCGACGGATCTTCGAGCTGGGGGCGACCTCCAACACGGTTGATCCCATCTGGCAGGTGATGCCGCCGAGCATCGCCGCCGGTCCCTTCACGACCAACGGAGACGTCGCCTTTCCCTTGGTCACGACCGACCGCATCCTCGCCGAGGGCGACGTCATGTGGGTCGACACGGGCATCTCGTACCGCGGCTACGCCTCCGACTTCGGGCGCACCTGGCTGGTGTCGCGCGACCCGCGGCCGTCACGTCGTCAGCGCGACCAGCTCGCCCGCTGGCGCGCTGTGGTGGACGCCGTGCTGGACAGGGTCCGTCCCGGCGCCACGGGGAGGGATCTCACCGCGGCCGCCGCCGAGGCCGAGGCCGGAGCCCGGACGCCGTGGCTGCGCCACTTCTACCTCGCACACGGTGTGGGCACGGACAGCGCGGAGATGCCACTCGTGGGGACCGACCTCGGTCCCGAGCTCGACGAGCGGATCGTGCTGGCTCCAGGGATGGTGCTGGTCCTGGAGCCGGTGATCTGGGACGACGGTGAGTGCGGCTACCGCTCCGAGGACATCGTGGCCGTCACCCCCAGCGGGTACGAGACGCTGAGCGACTTTCCGTACGGCCCCTACGGGTGAGCACGTGAGCAATCTCGGCACGCTGGCGCTGGAGGACACACCGAGGATCGACTTCGGCCAGCTGCGGGCCCAGCGTCGCGCCCGCCTTCTCGAGGCCATGGAGCGTCACGACCTCGACCTGCTCCTGCTGGGACGGGAGGCCAACGCCCGCTACGCGAGCGGCGCCCGCCGACTGTGGACCGCGGGCACCCGGCCCTTCGCGCCGGGCTGCGTGGTGGACCGGGCGACCGGCGACGTCCACCTGCTCAGCACATGGGACGACGGGATCCCTGCGGAGATACCCCGCCAGCAGCTCTTCGGGCTGACCTGGAACCCTGCCAACCTCGCATCGGCCGTTTGGGCCGCCACCCAAGGCGACGCCCGCCGGATCGGGGTGGACTCGATGACGCCCCTGTTCGCCGGATTGCTGTCGTCTGCGTTCCCGGGATCAGAGATCCTCGACGCGTCATCGGCCCTCTGGTCGGCGCGGTCGACCAAGCTTCCGGGCGAGATCGCATGCATACGCACCGCCATCGCCGTGGCCGAGTCCGGGCTCTCGCGGGCGCTCGACCACCTGCGCCCAGGAGTGCAGGAGGGTGAGCTGCGCGGGGCGTTCGCCGAGCGCATCTCCGCCTTCGGCGTCACCGTGCCAGGTGCCGAGGCGGCGTTCCGGACGACCGACGGACCCGCGGCGCGGAACGCCGACAGCGCCGTCGACGAGGGACGGCTGGTCGGCTGCTCGGTCAGTGCGATGTACGCCGGCTACGAAGGCTCCCTCGCCCGCACCTGGCTGTGCCGGCCGGTGGCGACCGGCGCCGGCGAGGGCGGACCGTCGGACGAGCAACGACACTTGCACCGGCGCTGGGAGGAGGTGCGCCGGCGCCTCCTCGAAGCGTGCCGGCCCGGGCGCGACGCCGGCGAGCTGCGAACGGCCTACCTGAGCGCCGACGAGCCGCTGCCGCCGGTGCCCGTCGCCCACGGCCTGGGGCTCGGCATGGAACCCCCGCTCGTCGGCCTGGGTCGCGACACCGAGTCGACATGGACGCTGCGTCCCGGCATGGTCCTGTCCGTCGGCGGGCGCGTCTCGTCGCCCGGCGTCGGCGCCGTGCTCGCTCGGGACGCCGTGTTGATCACCGACGCCGGCCACGAGGTGCTGACTACGCACGCGGACGGCCCCCTGGCGGGCTGAGCCGCCGCCCAGGTAAGAACAGCGTCATGGACCTGGGCCTCAGCATGTTCCCGACCGACACCGCCATCGCTCCCGACCACCTGGCCAAGGAGGCGGAGGCGCGGGGCTTCGAGTCGCTCTTCTTCCCTGAACACACCCACATCCCCGTCGGCCGGCGCACGCCGTACCCGATGGGTGGAGAGCTGCCCGAGGAGTACGCCCGCAGCCTGGATCCTTTCGTCGCCCTGGGCGCGGCGGCGGCTGTCACGAGCCACATACGACTGGGGACGGCGGTCTGTCTGGTGGCGCAGCGCGATCCCCTCGTGCTGGCCAAAGAGGTCGCGTCGCTCGACCACCTGTCCGGTGGGCGGGTCGTCCTGGGGATCGGCTACGGCTGGAACGTCGACGAGATGGAGGACCACGGCGTCGTGCCCTCCACGCGCCGGGCCGTCGTGCGGGAGAAGGTCCTCGCCATGAAGGGCCTGTGGCAACAGGACGTGGCCGGCTTCGAAGGAGAGCACGTGCGCTTCGAGCCCAGCTGGTCCTGGCCTAAGCCCGTGCAGCGACCGCACCCGCCGATCCTGATCGGTGGCGGGCCCGGACCCCTCCTCTTCCGGCACGTGGTCGAGTACGCCACCGGCTGGATGCCTCTCGGCGGCGTCGGCTCCAAAGACATCCGCGCCTCTCTGCGCACGACGGCGCAAGAGGCGGGACGTGACCCGGCGTCGGTGGAGGTCGTACCGGTGTGGGCGAAGGAGGACAAGGGCACGCTCGAGCACTATGCGACGCTCGGCATCACCCGGGCCGTCCTCGGCCTCCCGCCGGCGCCCGCCGACAAGGTGCTGCCGATCCTCGACCGCTACCGCAAGCTCATGGACGCCCTGGCGGCGTAGAGGCGCCGCCGGCCGTCTCCCTCAACCCCGCCGCCGGCCGTCTATTTGTTGAGCGACTGGCAGGCGGCCTGGTTGCGCAGCGCAGCCTCGAGCTCGGCGGACGGGTAACGCTGGTCGAGGGAGTTGAGGCTCGTCTTGGCCTGGTCCCCCGCGTTCTGGAGCGAGGTGGTGAGTGCCTGGGCGCCGTTGCTCAGCGCCGTGGGGTTGTCGGCAGGCAGAGCCTGAGCCTGGTTCTGGGCCTGGACGAAAGCCGACTGGATTCCCTGGAGCCCGTTCACCAGGCCCTGGGCGATGGCCCGACCGTTGGGAACGGCGGGGGCGCCGGCGGCCTGGACGCCCGAGATCATCGTGTTGGTGGACGCCACCGCGCCACCGAGAAAGTTCACGAACTGGGTCTTGATCTGTTGCAGATTGCTGCCGCTCAAGTTCGACGCCGCGTTGTTGCTGCTGCTCTGGAGCTGGTTGACCCAGGAAGTGATGCGCCCACACACCTGGCTCGCCCATTGGCTGGCGCTGAGGCTGGCCTGAGTGGTCGACGAGCTCGACCCGCTCGATCCCGAGCTCGAACCACCAGTGCACGCAGTGAGGCTGAGGGCGGTTGTTACCGCCGCGACGGGAACGCCGATTCTGCGCGCACGACGGCTCCACCCGGTCGGATCCCGGACGCCACCTCGGCTGCTGGTCGCCATCCGTCCTGCCCCTCCTGCTCGGCCGGACTGCGGGGGATGTTAGAGGTTCGGGCTGACGAGCGTCACTTGCTGAACTGCTGGCAGGTGGGGCTGTTGCGGTACTGCTGGTCGAGGTTGTCGGTGGGGTACTTGTTCAGCTCCGATTCGATGTTGTTGCCTGCCGTGTTGCTGGCGCTTTCCAGCGACGTCCCGAGTGACTTCGCCTGATTCTGGAAAGCCGTCGGATCGTCGGTCGGAAGCGCCTGGGCCTGAGTCTGCGCCTGCTGGAACGACACCTGAAACTGCTGGAAGCCGCCCACCAGGGCCTGGGACACCGCAGCACCATCCTTCGTCGGCGCCGGGCCGGCCGCCTGGAGCCCGGAGATCATGGTGTTGGTCGACTGCACGGCACCGCCGAGGTAGCTGGTCAAGCCCGACTTGGCCTGCTGGAGATCGCTGAACTGGTTCGACTGGGCCTGGAAGCTGTTGGTCTTGGCCTGCAGGTCGTTTTTCCACGTGAGCAGGCTCCCGCACACCTGCCCGATCCACTGGGCGGCGGAGGCGGTGGTCGCCGCCGTGGTCGAGCTCGGGCTGGTGGTGCTCGAGCTCGAGCTCGAGCTGCCCCCGCCGCAGGCCACGCCCGTGATGCCCAGACCCAGCGCCATTGCCGCTATGGCCGCCGCCCGTCCCGCTGCCGGTCGTCGCGCCGACACGCCGACGCCGCGCCATGACTCACCCATCAGTCCCCCCCCCGGGTTCCGCCGTAGTCAGGTGCACGAATGGTAGAGGACCGGACAGATCTGCGCTACGTGGTCGCGAACCCGCCGCTCTCGTCCCGGCGCCACCCGGCGGCGGCCAGGTTGCCCCCGTCGACGTGGATGGTCGACCCGGTCACGAACCCCGACAGGTCACTGGCGAGGAACACCGCAGCGCCGGCCACGTCGTCGACGTCTCCTCGACGCGCCAGTGGGGTCGGCGTCGTCACGACATTGCCGATCCCCGGCGTCGGTATGACGTCGGGCGCGATGCAGTTCACCCTGATCATGCGGTCCCCCAGCTCGAGGGCCAAGGTTTTCGTCAAGTTCGACACCGCCGCTTTCATGGCGGAGTACACGCCGTAGCCGGGACCAGCCCGGTGCGCCTCGATGGAAGTGATGTTGACCACCGAGCCGCCGCTCGGCGGCACCAACGGCACGACCCCCCGCACGAACAGGCCGACGCTGGTGAAGTTCTCCCGCACGAGCGCGGACTCGCCCTTGGCCGACACGTCCATGAACGGGCTGCGAAATCCCCCGCCCGCATTGTTCACGAGCACGTCGACCCGGCCCAGCTCCCGGGCCACCTGATCGAGAAAGCCGGTGACGGCGTCGGCCTCGCGTACATCGATCACCCCCGTGACGACGCGCCGACCGAGCGACGTCGCCTGATCGGCCGTGCCCATGAGGTTCTCGGCGTCCCGGTCGCAGATGGCCACGTCGGCGCCGAACCGGGCGAGCGCCAGGGCCACCGCCTTGCCGATGCCGGCGGCGGCGCCGGTCACTACCGCGGCCCGACCGGTGAGCAGGATGGAACCGGGCTCGATGGCCATGGGCCTCAGGCCCCTCCTTCTCCGCCGGGCCGCCTCGCGATCGCTGACATGGTAGTCATGTCTCTTTCACGCAGCATGACCAGGTAGTTCACCGATCCTTCCGCCACAGATTCCGCCGACGAGTCGGACGCCGGGCTAGCTCTCAGCCGACGTGTTCCTGAAGTAGTAGCTCTCCGGTGCGCTGACGGCACCGGCCCGCCCACCCGTGTGGATGAGCGAGGCGCTGCCTACGGCTCTAACGCTGGCCCTTCCGGTCGTGTCCTAGGTGCCAGCCGCCACACCACTTGCAGCGGTAGACCCTGACGCCGCCGTGCTCGCCGTAGCGATGGCCGTAGTCACGTCGGGCCGACTCGGCCGACTCGCGGGTGTCGTACCTGTTCTTGTTGGCACAGCCCTTCGACCTCTTCGGGGTCACGACGCCTCCCCGTCGTCCAGGGCCTCTCGGATGGCATCGGGGACCCTGACCCGCTCCGCCTCGTTCTCCCGACGGGCTTGCTCCCGGCCTGCCGAGACCTGCACGGCCTGGATGGCGTCGGTGACCAGACGGTCCAGCTCCGGCACGGGGATGCCCTCGGCCTCTGCCTTCCCGTCGTCGTCGAGCAGGTCCCACTCACGGGCCTGCGCCTCGGTCAGCACCAACCGGTAGAACAACAGGAAGGGGCCTTCGTCGATCCTGTCGAGAGCCGAGCGTATCGAAGCTCTCGGAGCTTTGAACGAGCGCGTCTTCGCCAAGGCGTGGGAGTCCCAGAAGCCCGACGTCATTATGGCCCTGGAGCACACGATAAGCGAGGCCTTCGTAGCCGCCGAATGGGCATGCTCGGTGGTTCGCGTCAAGCCCAAGCCGTTGCCCGTGCGCTCCGGGCCCTCGGGCAACGGGAAGGCCCCGACGCCACACACCCGACGGTGACCGTAACGGAGCCGATCCGCGGCCAGCCCTTCTGAGCCACCAGCGGTCGGTTCCGGTACTTCGAGCGGCTGGTTCTCTGCCTCCGGCCGCCGTCGTGGTCGGAGCACGCAGCCTGTCGAGGTTCGGGACTCGACCCCACTAATGACGAGCATGCGGAGGCTCTCACCGCCCATGTGTGCGTCCTGTGTGGTCCGTGTGCACTGCCGCACCGAGGCGCGGCACCACGGTCGCTGAGCGCCGCCAGCTCCGGAAGGTGAAGCGCGGGCGGTACCGGGTCAGGTGCCCTCCGGGTGACATGCTGGGCTCCCAGAACCCGACCAGGAGCCCAACATCCCCCCTCCAGCGCCCGCCAGCCATAACGGTGTGCTCGCAGCCGTAGCCGGTCAATAGGTGTAACAAACACCGTTTGTCGAGCTGGGCTCCTGTGCGGTCACGGAGCCCAGCAGCCCCAGCGTCGCCACCAGGGTCGTCTGGCAGCCGCAGGATCAGGTCGTCGCGGTGTGGACCAACGCTCGTGACGCCCACGCCGGAGATCCGACCCAGTGATTTGATTCCCGGCGGCTTGCGCGGTCAAACAATTCCCAACTGGCTGTCGCTTACGCACCACCTCCCGGGCCTTATGGGGACAAGCTCGGCGGTCCCAGCGTCGCCGTCAGGGGTCTGGCATGGCCCGAGCGGTCATCGCCGCGCCTTCGCTAGCTCCTTGTGCAGCCGACGCACCTCTGCCACCAGGGCGAGCAGACCCGAGGCGGCGGCTTCCGGTTCGGCCCGTATGACGGACAGGTTCTGCCCGAGGAGTTCGAGCGCGCCTATCTCGTGGTCGTTCAATTCCGCTTTCCCGTCCACTCGAAGTTCGTCGCCATCTTGGATACACCGCCTGGCGTCGCATTGCTGTGCGCCGCAAATTCTGCCATCGATTCTGCCGACGAGTCGGTCCGGGCCGGTGTCAGGCGATGCGAGCGACTCCCCTCGATCCCTCGAACGCCCTGGTCAGTGGTGCTAAACGGTGCGAGCCGGTGTGAGGCGAAGTAGCCCGAAAAGATGGTAGTCATGTAGCGCCATGGGCTACTCGATCGTGGGCCGGAGAGCACTCGTCACCGGGGCCTCGTCCGGCATCGGCGCCGCCGTGGCGCGGGACCTGGCCAGACGGGGCGCCACGGTCGGGATCTGCGCCCGACGCGAGAACCGCCTCCGCGAGGTGCTGGCCGACTGCCAGGAGGCGTCCCCCGACTCTCGCATGTGGGAGGTCGACCTGTCCGACCTCGACCAGGTCGGCGAGCTCGGGCGGCGGGCCGAGGCCGAGCTCGATGGGGTCGACATTCTCGTCAACAACGCCGGCATGCCCAAGCGTCGGCACGTCACCGCCCTCACGCCACAAGTGGTCGACGACGTCATGGCGCTCAACTACCTGTCCCCCGTCCGGCTCACACTCGCCCTGCTCCCGCACATGCTGGACCGGGGAGGCGGGCACATCGTCAACATCTCCTCTGTGGCGGCCCGTCTCGGCCCGCCGGGCGAGGCCGCCTACTCCGCCTCGAAAGCGGCGCTCACCGCCTGGTCCGAGTCGATGGCGGTCGACTTGTGGGACACGGGTGTCCGCATGCACGTCGTCAACCCCGGCATCATCGACACCGAGCTGTTCGGGCTGCCGGACAACGATCCCTTCGTGGCCGAGATCGAGGCCCTGCCCCCGCAGACAGTCGCCGACGCCATCGTGGACCAGCTCGACGGCGACGTGTTCGAGATCTACGTTCCCGACTGGTTCGCCGCCATCGCGGCCGAGAAGGCCAAGGACGTCGGGCAGTTCCTCTCCGGGTCGGCGGCGTGGACCCGCCAACAGAACGCTCGATCATGAGCGCGACCACCGGCAACGTGCTCGTCACCGGGGCCTCCTCCGGCATCGGCGCCGCCCTGGCCCGGCAGCTGGCCGAGCGGGGGGCGATGGTCGGCATCGTCGCCCGCCGGGCCGACCGCCTGGCCGAGGTGCTGGAGGAGTGTCGCAAGTCGTCTCCGGGCTCGCGCATGTGGGTGGCGGACCTGGGCGACCTGGATGCGGCCGAGCGCGTCGCCGTCGAGGCGTGGGACGCCTTTGGCCACCTCGACACGCTCGTCAACAACGCCGCCATCCCGAAACGGCGTCACCTCACGCGCCTCACCCCCGACGAGGTGGCGGACGTGATGCGGGTGAACTTCGAGTCACCGGTGCGGATGATCATGCGCCTCCTGCCACGCATGTTGGACCGGAACGAGGGCACGATCGTCAACGTGGCCAGCGCCGCCGGCCGCCTCGGCGTGCTGCACGAGGCGGCGTACTCCGCCAGCAAGTTCGCCCTCAGTGGCTGGAGCGAGGTCATGGCCATCGATCTGGCCCGCACGGGCCTGCGAGTCAGACTGGTGCACCCCGGCCCCATCGACACCGAGATCTGGTCGCTTCCCGACAACGAGGATCCCATCTACGACGGACCCAAGATCTCCCCCGAGGAGTGCGCTGAGGGCATCATCGCCGCCATCGAGGGCGACGGCTTCGAGGCCTACGTGCCCGACATGAAGGCCATCGTCGAGGGCAAGACGTCCGCCATCGACGACTTCATCGCCGGGTCCGCGCTCATGGAGCGGGGGACGCCGTGAAGGGACTGGTCTTCGGCGTCGCCTCCGAGCCGCAACCGCCGCCTCCTCCGGACGCCAACCGGCTGACCCAGGCGCTGGCGCAGACGCCCATGGCGATCACCGACGTCGACGACCCGCGCCCCTTGGGTCCCGACTGGGCCGTGGTCGACACGAGGATGACCGGCATCTGCGGCTCGGACGCCAAGCAGGTGTTCATGGACACCGATGGCGGAGACGCCTCCGACAACTCGATGACGGCGCTCATCTCCTTCCCGCAGGTGCTGGGGCACGAGGTCGTCGGCACCGTCGCCGAGCTCGGTCCCGACGCCCGCGGCCTCGAGGTCGGCCGGCGGGTGCTGCTCAACCCGTGGCTGTCGTGCGGTCCTCGGGGAATCGACCCGCCCTGCCCCGCGTGCGAGGCGGGCGACCTGAGCCTGTGCTGGCACTTCACCGACGGTCGTCTGTCGCCCGGCATCCACACCGGGAACGCCAGGGAGGCGACAGGAGGGTTCGCTCCCCGCCTGCCGGCCCATGACTCGATGCTCATCCCCATCCCGGAGTCGATCCCCGACGACGTGGCCGTCATGGCCGACCCCTTCTCGGTGTCGCTCCACGCCGTGACGCGCACGCCGCCGCCCCCCGGGGGCCGAGCCGTCGTCTACGGCGCCGGCGCCCTGGGGACAACGGCCACGGCGATCCTCCGCTCCCTGTACCCCGACGTCGAGGTGCTCACGGTGGCGCGATGGCCGGCGCAGGCCGAGCTGGCGGCGCGCCTCGGGGCCAAAGTCGTCGCCTCCGAGCCACGCGACGCCCTGGTCGAAGAGATCGCCCGCTGGTCGGGCGGCGTGCTGCGACACGCGTGGGCCGGCCTGCCCATGGCCCACCCCGGTCACGTCGACGTCGTCTACGACACTGTCGGCTCGCCCGAGACCGTCGAGGTGGGTGTGCGGGTGCTGGCCGCTCGGGGCTCACTGGTGCAGAGCGGCGTGTGCACGCCGGCCCGGTTCGAGTGGACGCCGATCTACTTCAAGGAGATCCGCCTCGTCGGCTCCAACGCCTTCGGGATCGAGGAGGTCGACGGTCACCGCCAGCACGGGATCCGCCACTACCTGGACCTCGTCTCCGACGGCCGGGTGGACATCCGGCCCATGCTCACCCACACGTTCCCGCTCGAGCGGTGGCGCGACGCCTTCTCGACCCTCGCCGACCAGGGTGCCAGCGGGGCCATCAAGGTCGCCTTCGACTTCCGCACCTGAGCACACCGGCGATGTTGTCGCGTTCCACGTTTGGTCGAAATGGCCGTCGCCGGGGCCGATCATGCGCCCACTTTCGACGGCTCGTGGAACCGGGCGACGAGGCGAGCGCGGCGCTCGGGCGCGATCGCCGGCTCGGCCGGTGGTGCGAGCGCGCTTCGGTTCCACCAGTGGTCGAAAGTGGGCGGTGCGCTGGCAGCCGCGGGGCCCCTTTTCGACCAAACGTGGAACCACGGGACTATCGGGGCACGGCCGGCCCCGGCGGATACGATCGGCCTGGATATGGACCCGTTCGCCGATAACGAGGACCAGGCGTCGCTGCGCAAGCTCGCCCGCGACCTGGCCGAGCGAGAGCTGGCGCCCCGGGCGTCGCATTGGGACGAGACCGAGGAGTTCCCGTACCACTCGTGGGAGGCGCTCAAGGCGGCCGAGCTGTTCGGCATCACCACGGGCGAGGAGTACGGGGGCATGGGCATGGGCGACGTGGAGTCGACCATCGTGCTCGAGGAGCTGTCGCGCGCCGACGTCTCCAGTGCCATCCTGTGCCAGCTCATCTTCAACGGACCCCCTCGGGCCATCGAGCACCTCGGCAGCGAGCCGTTGAAGCAGCGCTGGCTGCCGCGCGTGGCGTCGGGCGACGCCCTCTTCTGCATCGGCATCACCGAGCCCGACGCCGGCTCGGCCGCCAACCTGATGCGGGCCAACCTGACCGAGGACGCCCGCGGCGGCTGGCGCCTCAACGCCTACAAGAACTACGTGACCGGAGGCCACGTCGCCGCCGGTTGCCTGGTGTGGTGCCGGTGGCCGGGAGGCGACGGCGCCAAGGGGATCGGCGCGGTCGTCGTCGACCTCTCGTCGCCCGGCGTGAGCGTCACCGGCACCCACCGCAAGATGGGCCTGCGGGGCTGCACCGAGGCCGAGCTGGCCTTCGACGACGTCCACGTGTCTCCCGAGGACGTGCTGCTGGCCGGCGACCCGGGAGACAGCGCCGCCTTTCGGACCCTGCTCGCCCACCTCAACCACGAGCGGTGCGGCAACGCCAGCATGTGCATCGGAGCGGCACAGGGCGCGCTCGAGCACGCCGTGCGCTACCTCAACGAGCGGACGGTGGGCGCCCGCCCTCTGGCCGAGCTGCAGGGCCTCCAGTGGAAGATCGCCGACATGGCCACCCAGCTGGAGTCGGCTCGCCTGCTGCTCTACCGGGCCGTGCACATGGCCGGTCCGCACGGCACGCCCCCGGCCCTGGAGACGGCGATGGCCAAGGGGGCGGCCAACCTAGCGGCCAAGTTCGTGTGCGACGAGGCCATCCAGTTGCTCGGCGGCTACGGCTACAGCCGGGAGTTCCCGGTGGAACGCGCCTATCGCGATATCAGGGGACTGTGCATCGGCGCGGGCACCGTCGAGGTCCAGCGCAACTTCGTGGGCGCCAACGTACTGAAGGGGCGGTCGCCGGCCAGCGCCGCCTGGCGTCCGCCGGCGGTCTAGCTCGCCGTCTCGGACACCCGCACTGTGCGTCTCCGTCCGACGTTCGTCGCCACCAGGGCCCGTGAATACCGCCGTCCCGGTGGTCCGTGGGACGTGCCCGCCTTGGACGCCGTCCTGTCGCCACGGTCGGAGGCATCGGTCCGCCTCGTCGACGGCGGCGTCCGCCTCACCGGTCCCGAGCTCGAGGCCATGGTGGCCGCCCTGGCAGGCGGGCTGCGGGCCAGAGGCGTACGGCGCAGAGACGTGGTGGCGTGGCAGCTGCCGAACTGGCACGAGTCGGTCCTCCTCTACCGGGCCTGCTGGCGGCTCGGGGCGATCGCCGCTCCGTTTCATCACTCGTGGGGGACGAGCGAGGTGGCCCGCATCCTGGAGCTCCTCGAGGCCAGGGTGGTGCTGGGGGGCGCGGGGATGCCCGCCCGCGAGGCGCCGGAGGCGGTCCCCGTGCGGGGCGAAGGGGGAGCGTTTGCCAGCCTGCTCGACGCCGGGCGGCCAGTCGATGACGGCGGCCGGGCGGCCGACCTGGCGGTGGCGGCGTTCACCTCGGGGTCGACGGGCGAACCCAAGGCGGTGCTGCACACCCAGCGCAGCCTGGCCTACAAGGCCCGGCTGATGGCGGAGGTGCACGAGCTCGGTCGCCACGACACCGTGCTCATGCCCGCTCCACTCGCCCACGTATCGGGACTGCTCAACGCCGTGCTGGTGCCGGGGGCGGCGGGGATGCGAACGGTGCTGATGGAGCGCTGGGACCCGGAGGCGGCGCTGGCGGCCATCGAGGACGAAGGTGTCAGCTTCATGGTCGGGCCGCCCACGTTCTTCCTCGGCTTGATGTCGGCGGCGACGTTCTCCCCCCGGCGCGTCGCCAGCCTCAGGCTGGTGTCCAGCGGCGGGGCCGGCGTGAGCCCTGCCTTCGTCGCCGAGGCCGCGGAGGCGCTGGAGTGCCGGGTCAAGCGCAGCTACGGCTCCACCGAGGCACCCACGATGACGACCACTTCGTCCGGCGACGGGCCACACCAGGCGCAGGAGACCGACGGCCGGCCCCTCGGCGAGGTGGAGCTGCGGATCAGCGAGCCCCGCACCGGGCGCGCCCTGCCGGCCGGGGCCGAGGGCGAGCTGTGGGTACGGGGACCCGAGCTGTTCGCCGGCTACGCCGACGCCGGCCAGACGCGGGAAGCGACGTGGCGCGGATGGTTCCGCACGGGTGACCTGGCCCGCCTCGACGACGACCGGTCGCTCACCATCGTCGGGCGGATCAAGGACGTCATCATCCGCGGGGGCGAGAACATCGCCGCCGCTGAAGTTGAGTCGGTTCTCGAGGCCCACCCCTCAGTGCGGCAGGCCGTGGCCGTCGGCTACCCCGACGCCCGGCTGGGCGAACGCGTCGCCGTCTTCGTCGTGAGCGACGAACCCTTCGACCTCGAAGCCTGTCGGGCGTGGTTCGCGCAGAGGGGCGTGGCCCGGTTCAAGGTCCCCGAGCTCGTCGTCCCGGTGTCGGACATTCCGTCCACGGCCATCGGCAAGCCCGACCGGGCCGCCCTCAAGGCACGGCTCCCGGGCTGACGGGACCGGCGACCGGTGGGGCGGTGCGTTCGAGAGCGCCCCAACCCGTGTCCTCGCGCCGAATGGCTTGCAGCGCGGCCTCGCCGCCGCGCAGCCCGAAGAGCCGCTTGGCGAGGAGCAGGTACACGACGATGGCGGCGTTGGCGAGCAGGGCGATCACCTTGAGTGCGGTGACCCTGGTCGTGAGCTCGTAGACCTCGAGGGGCAGCAGCACCGTGGTCGCCACGAAGGTGAGGTACTCGGCCCAGCGGCGTGCGTACCACAACCCCACCATCTCGACCGCCTCGAGCACCGCATAGCCGGTGACGAAGGCGCCGGCGATCTCGAGCGTCCGTGGCCGCAGCGACACGACCTTGTCGAGCTCGCCGAGGAACCCACGATGGATGTTGCGCGTCGGGCCCCCGACGCCTCCCTGGAAGTCGGCGATGATGCGGTAGACGGCCTGTTGCAGCTCGGACCGGTGGGTGACGAAGACAAAGATGGCGACGGCCAGCACGCCCAGCACGACCACGTGGATGGCCCGGTCGACGGCGATGAGGCGCAGCACGTACCGGTCCCGGAGAGGCCGGCCCCGCAGCGGGAGCTCGATCTCGTCCTGGTCGGGCGGGTAGGGGCGACCCGTCTCGATCGGGAGCGCCATCGGGACCCAGCTGTCGCAGCGCAGGCAGCGGTGCCACCGGGCGCCGTCCAGCTCCCGGACGACGAGGTGGTCGTCGGGGCGGATGGTGGCGGCGTCGGTGCCGACCAGCTCGTGACCCGTGAAGCCACAGCTCAGCAGCTCATAGCGGAGGTGGAACCGACGCTTGCCGGGCCCGGGCATGAAAGACAACGGTACCCCGCGGTCAGCTCAGCTCGCCGAGGCCCTCCGAAGATAGATGTCGACCACGGCGTCTCCGACGTCGCCGGGGTCGCCCGCCAGCTGGATGCGCCCCTGGGCCATGATGGCGGCCCGGTCGGCCACGCCGAGAGCCGTGCGCACGAACTGCTCGACGACGATGATCGAGATGCCCTCCGCAGCCAGCTGGGCCACCGCGTCGTAGAGCTCGCCGACGACTATCGGGGCCAGACCCATCGAGATCTCGTCCAGGAGCAGGAGCTTGGGGTTGGTGGAAAGCGCCCGCGAGATGGCCAGCATCTGCTGCTCGCCACCCGACAGTGTCCCGGCCAGCTGCCGGCGACGATCCCGCAATCGCGGAAAACGGGAAAAGGCGCGCTCCTCCACCTCGGCCTGGCTCACCCCGCCCCGATAGGTCCACATGCGCAGATTCTCGGTCACGCTGAGGTTCGGGAACACCCCCCTGCCTTCGGGGATGCTGCAACAACCCCACCGAGCCATCCGCCACGACGGCGCCTGCCGAACCACTCGCCCGGGCAGTGGAAAGTATCCCAAATTGACGACCGGCACCCAGTCCACACCCACGCCCGGAATGGCAGTCACGTCGACACCGTCGTACAGGACCCGTCCAGAGGTGGGGCCGAGCCGTCCGGAGGCGACCTTCAGGGTCGTCGTCTTGCCGGCCCCGTTGGGGCCGAGGAGGGCGAACACGCTCGACGGCGGCACGGAGATGCTGACGCCGTGGACCACCTCGATGCGCCCATAGCTCGCTCGTATCTCCTGCAGATCGAGCAGCGACGCCGCCGGTTGATCGTGCTCGGCTCGTGCAACGCCGGGTTCGCCAGTCGTCACCCGGACGCCTCCGCTCCGCTCCCGTGCACGAGGTGCTCCTTTCCGGCCTCGACGCCAAGGTATGCCAACTGCACTCGCGGGTCGGCTTGCACCTCGCTCGCACTTCCCACGGCGATGATGGTGCCGAAGTCGAGAACGTGGACCCGGCTGCAGGCCCGCATCACCAGCTCGACGTCATGCTCGACGAGGAGAACGGCCATGCCTTCGGCAGCCAGGCCAGAGAGCAGCCGGCCCAAGGCGTCGGTTTCACCCTGGTCGAGGCCCGAGCTTGGCTCGTCCAACAGCAGCACGGTCGGCCGGGTGGCGAGAGCCCGCCCCAGCTCGACCAGCCGGGCCTGGCCAGTGGAGAGCGTGTCCGCCTGGCGGTCGGCCACCGCCGACAGACCGACGCGCTCGATGACCTCGTCGGCCACGCGACGCCGGTTGCCACCTCGATCGGCACGACCCCGGCTCGCCTCGATGCCGACCAGAATGTTCTCTCTCGCACTGAGCGAGCCGAACAGCTCGAGCCGCTGGAAGGTGCGTCCCAGCCCGAGGCGGGCTCGGGTGTGGAGCCGCAGCCGGGTGATGTCCCGGTCGCGCAGGCGGACCTGACCCCGGTTCGGCCGCTGGAACCCGGTGATGACGTTGAACATGGTCGTCTTGCCCGCGCCATTCGGCCCGATGAGACCGGTCACGACGCCGGCCGGGGCATCCAGCGAGACGCCGCCGAGCGCCTGGACGCCCCCGAAGCTGACGCTGATTTCCTTAGCCTGCAACACGGGTCGGCTCCTCCACCACCTCGCTCGGTGGCGTAACGTCCGTGGCGCGCGCCGCAGCCTCGCGGCGATCCCTCCAACGCTCGAGCGGCGTCTTGCCGCCCATGACCCCGTTGGGGTTACGACCGATGCTGATCGCCCCGAGCCCCACCGCCAGGTACAGGAGATCCCGGAGGGCCGGCACGTGCGACTGGATCACGGGAAAGATGGCGAACAGCAGGCCGGCGAAGAGCATCCCGGTCACCGTCTTGATGCCCCACACGCTGGCCAGCAGCAGCAGGGTGAGGCTGTAAAGCAGCTGGAAGTCGACCGCCCCGACCTCGCTCTGCTGGCCGCCGTACAGCACGCCGCCGAGGCCGGCGAGCGCCGCCGATATGGTGAACACGACCAGCTTGGTCCACGGGATGTTGACGCCAACGGTCGCCGTCCCCGACGGGCTGTCGCCCATGGCCACCAAGCGGCGTCCGAACGAGGACCGCCGTACGGCCAGCACGCCGATCCCGACGACCGAGAACACGATGGCGAGCAGCACCAGGAAGGCGCGCGGCGAAGAGAGAGATATCCCGGGGATGTGCACCCGGCCCACCGACAGGGCGCTGCCCGTACCGAACACGTTGGTGTTCTGGAAGAAGCCGTAGTCCATGGCCTCGGCGAAGGCCAGCGTGGCCAGGGCCAGATAGAGGCCCCGGAGACGGATGGCGGGCAACGCGATCAGTGCTCCGACCGCCCCGGCCAGGCCGATGCCGGCGAGGACGCCGAGCCACGATCCTCCGCCCGCCACCTCGGCCATGGCGAATGCACCCAGCCCGGCGAAGGTGAGCTGGCACAGCGACACCTGGCCGCCGTAGCCGACGAGGAGGACGAGGGAGAGCATGATGATGGCGAAGGCCAGGCCGTGTCCGGCGGTGCCCAGGTTGGCGGTCGACAGGTGGGCGGACACGACCCAGGTGATGGCCACGAAGACCGCTCCGGCGATGATCGACTCGCGCAGGCCCGCCACCCTCGGGACCCTGAGGGCGACCGCCCGTCCCGCCGCCCGCAGCTTGCCCTGCGGGATGGCAAGGAGGGCGATGAGCAGAAACGCCATGGGAACCAGCGGCTTGATCTGGGAGACGACGTTTCCGACCGGCAGGTAGCCGACGGCGTAGGACTCGGCGAGGCCGAGCACGAGGCCGCCCGCGAACGTGAGCGGCAGGTTCCGCAGCCGGCCCACCAGGGCGGCGGCGTAGCCGTTGATCACGAGCAGCGTCAATGTGTTGATGTCAAGGGTGACGAGCGGGGCGAGCAGGATCCCGGCCAGCGCGGCCAGGAAGGCCCCGAGGGCCCAGCCGTACTGTCCGAAGCGCGCCGGCGGGGCGCCGGCCATCGATGCCAGCTCGGGATCGTCGACCA
>JBPYEI010000101.1:0-2972 GCA_051985455.1 Acidimicrobiales bacterium
ACCGGATAGGCGGCCTGGTGGGGGATGTTGTTGGCCGAGACGACCAGCACACCGTGGGTGTCCTGGGGCTGGAAGGCGGTGATCTTGTAGTAGGGCGACCAGTGGTCGAAGGCCGAGGTGGACTCGACGGCGAGCAGCACGACCACGGCCACGGCGGCCGCTCCCTGCCACCACCGGAGGCGTCGCCACAGCAGGAGGACCAGGCCGCCCCCGACGACGACGCCCCATGCCACCGGCGGGAGGCCGGCGAACGAGAGCACCGAGAAGGCGACGATCCCGCCGATGCTTCCCAGGATGTCCAACCGGTAGGCCTCGAGGGGGCGGAACAGGCCGAAGACACGGGCCACGGCCTGGCCCAGGCCGGCCATCACCGCGGTGACGAGCAGGAAGATGATCGACAGGCTCAGCCACTGCGGGAGGGCGTCCGCGCCCCCGCGACCCTGGAGCTGGTGCGGGCCGGCCAGGCTGTAGGCCTTGACCGGGTAGACGAGCACGAATGCCACCAGCGCCACCAGCGCCACCGGTGCCCAGCGGGAGACGTCGCGCTCCGAGCTCCCGAGCAGGAACCCGACGCCGATGCCGAGGAAGCTGGCCAGGAGCACGAAGTTCGTGACGTAGGCCAGGTACACGTTGTTGGCCGCGGTCCACCTGATGAGCGCCAGCTCGGTGAACAGCATGAGGAAGCTGAGGAGGGCAAGGCGCCAACGGCCGGTCGCAGGTCTCCAGCCGAGCTCCCCGGGAGGGCGCTGGTCGGGAACCGTCCCGGCCCACTGGAGATCACTCAGCTGCATGGCCTGCCTTCACCCCGTGCTCGACCCGCCGGTCCGACCATCCGGCAAACCGTACCCAGGGATCAGCTAGCCCAAGCCCACGGGCCCTTCGAGCGGATCGCCCAATCTATGCCAGGGTCAGGCAGGCGGTCCGCTGGCGAGCTGGAGGGTCGCCGTGTGGTGCTGCCCCGACTGGTCGACCCACGTAACCGGCACCCGGTCGCCGACGTGGTGGGAGCTGATGGCAGCGCTGAGGGCGTTGGCCGAGTCGACCGTCTTCCCGCCGAGGGAGATGATCACGTCCCCCTGGGACAGCCCTGCCGACTCCGCCGGGCTGCCCGGCTCGACACCCTCGACCAGCGCACCGGAGCTGACCGGAGCCTGGCCACCCGAGCCACCGAACCCACGCGAGCCACCGAAGCCGCCCGAGCCACCGAAGCCGCCGCCGAAGTCGCCGCCCGAGGAACCCGACTGGCCGTTGGCGCTGCTGACCTCGACCCCGAGGAACGGCCGGCCCCCCACCTGCACGTTACCCCCGCCGTGGCCAGCCTCGATCTGCCTGGCGATGCCGAGGGCGTTGTTGATCGGGATGGCGAACCCGACGTTGGAGGACGAGCCGGAGTCGGACTCCGAAGAGCCGTTGGTGGCGGCCGCCGTGGTGATGGCGATGACGTGACCGGAGCCGTCGACCAACGGTCCTCCCGAGTTGCCGGGGCTGATCGGGGCATCGGTCTGGATCAGGTCGTTCAGGGTCTCCGAGCCGCCGCTTCTGCCGCTGGCGGTGATCGTCCGGCCCAGCGCCGAGATCGTGCCCTGGGTCACGGTCGGCGACCCCTGGAGATCGAGGGCGTTGCCGATGGCCAGCACGGGATCGCCGACGGACACCTTGGAAGAGTCACCGGTGGTCACGGTGGCCAGCCCCGACACGCCCTGGATCTGCAGCAGGGCGACGTCGTCGGTGGCGTCCGTGCCGAGCACCTTGGTCGGGATGCTGCGACCGCGTCCGTCGATCTTCACCGTGATGCTCGACGCATCCTCGATCACGTGGTTGTTGGTCAGGACCTCGCCTGACGGCGTGAGGACCATGCCCGTGCCCGCCGCTCCCCCGCCCTGCCCGGCGAGGTTGGACGTGATATCGACCACGGCCGGGTCCACGCGCGAAGCGATGGCCGTCGCGTCGAGCCCATTGGGAACACCTGCCGGCGACGAGGACCGCGGCGCCGCCGTCAGGGGGTTCGAGTCGGAGATGCTGTTCAGCCCTCGGATGGCAAACGCGATGGCGCTCCCGACGCCGCCGACGAGCAGGACTGCCGCCACCACCGCGGCGAGCACCGCCAGCCATACCCGGCGAGGCCCGGTGGGACGCCGAGGGGGAGGAGGACCCCAGGACCCGTAGGGCGACCCCCAGCCACCGCCGCCCGTACCGCCGCCCCAACCGCCTCCGTAGCCACCGGCGCCCCAGTCGTCGCCGCCCCGGTAACCTTCGCCCAGGCTGGTGTCGTAGGGCGAGTGGACGCCCCAGGCGGGCGCGCTGCCCACGGGCGCGCTGCCCACCGGCTCGCCCCAACGGGGCGTCTCGGGCGTCGCCGGCATCTCCGAGGTCCTCTCTTCTCCCATCCTCACGAGACTCCCATGTTCGGGCGGCGTCGTTCTTCGGGGCCTTTCGTCCCGCTAGGCCCTTTCTTTCAGCAGCGCCCACCGGCTGGCATATTCCGGCGGGCACCGAGGTCAGTGTGGCGCCCATTCCTGGGAGCGACCTGGGAGACCGCTGGGGCCCCTCCAAGAACTGCCCCAGAGCCGGATCGTCAGCCGGCGTGGCGAAACCTTCACCACCAGTTCGGTTTCCGGTTGGGTCGCCGTCACCTGCCCCTGTCATGCTGCTGCCAGGTACCGCGACCTCGCGCCCCAGGTCTCTCCTGCACGCGGACCGTCGGCCCTCCCGACCGGGTCGGCGGTCCGCCGAGGAGACCCGGCGTGGGCTCGGCCCGCCAGGTCACGAAGGCTCCCAGGGGCCGTCCTGCGACACCGGCGGCGGCCAGCGCTCCATCAGCCCGCGAGCGCGTACCTCCTCCTGAGCCATCACGACCGTGCCGCGCAGGTCGTCGGCCTCCGCGCTGGTCACCAGCCAGCGAATGGCGCGGGCGATCACGTCCGGGGTGCCGGGAGTGAAGTGCCGGCTGTACTGGGCGGCCCGACCGGCCG
>JBPYEI010000102.1:0-83308 GCA_051985455.1 Acidimicrobiales bacterium
GGATCCGCGTGATCAGCCTGCGTGATGGCGGGTCGCACACTGTGATCCAGCCCGAGACCGTGTCCGCCGCCTGGGGCGGGCCAAATCCGGAGTTCGGATCACAGGTCCTGCGCTACGACTACAGCTCCCTGGTCACGCCGAGGTCTGTCTACGACTACGACATGGAGTCTCGGGTCGCCCAACTGCGCAAGCGCCAACCCGTGCTCGGGGGCTACGACCCGTCCCGGTACCGGACGGAGCGGGCGTGGGCGACCGCCGACGACGGCACCAAGGTTCCCATGTCACTGGTGTACCGCGAGGACCGGGCGAAGGACGGGAGCGCACCGACGCTGCTCTACGGCTATGGCGCGTACGAGTTCAGCCTCGACCCTCTCTTCTCCTCGCTGCGCCTCAGCCTGCTCGACCGGGGTTTCCTCTACGCCATCGCCCACGTGCGCGGTGGAGGCGAGCTGGGGCGGCGCTGGTACGAAGACGGCAAGCTGCTGCACAAGACCAACACCTTCACCGACTTCCTGGCGTGCGCCCGTCACCTGGTGGACGAAGGCTGGACCTCCAACGAAGGTCTGGTGGCGCGGGGTGGCAGCGCCGGCGGCATGCTCATGGGCGCGGTGGCCAACATGGCGCCGGAACGGTTCCGAGCCATCGTCGCCGAGGTGCCCTTCGTCGACTGCCTGACGACCGTCCTCGACGACTCGCTGCCGCTCACCGTGCTCGAGTGGGAGGAGTGGGGCAACCCGAAGGACGACGCAGCGGCCTACGCCTACCTCAAGTCCTACTCGCCCTACGACAACGTGGCTCGCAGACCCCACCCGGAGATGCTGGTCACGGCGGGGCTGTCGGATCCGAGGGTCAGCTACTGGGAGCCAGCGAAATGGGTCGCCAAGCTGCGCGCTGTCGACCGTGCGGCCGGTGTGCTGCTGAAGACCGAGATGGGTGCCGGTCACCAGGGTCCGTCGGGCCGGTACGACGCCTGGCGAGACGAGGCGTTCGTCCTCGCCTTCGTCCTGCGCTCGGTAGGGATCACCTCGTAGCGCGCCGGCCCGGCCGGCAGCCAGCCGGTTAGTGCGTGAAGGCCAGGTTGAACGTGTTGGGCGCCTGCGGCAGGACGACGCTGGTGCCGTTGACGGTCACGTTCACGTTCGAAGAGGCGCCGATGCGCATCCAGATCGGGGCGTTGTTGGTGATGGTCTGGGTCTGACCGTTGGTGAGGATGCCTTGGAACAGCACCGGGCCGAACGCGTTCGAGCCGGCGACGACCTCCAGCCACACCCGCCCCGTCGCCACGGCCGACACCGAAAGCCGGCTCGTGTTGACGTTGTACCACGCTCCCTGGTCGTCACGCGCGAGCTGCGTGAGCGGCGAGGGAGGCGCTGCCGGGGCCGTCGTCGGCGGCGGTGATGCCGATCGCGCCGGCTGGGTCTTGTTCGACGACGTCGACATGGTCGCGACCAGCACACCGACCACGACGCAGGCGACGACCACGATGACGACCAGGCCGACGGCGAGACCGAACCGTGGCCGACGGCTGACCTCGGCGGCCCACTGCGACGGAGTCCGCCTGGCGCCCCAGGGAGCGGCCGCCGCCTCGGGTTCGGGGGAGGTGATGGGCCCGACACCGTGGTCGCCGCCGCTGCGCGGGACGTCGGCCCCGGGCGGGACTTCGGCCCCGGTCGGGACGTCGGCGACGGGCGCGAGGTAGGGCTCGCTCGCTGGCGGCGTCGCCACCTCGGCGGTCTCGTCGCTGACCACCTTCACGCTCTCGGCCGTCGGCGGCTCGGACACCGGAGCCGTGAGCAGGGTCCCCGAGCCATGGTCGGCCGTGTCGTGGGTGGCGCCGTCGGTCGTGCCGGCCACGCCTTCGTGGGCGGCGCCGACGGGTGTGCCGATCCCGGCGCCGGCGTCATCTCCGGAGCGACGGGCTCCCAGACGATCACGAGCGCCCGACGCGGCCCGTCCCGTGGCCAGGAACGGCGCCAGCAGCCGTCCCCAGAACCACGATCGAGTCCTCGCCCGCGATCGCGACCGTGCTTCCGAGCGTGATGACCCGGCCCAGGCCTGGTCCCCGATCGAGGGCGGCTTCGGGAGAACCGACGACCCCGCCACGGGGTCGTCTTCCCACCGGTGCCCGTTCCCCCACCCGGCGACGGCAGCGCCGTCTCCGTCGCCGTGATCGTCGCCGTCGCCGCCGCCGTTCCCCCAAAGACCACCGTCGCGGCCACGGATGGCGGTGGCGACATCGGGAGGAAGGGTGACCGGACCGGGACGGCCGGTGTCGTCGTCGAGGAACACGAATTCGGGCTTGACGGACTCGCCCGCACCGTCGGGCCGGCTGTGCGGGACGTGCGCCGGCTCCCAGGACGGTGGGGACTCGACCCCGGTCTGGCTCGCCTCCACGGCGGCGACCTCACCGGTGGCTTCAGAGCCCACGAGCTCCTCGGACGGGCGCGACACCGACGGCGCCGGCGCGGTCGGTGCCGGCGGCAGCCAGGGAGCTGTCGGTGGGGGCTCGACCCGGGGCATCGGCGGCGGCACACCCGGGGGCCCGCTGGACGAGGGCTCCACCGGCGCCTCGTGCGACCGGCCGGACCGGAGGATCCGGATCGTCTCCTCCCGCTGGACCGACGTCTCGGGCACGGCCGTCCGAGCGGCCGGCGCGGGGAAGCTGGCGCCGTCCTCAGCGGTCGACTTGACGTGGGCGGCTGCATAAGCGCCCTGGTCCCCCTTCTCACCGTCCTCCGGGCGGCCGGAGACCGACCGCAGCACGTCCATCGCCTGCTCGTGGTGCTTGATCGAGCGCCGCTCTCCGATCTGAGATGCCCAGGTCAGACGGGACAGCACGATGGCTATGACGAGCAGGACCACGACGAGGAGCAGGATGCTCATTGTCCGAGTGCCCACCTTTCCCAACGGAGGGTCCTCGACCCCTGCGGGACGTCCTTCTCGTTGCCGTACACGACTCTATTGAACCGAATAATCGGACTCACTTGGTGTCAAAGACCAGGCCCCCAGGGAGGCCCGCCAAAGCCCACGGCTCAGCCTAGACGCTGATGCGTCTGCGGCCAGCCGCCTGGGCCGGCCAAAGCCCCTGTTCGACCCCGATCACTCACGTTCGCAGGCCGAGGCTCGGCCGGCGAGCGGGCGGGATCTCGGCGCGACGAGGGTTGGCCCGATCCCGGTCGGAGACGACGGGGTCGCTGACCCCCCAGTCGGCGCCGATCTCAGGGTCGTCCCACGCCACGCCCAGCTCGTCGGCGGGGTTGTAGTACCCGTCCACGAGATAGGTGAGCGTCATGTCCGCCAGGGCGACAAACCCGTGGGCCACGCCCGGCGGGATGAACACCCCGAGCGAGCTCCGCTCGCCCAGGTCGAGGAGCATCGTCGCGCCGTCGGTCGGGGAGCCCTGGCGCAGATCGTGCAACACCACCCGGGCAAGTCCCCGCACCACGTACCAGTAGTCGGCCTGATGGAGGTGGTAGTGGAGGCCGACCAGAGCGCCCGCCCGCTTGTCGGAGCAGCTCCCCTGCACCATCTCTCGTCCGAGCGGAAACCACGAGCGGCGGTAGGTCTCGAGGAAGCGACCGCGGTCGTCCCCATGGACGTCGGGCTTCACCACGACGACATCGACGATCTGTTCCGAGACGGCGATGGTGGGCATGCGCGGTCAGGCCTCGAAGCGGCCGTAGCCTCCCCGGTAGAAGAGCAGCGGGTGACCGTGCCCGACACCCATGTCCAACACGCGGCCGATGGCGACGAGGTGGTCGCCGCCGTCGTGGGCCACCTCGAGGCGGCACTCGACCCAGGCCAGTGCGTCGTGCAGGATCGGTGAGCCGGTGGTGCCGGGACGCCATCCCACCCCGTCGAATTTCCGCTCGCTCTTGGTGGCGAAGACTCGACCGAGCGCTTCCTGGGTGTCGGAGAGGACGTTGCCGCAGAACACTTTCGTCGCCTCGATCCTCGGCCACGTGAGCGACGTCCGTGACGGCGCGAACACCACCAGGGCCGGCTCCAGCGACAGGGCGTTGAACGCCTGACAGGTGAAGCCGGCCGGTCCGTCCTCGTCGGCCGTGGTCACGACGGCGACGCCGGTGGCGAAGTGACCGAGGACCTCGCGGTAGCGGGCCGTGTCGATCGTCGGCGCCGATCCGCGTTGCAGGTCGTCCACCGGGTCTCCATGCCGCCCCCTCCGGCCGGCCGTCGGGCCACCGGCAGCCACCCCACCGAGATCGGTCACGTCGTCGCCCTCCGGTTCGCTGGCCGGCCTAGCGGGCCGACCGTGGAGCTTGGTCCACCGCCGCGCTCAAGGGCGGGGAAGGTTGATGACCAAGCCTTCCGCAGCGGCCACCACCTCGTCCACGCCGCCCACACCGTTGGAGATGCAGCGGGCTTCCCACAGGAGACGATCGAGGTCGTCGTCGCTGTGCGCAGGATCGTGGTGGAAGAGGGCGAGCCGACGGGCGCCGGCCTCCTTGGCCACCAGGAGGGCGTACTCGACCGTGCAATGACCCCAGTGAGCCTTCTCTCGGAACTCGGACTGGGTGTACTGGGCGTCGTGGATGAGCAGGTCCACGCCGTCGCACAGCTCGAGGACGGTGTCCGACACCCCTCGCAGCGACAGCGGGGCCTGATGGTCGCTGACGTAGGCGATGCTCTGGCCCGCGGTGTCGACCCTGAACCCGACCGTGGGCCCGCAGTGAGGCACCGGGCGGATCTTCACCTTGGCGGCCCCGACCGAGACGTCCTCGTCGAGCACGTCGTGGAAGCGGATGTCGCCCCGCAGCTCGCTGAAGTGGACCGGAAAGTAGGGCGGACGCATGAAGCCGCCGAACACGTCGTGGAGCGAGCCCTCCTGCTGGGCCGGGCCGTAGACGTCGAGGGAGGCGCCCACGCGATCGACGGGCGGGAAGAACGGCAGGCCCTGGACGTGATCCCAGTGGATGTGGGTGAGGAAGGCGGTGGCCCGAAACGTGCCGTCGGTCGGCTGGTGCTCCCCGAACGCTCGCAACCCCGTCCCCAGATCGAGGATGATGGGAAGCTCTCCGGGAGCCTCGATGACGACGCAGGCTGTGTTGCCGCCGTACCGTCGGTTCGCTTCGCTCGGACAGGGGCACGAGCCTCGCACCCCGTAAAAGGTGACCTTCAGCGCTGCCCCCCTTGGACTGACGAGGAGGTTACCCGGACGTGACGGCCCGGCGAAATCACTGTGACAAATGTCTCACACCGCTGACCGGGCCGGCGAGCAGCTTCGAGCATTTGGATCAGTCCCACACCTCGTCCACGTCATAGGGTCGGCGACGAGCGGGGGCGTGGTCCCGCTTCCACACCAAGACCTTGCGGCGGAAGTAGCAGACCTCCTCACCGCGCTGGTTGAATCCCTTGGACTCGACCGTCACGATGCCCCGGTCGTCCTTGGAGCGCGAGGGCACGACGTCGAGAACCCGGGTCTCGGCGTAGATGGTGTCGCCGTGAAAGGTCGGGCGGCGATGGACGAGTGACTCGACCTCGAGATTGGCGATGCAGGAGCCGCTGATGTCCGGGACGCTCATGCCGAGCACGAGCGAGTAGACGAGATTGCCGACGACCACGTTCTTGCCATGCACGGTCTCGTGCTCGGCGAACCACACGTTGGTGTGCAACGGGTGGTGGTTCATCGTGATCATGCAGAACAGATGATCGTCGTACTCGGTGATCGTCTTGCCCGGCCAGTGCCGGAAGACATCACCGATGGCGAAGTCCTCGAGGTAGCCCCCGAAGGGGCGTTCGTGGACCGTCATGGGGCCGGGACCGACGGCCTGGTGCTGAACCCGAGCTCCCAGCTCTCGTTCGTCTCCCCGTCGATGCTGAGCCTCCACGTGTAGCGCGAGCCCGGCGCCAGGGGCACGGGGCCGAGGTTGACGGCCAGGGCGACGTCGCTCGGGCTGCCCTCCGGCACGCCGGTGGGCCGTCCAACGTGGAAGTCGCCGCGCACCTCGACGGGACGAGGTCCCTCGGGCGTGTCGATGTTGACGTCCCGCCCGTCCGCGTCGACCAGGTACAGCTCCCAGTGGTGGGGCTGGAGCGCCTCGTGCCAACCGACCTCGATCTTCAGGGCGACGGCTGAGGGGGCGGGTTCGGGGCCGATCATGCTCCATCCCGCTCCGAGGATGAACAACTTTCCGTCTGCCACCTGGGCGGAGTCGCACAGCAGCATGGTCACCTTCACGAGCCGCCACCGTAGCCCGGGCTCCAGAGGCGCTCGCTCCGGACGGCCCGGCCGCGGGCGATCGGGCCAGAGGGGCCGGCGCGCCGACCCTCAGAGCGCGTGGCGGCGGAGCAGCCCGCGCGCGATCACCAGACGCTGGATCTCGTTCGTCCCCTCGCCGATGATCATGAGGGGGGCGTCCCGGTAGTAGCGCTCCACCGGGAGCTCGGTGCTGTACCCGTAGCCGCCGTGGATGCGCATCGACTCGGTGGCGATCTCGAGGGCGGCCTCGGAGGCGAAGAGCTTCGCCATGCCCGCTTCCACGTCGGCCCGCTCACCGGCGTCGAGCTTCTCTGCCGCCGAGCGGGTCAGCAGGCGAGCCGCCTCCAGCTTGGTCGCCATGTCAGCCAGCTTGAACTGGATCGCCTGGTGGCGGGCGATCGGCCCACCGAACGCCTCGCGCTGCTGGGCGTAGCGGATGGCGGCGTCGAAGGCCGCGCCGGCGACACCACATGCGCGCGCGGCGATGTTCACCCGGCCGAGCTCGAGGGCACCCAGGATCTGGGGCAGGCCCTTGCCCAGCCCCGCATCTCCCCCAAGCACGACGTCGACGGGGACCACGTGGCCGTCGTAGGACATCTCGACCGTCTCGATGCCCTTGTAGCCCAGCTTTCCGATCCGCTGGGAGACAGTGATGCCGCCCGAGCGGGGGCCGGGCTCCTTCTCGACGATGAAGCAGGTGATGCCTTCCGGTGCCCGCGCCGCCAGGGCCACCAACCCGGCCCGCTCGCCGTTGGTGACCCACATCTTGGTGCCGTCCAGCACGTAGGTATCACCGTCCCGCCGGGCCCGGCAGCGGAGCGAGGCCGTGTCGCTGCCGGCGTCGGGTTCGCTGAGCGACAACGCGCCGCGGAGCTCGCCCGTTGCCAGGCGAGGGAGCCACCGCGAACGCTGCTCGGACGTGCCGTGCTGATCGAGGAGTGTGGCGACGATCATGTGGGTGTTGAGGACGCCCGTGAGCGACATCCACCCCGTGGCCAGCTCGGCCACGATCCGGGCGTACGTCACGGTGTCCAGTCCCAGTCCTCCGTGCTCGACCGGCACCATGCACCCGAACAGCCCCAGCTCCCGCATCGCCTCCACCAGGTCGTCGGGATAAGCGTCAGCGTGCTCGAGCTCGCTGGCGACCGGAACGACCTCCTTGGCGACGAACGTGCGCACGGCCTCGACCAGATCGTCGGCAACCGCTGGATCGGTTCGGCTCGACACGGCCGACAGGCTACCTTCGGGCATGCCTGCGCTCATCGGCGAACCTGCGATCAACGAGCTGATCGACGCGGTACGAGCGGCATGACCGAGCTGGGTCTGCGAAATGACGTCTATCGCCGTCCCCTGGCCACCGCCCTCGAACGGCTGGGCGTCGGAGAAGGCTGGCGCTGTGTCGATGTCGGCGCCGGCGGGGGTGACGTGAGCGTCGCCCTGGCCGAGATCGTGGGGCGTACCGGACGGGTGTACGCCGTCGACAACGACCCCAGCGCCCGGGACGAGGTCGCCCGGAGGGCGGCGGCACACGCCCAGGTGCTGGCCATCACGCAGGCGGGAGAGGACCTGCTGCTGCCCGAACCGGTGGACCTCGCCTTCTGCCGGTTCCTGCTCATGCACGTGGTGGAGCCCGTCGCCGTGCTGAGCCGGATGGCCAAGGCGGTGCGTGACGGCGGGTGGGTGGTCGCCCAGGAGCCGATCACGAGCGCCGGCCGGGTCGCGGGAAGGCCCTTGTCGATGCCCGACGCCCCGCATCCGGACGTCGGGGCGCTGCTGCCGGGTCTGGTTGGCCGTGCCGGCCTGGACCTGTTGGACGCCTGGGCGGAAGCCCCTGCCGGAGCCGGCCCCGGTCCGGTCACGGGCTATCTCACCACGCTCACCGAAGTCGACCCCGGAGACGACCCGGTCGTCCTGCCGCCACTCGTCACCGTCCTGGCCCGCCGGGAGGATCGGTAACCTGCGCGGCGTGATCCCGCCCGATCTGGACGCCGCCGCCGTCGTCGTCGAGCAGGCAACGGTGGCAGTCCACACGGCCGCCCGGCAGCTGGCGTCACGCGGCGGCCCCGACGAGCACCAGGTCGTCGCCTACGACCTCGCGCACGCGGCGGCGTCGGTCGAGTGCGCCCGAGCCATGCTCGACTACGGCGCCAAGGGAGAGATCGAGGCCATACTCGCCTGCGCCTTCGTCGCCGACGCGGTCTACGACCTGCTCGCCCGCACCCTCGGCCGTGAGGACGAGTGGGGGACCGAGCCGGGCGGCCTGGACGCCACCTTGCCATTCGTGCGTGCGTACCGGTCGCCTTCGGTGCTCGCCGACCTGGCCGGGGAGGAGGGGCCCCGGCACCTCGACGCCGATTTCGAGATGGTGCAAGACACGTTTCGCCGGTTCGCCGAGGAGCAGATCTGGCCCGTGGCCGAGGCGGTGCACCGTCACAACGAGGACATCCCCGAAGAGATCATCTCCGGTCTGGCCGAGATGGGCGCCTTCGGCCTATCGGTGCCGGCCGAGTACGGCGGGTTCGCGGCGGGCGGGGAGAGCGACTACATGGGAATGGTCGTGGCCACCGAGGAGCTGTCGCGGGGATCGCTCGGCGCCGGCGGCTCGCTCGTGACCCGGCCCGAGATCCTCACCCGCGCCCTCGTCAAGGGAGGGACCGAGGACCAGAAGCGGTACTGGCTCCCGAAGCTCGCCAGCGGCGAGGCCATGGCGGCGGTGGCCGTGACCGAGCCGGACTTCGGCTCCGACGTCGCCGGCATCAAGCTCACGGCGACGCGCCGCGACGGCGGCTGGGCCATCGACGGGGTCAAGACCTGGTGCACGTTCGCGGCGCGCGCCGACGTGCTCATGCTGCTGGCCCGAACCGATCCGGACCGCTCCAAGGCCCACCGCGGGCTCTCGCTCTTCGTCGTCCCCAAGCCTCGCGGTGACGGTCACGGGTTCGTGCTCACCCAGGACCCGGCCGCCGAAGGTCGGACGGGCCCGGCCGGACGTCTCGAGGGCCGCCCCATTGACACCCTCGGCTACCGCGGCATGCACTCCTACGAGCTCGCCTTCGAGGGTTGGTGGGTCCCCGACGACTGCCTCATCGGCGAGGCCGAGGGCGAGGGTCGGGGCTTCTACTTCCAGATGGAGGGGTTCGAGAACGGGCGGCTCCAGACCGCCGCGCGCGCCCTGGGCGTGATGCAGGCCGCCTACGAGGCCGCCCACGCCTACGCCGCCGATCGCGTCGTGTTCGGCTCCCCCGAGCTCGACTACGAGCTCACCCGCGTCAAGCTCGCCCGCATGGCGGTCATCATCCAGGCGAGCCGCCAGTTCGCCTACCAGGTGGCCCGGCTGATGGCCAAGGGCGAGGGAGCCCTCGAGGCATCCATGATCAAGGCGTACGTGTGCCGGGCGGCCGAGTGGGTGACGCGCGAGGCGATGCAGATCCACGGTGGCATGGGCTACGCCGAGGAGTACCCGGTGAGCCGGTACTTCGTCGACGCCAGGGTCCTGTCGATCTTCGAGGGCGCCGACGAGACACTCGCCCTCAAGGTCATCGCCCGCCGGCTGGTGGGCTCGGGCGCGTGAGCGCCGTCAGCCCTCCACCGTGAGGCCGCGCAGGTAGAACCAGTAGGTCCTCCAGCGCACGACACCGGTGAGCGGCACGGACAGCAGCGTCCAGAACATCTCCCAGGTACGCCGGTAGCCCTCGAGGCGGCCCAGCTTCTCGCGCTTGGTGCGGTGGGTCACTCCCCGCATGATCCGCGCCGTGGTCGGCAGGTGGCCCTCGGCGACGACCTCGTTGATCATGATCTCGATCGTGTAGCCATCCCGCTTCTCGGGCGGGATCGCCTCGAAGACCCAACGGGGCAGGGCGCGCTCGCCTGTCGTCGGTGGCAACCGGAGCACGAGCGGGTTCCAGGCGCCGTAGTCGAACCAGCCCACCGACATCGTGGCGCGCCCCTCGACTAAGGGCCGGCAGACCTCGTCGAGGTGCTCGGCCGTGAGCCCGAGCAGATCCGCATCGACGAAGAGCAGCGCCGGAGCATCAGAGGCGGCGACACCGGCTTCCATGGCGTGAGCCTTCGAGCCACCATGGTCGCCGCCAGCGTCGTCGCGATGAATGACCTTGGCGCCTGCGGCCGCCGCCCGATCACCGGTGTCGTCGACCGAGCCGTCGTCGACGACGATCACCTCGCGCACGGCGGAGCACCGCCGACACGCATCCACCACGGTCGCTACCGTCGGCGCCTCGTTGCGGGCCGGCACCACGGCGTCCATGACGACCGGTTGGGGCGGGCGGTCAGGCACGGGTTCGGCGCCGGCGACCCGCGCTAGTTGGGGCTGGGCGTCAGCCCTGCTCGCTCCCCCCTGGCGACGAACTTGACGGCCATCTTGCGGCTGGCCTCGTCGATCATCTCGTCACCGAACATCACCGCGCCCTTGCGCTCGTCCTCGGTCGCCTGACGGTAGGCGGCGAGGATGGCGAGGGCCCGGTCGTACTGCTCCTGGGTCGGCGAGAAGACCTCGTTGAGGACGTTCACCTGGTCGGGGTTGAGCGCCCACTTGCCGTCGTAGCCGAGCGTCCGCGCCCGGTTGCAGTACTGCCTGAGCGCGTCCAGCTCCCGGATCTTGAGGAACGGACCGTCGATGACCTGGAGGCCGTTGGCCCGACCGGCCATGAGAATCTTCGAGAGCACGTAGTGGAAGTGATCGCCGGGGTACTCGGGGATCGACACCCCGCCGGTCAGGACCGGCATCTCCATGGACGCAGCGAAGTCCGCCGGGCCGAAGACGATGGTCTCCAGCCGCGGCGACGCGGCGCAGATCTCCTCGACGTTGATGAGGCCCCGGGTGGTCTCGATCTGTGCCTCGATGCCGATGTGACCGGCTGGGAGCCCGGCGTTGACCTCCACCTGAGTGAGCAGGAGATCGAGGGCGACGATCTCGGCCGCCGACTGCGTCTTCGGCAGCATGACCTCGTCGAGGCGCTCCCCCGCGTTGCCCACGACCTCGATCACGTCGCCGTAGGTCCACTTCGTGTCCCAGGCGTTGACCCGGACGCACATCACCCGCTCGCCCCAGTCGTGGTTCTTGATGGCGTCGACGACCTTGGCCCGTGCCGACTCCTTCTCGAGGGGCGCGACCGAGTCCTCGAGGTCGAGAAACGTCATGTCTGCCGGCACCTCGGGGCCCTTCTCGAGGAACCGCTCGTTCGAGCCGGGCACGGACAGGCAGGACCGGCGAGGCAGATCTCTGGATCGCGCTGACATGTACCGGATGCTACGGGCGCCCCCGCCCCGCCGCCAAGCTAGCCGCCCAGTTCGTCCCGGAAGAACACCAGCAGCTTCTCCCAGGCTTCCCGGGCTGCGGTCGTGTCATACACCTCGGTCCGGCGGTCGTCGAAGAACGCGTGCCGGGTTCCCGGATAGATGTACATGCGCGCCCGCTTGCCGAGAGCGGTGAGCGTGTTCTCCAGCTCCTGTGCCGCCTTCATGCCTCCGCCATCGTCCTTCTCGGCGAAGTGGCCCTGAACGGCGCCGGTGAGCTTCGAGTAGTCAGGCCCGAGCTCGGGCCAGGGCACGACCGGGTAGAAGGCACTGACGGCCCGCACCGCGTCCGGACGCTCGCCGGCCAGGAGCAGCGCCAACCCGCCTCCAGCCCCGAACCCGACGACACCCACTCCGTGGCCGGACGAGCGCGCCCTTGTCTCGTCGACGGCGCCACTCAGGTCGGCGACGGCCCGCTCGATGCCCTCCGCCCTCAACCTCTCCACAACGGCGTCCGGCTCGGCGACACCCTCGCCATGAGCGAGATCGGGGGCCAGAGCCACGAAGCCTTGGGCGGCGAGGCGGTCGCACAGCTCCTTGATGTGATCGACCAGGCCCCAGTACTCCTGGATGACGACGACGCCGGGACCGGCCCCCTCGGTTGCCAGGTAGCCCGGCGCGGTCGTGCCGATGCTCACGAACTCGATGATCTCGCCCATGAACCGGGGACGCTAGTGGGGCGTCGGGCCAGGCGCGAGCGCGCCCCAACCGCTCAGCCGACCTGTCTCAGCAGCTCGGGGGTCACCGGGCACTCGGACCGCTTGGCGGCGTCGGCCGGAGTCTCTGGTCCGTCCGGCCCGACCACCTGCCCGGCGAGATCGAGAGGAACCAGCTCCTCGTCGCGGTCCCACGGATGCTCGCGCCCGCTCTCCACGCGGCGACGCATCGCATCCCCGAGGCGAGGAGGCAGCACCCGGCCGGTGCCGGCCACCACCCAGACCGGTACCTTCGCCTCCCGGGCCACACTGGCAGCCGCCCGTGACCCCGACACGGCGACGAACTGTCCGACGGTCAGCACCGACGCCTCCAGCAGGACCAGCTCGGCAGCGACGACCGCGCTGGCCAGCCCCGACTCAGGCACCTCGCACACCTCCACACCCGACGAACGCAGTCGGCGGGTCAGGCTGGTGGCCTCGCCCAAGGCGTCGACCAACAGGACCCGGAGGTCGCCGCGTCGAGCCAACGCCCGCCCCACCAGCTCGGGCCAGCCCAGCACCGCCACCGTCGCCTCCGCTGGAAGCAGATCGGCGAGCATGTCGGGCGTGTTGTCGGACTCGAGCTCGTCGGCCACCTTCCACCCTTCTTGACGAGGATCGGAAGCTGCGAGCATTCGACACGCCAGCCACCAGACCGGACCCGCAGTCGGATGCCGGTCGACCAGTCGTCGACATGCCGTGACGAGCGCGGCCGGGTCGTCGCCGAACCCCGCCAACGCCTGGGCCGCCTCCGCCGCGAGCAACGTGGGACCGGCTCCATCCGCCCTGGCCACGTACCGAAGCCGCTCGATGGGGTGCACCACGGCGACCTTACCAACGGCGACTCCCGGGCCGGCCGGTCGTCAGCGCAGGATGCCGCCTCGCGTCATGGCCTCGATGTCCAGGGCCTTGTCGACCTCGTCCTCACTCAGCGGCCCCAGCTCCAGCACGACCGTCCGCAGGTCCTTGCCCTCGGCGATCGCCTGCTTGACGACTCTGGCCGCCTGCTCGTAGCCGATGTAGGGATTGAGGGCGGTGGCGATGGCGGGCGACGACAGCGCGTACGTCCGACATTGCTCCTCGTTGGCCTCGATGCCCGCTACGCACTTGTCGGTCAGGGCCCGGCTGGCCGATGTCAGAAGACGAATCGACTCGAGCAGGTTGCGGGCGATCACGGGCAGCATGACGTTGAGCTCGAAGTTCCCCGCCGCACCTCCGAAGGCCACCGCGGCGTCGTTGCCGATGACCTGCGCGACCACCTGGCACACGGCTTCCGGCACGACGGGGTTGACCTTCCCCGGCATGATCGAGGATCCCGGTTGCAGGTCGGGCAGTCGGATCTCGGCCAGCCCGGCGCGCGGCCCGCTCGCCATCCAGCGCAGGTCGTTGCAGATCTTGTAGAGCGACACCGCCACGGTGCGGAGCACACCTGACGCCTCGACCAGCGAGTCGCGCGTGCCCTGCACCTCGAAGTGGTCCCGCGCCTCGGTCAGCGGCAGTCCGAGCGTGGTGGCCAGCTCGTCGATCACTGCAGAGGCGAAGCCCTCCGGCGCGTTGAGGCCCGTTCCGACGGCCGTTCCCCCGAGCGGGAGCTCGCCGACACGCGGCAGAGAGTCGTTCAGCCGTCGGACGCCGTTGCCGACGGCTGCCGCGTAGCCACCGAACTCCTGGCCCAGTGTCACCGGGGTGGCATCCATCAGGTGCGTCCGCCCGGCCTTCACGACGCGGGCGAACCGGCGGCTGCGATCGGTGAGCGCCTGTGCGAGGTGCTCGAGGGCGGGGATGAGGTTGAACACGATCCCGCGGCTCGCGGCGACATGAATGGCCGAAGGGAACACGTCGTTGGACGATTGCGACGCGTTGGGCTCGTCGTTCGGTCGGATCTCACGGCCCAGACGTTCGCCCGCCAGGTTGGCCAGCACCTCGTTCATATTCATGTTCGAGGAGGTGCCCGACCCGGTCTGGAACACGTCGATCGGAAACTGGTCGTCCCACTCTCCCTCGGCCACCTCTGTCGCCATTCGTCGCAGGGCGTCGGCCACGTCGCCGTCGATGATCCCCAACCGGCCGTTGACCGCCGCAGCTGCCGCCTTGATTGCCGCCAGAGCGGCGATCAGCGAGCGGTCGATCCGCATGCCCGAGATGGGGAAGTTCTCGACCGCCCGCTGCGTCTGAGCCCCCCAACGGGCGGCGGCCGGGACCCGGACCTCGCCCATCGAGTCGTGCTCGATTCTGTACTCGCCACCGCTGGACACGTCGCTCATGCTCACGGACGGTAGCGCTGGGCGCTGGCACTGCGGACGCCCAGCTGGTCACCCGTTTTCTGGTGGTTTGCACACGTATGTGTCCGGAGCCTAGATTGCTGGCCCGTCGTGGCCCACGATCCTCGGAAAGCACCGGCCCGAGTGACGACCCCTCCGTGGCGCCGGTTCCTCGTTTTCGCCGCCTCGTTCATGGCGATCATCGTCTACCCGGCGGCGACAACTACCACGCCCGCCGTCGGCGATCCTCCCGCCGACCTGCAGGCGCAGGCCAACGCCCTGGCGGCGCAGATCCAAGACGAGAACCAGCAGCAGGACCGCCTGACCGAGGAGTACAACCTGGCCCGGATCAGGGCCGACTCCGTGACGGCCGAGGTGGATGCGGCCCGGGCGCAGGTCGGCCAGAACCAGACGCGGGTGAACGCCATCCAGAGCCGCGTGCGCGACGACGCCGTCCGTTCGTTCATGGACGGCGGCACCAACCAGTCGATGGACGTGCTGAACGACGCTCGCTACGAGTCGCTCCTACGTCAGCAGTACCTCGACGTGGTGGCGGGAGACCAGCGCCAGATCCTGAGCCGTCTCCATCAGGCGCGCCAGGCGCTCGAAGCACGCCAGCATGCGCTCGAGCAGGACCAGCAGTCCGCCCAGGCTGCTCTCGCCGCAGTCGCCGGCGCCGGCCGGGCAGCCGCCACCCAGGCCGCCGCCGAGGAGGCGACCCTCTCCCACGTCAAGGGCGAGCTGGTCGGATTGGTCGCCCAGGCCCAGCAGCAGCGCCAGGCCGCCCGGGCCATCGCCGCCAGCGCCGGCGCGCAGGCCTCGGCTGCGTCGGGCGGTCCGGCTCCGCCACCCACCGGCGGGGCGGCCACGGCCGTCTACTGGGCCGAGCAGGAGGTCGGCAAGCCGTACCAGTACGGCGCCGCCGGGCCCAACTCGTTCGACTGCTCGGGGTTGACGATGTGGGCGTGGCAGCACGCGGGTGTCTCGCTCCCACATTCCTCCTCGGACCAGTACAACGACACCACCCGGGTGTCCCAGGCCGACGTGCAGCCGGGGGACCTCATCTTCGAGAACTGGGGTGGCGGCGGGCCGGCGCCGGGTCACGTGGGCATCTACGTGGGAAACGGCCAGATGGTCGACGCGCCGCATTCGGGCGCCAACGTCGAGTACGCCCCGGCCTTTCGTTCGGCCTACTACGGAGCCGGCCGGGTCCGGTAGGCCCGCCCCCGCGCCGGACCGCCGATCGGAACGAGCCTGGGAGACTGAAGCGGTGCGGGCGGCCACGATCGTCGACGGAGCGTTGATCGTCAGCGACCGCCTCGATCCCACTCCCGAGACCGGCCAGCTGCTGGTGCGCACGCGAGCAGCCGGCATCAACGCCGCCGACCTGCTGCAGGTCCACGGCGGCTACCCCGCTCCCCCAGGCAGCCCGAGTGACATACCGGGCCTGGAGCTCGCCGGTGAGGTCATGGCCGTCGGATCCCACGTCGAACGGTTCCGACCAGGCGACCGGGTCATGGCCGTGGTCGGCGGCGGCGCCCACGCCGAGCTCGTGCTCGTCCATGAACGCACCGCGCTCGCCGTTCCCGAGGGCATCGCCTGGGAGGAGGCAGGTGGATTCCCCGAGGCGTTCACCACGGCGCACGACGCCTTGTTCACGCAGTGTCAGCTGGCGCTGGGCGAGCGGCTGGTCGTCCACGGCGCGGCCGGCGGGGTGGGGACCGCGGCCGTGCAGCTCGGCGTGGCCGCGGGGGCCCGCGTGACGGCGACCGTCCGCCGGCCCGAGCTTCGTCCCGCCGTGGCCGAGCTGGGCGCCGAGGTCGTCGGCCCCGAGGAGTTCTCGGCTCCGGGAGCGTTCGACGTCGTGCTCGAGCTCGTCGGAGGTCCCAACATGGCCGCCAACCTCGCTTCGCTGGCGATCGGCGGGCGCATCTCCGTCATCGGCGTGGCTGGTGGGGGCGGCGCCGAGGTCAATCTCGGCGCCCTGATGATGCTGCGTGCTCGCATCTTCGGCTCCACCTTGCGGGCCCGACCACTGGAGGCCAAGGCCGACGCCGCCCGGCGGGTCGACAGCCAGGTGCTCCCTCTGCTGGCAGCCGGGCGGCTGCGCGTGCCCATCACCGCCCGCTTCACCCTCGAGCGGATCAGCGAGGCCTACGACCGCTTCGCCGCTCCCGGCAAGCTGGGCAAGGTGGTCGTCGTCATGGACGGGTGACGCCCTCAGCTGATCGTGACGACGGCCAGGCTGTGAGAGCCACATCCCAACTGCCCACTGCTGTCCGAGCCCCACGCCAGCGCCTGTCCGATGGTCGTGGCGCTCGCCGGTCCGGCCGCCACGCCCAGCGTCGCCAGGAACAGGGACACTGCCGTCACCAGACCAGCGAGCCATCTCAGCGAGCGCGGGCGCTGCCAGGTCTCATGGTTGCGACGCGCACCTGCCATGGCCCTTCCCCCCCGTTTCGAGCCCTCACGGGCATGGTCGCACGGGTGCGGGGTCAATGGAAGGGCCGTGCTCCCCGGCCCGCAGTCAGATGGCTGTCCAACCCCCGTCGACGGTGAGGACCTGGCCCGTCACGTAAGTGCTGGCGTCGCTGGCGAGGAAGAGCAGGGCGCCGTCGAGCTCGTCCAGCTCGCCCGCTCGTCCCATCGGAGTCTTGCGCCTGATCCAGCGCTGCCCGCCTTCGTCGGCGAAGAGGACCTCGGTCATCTCCGTACGGAACCACCCTGGCGCCAGCGCGTTCACCCGCACACCCCGCCGCGCCCACTGGGCCGCCAGCTCGCGGGTGAGGTTCACCAGCCCTCCCTTGCTGGCCACGTACCCGGCCTGGGGAATCTGCCCGGACCCCACCAGACCGAGGACGGAGGCGACGTTGACCACCACGCCGCTGGCCTGCTCCAGCATCCGGCGTCCGACCAGCTGGGTGAGAACGAAGGCAGCCGTCAGGTTGACGTCCAGCACCTCCCGGAACCGCTCCGACGGCTCGTCCTCGGCGGGCTCCGGGTCCGCCGTCCCGGCGTTGTTCACGAGCACATCGATGCGATCGTGGCTGTCCAAGGCCAGCGCGACCAGGCGCTCGAGCTCCTCGTCGCGGCTGACGTCACACGCCACCGGCACGGCGCCGTCGAGCTCTGCCGCCAGCGCCTCGAGACGGTCGGTCCGCCGAGCGGCCAACACCAGCCGGGCACCGGCGCCGTGCAGGACCCGGGCGAAGTGCTCGCCGATCCCACTCGAAGCTCCCGTCAGCAGCACCACCCGTCCGTCCAGCCGGAACCTGTCGAGCGGATCGACCTCCGCCTGGCTCACCGACGCGACGGTCGGGTGGTCGATGTGGTCGAAGTGGGCGTGGGCTTGTTGGCCAGGGCGTCAGCTCCGGGGGTGGCCGACATCACCACGGAGTCCCGCGTGCTGACCTCGAAGCTGTGTCCCGTCGACCACTGCATGCCAGGAAGCAGCTTCGTCCCGTTCTCCGTCGCGGCCGGGAGGCCCGGAGCCTGGGCGTAGGAGATGAAGTTCACCCAGGCGCTGTTGATGTCCAGCTCCATGGCCCGCGCGGCCCCGGCGTGGGCCAGGACCTGAGCAAGCGTGTAGACGCTGAGCCCGGGACCTCCGGCATACACGAGGGCCCCGTTGGCGGTGACGCCCACGCCCGAGCGCCACGCGAGGACGGCGTTCCCGAAGGTCGCACCCCAGTTGATGTTCGAGTCGTTCTGGAGACCCGGCACCGGGCTGCCGCCGTCGACGATCAGGGCCAGGTTCTGCCGCACCGACACGATGTCGGGTCCCATGACGGCGTCTCTCCCCCACTTGGCCACTGTCGGCGCGCCATCGGCCCGGATGACGAGGGAAGCGGCCCCGTCGACGAGCGGCTTGGCGAAGCGGCCGTCGGTGTAGTACCCGCCCCGCGAGTCCTGCAGGCGGAACCCGGAGTTGAATGCGCTGACCACGTCCGGGCGCTGCAGGATCGGGACCGGCGTCATGGTGGGCCAGGTGCCCCCCGGTACCTCGGACCCGGAATAGAGCTTGGCCCGCAGCAGCTCGGTGTCCATCCACGCCACTCCGGTGACGATGCTGGTGTGGACGTTGTCGGGCCGCACGAAGGCGGAGTACTCGGCCGGCAGCCCACCCACCACCCGGCCGATGGGATGCCACTCGCCCTCGCCTGGCAGGGGTGGGGTCGCAAGGGGAACGATCGGAGAAGGCGGCTGCATGTGCGGAGGACCCTTGAGGACCGGAGCCTTGGTCGCGGAGCCGGTGGAGGGGATCAGCCCGGGCGCGGGGTGCCCGCCCTTCGGGGGCTGGTGATGCAGGTACCACTCGCGCTCGACCCAGCGGACGATGCCGGCGCCGCCGTGGTCCCGCACCCATTCGGTGGCATTGGCGCCGAGGCTGGCGCCGCCGGGAACGGTCAACGCGTGGCCGAACGACCATCCGAACCAGGTGAACCCGAGCAGGAGCAGGGCGGCGAGAACAGATCGGACGATCCGGCCCTCGGTCGAGACGCCCGTCCACAGCCGGGGCCGGCGGCGATGGCGCCGGCGCCGCCGCCGCTCACCCGTTGGCGGCAGCTCCGGAGGAGGCCCCGGCGGGGGTGGCGCGCCCGCGCGCAGGTCGGGTCGGGTGTCTAGATCCTCGTACGCCACAGGAAAGAAGTATGGCGAAAGATCGCACGCGAGGATGGGTCATGGCGCGCCAACAGGGGCGATGGAAGGAAAATCGCCTGGCCGGACGCCATCGAATCACCGCCGCCGTCGCCTTCGTCCTGGTGATGTGGCTGGCGGCAGCGTGCCGCGGCGAGGGTGGACACGCCGCCGCCCGTCCCGGCCCGGCACCGATCACCGCAGCGTCGAGCACCGTCCCTTCGACCGCCGCCACTTCGACGAGCCTGCCTCCCGCTTCTGCTCTGGCCCACGTGATGGTGATGGTCCTCGAGAACCGGGAGCAGGGCGACGTGCTCGGCAATCCGCAGGCTCCGTACCTCAACGGCCTGGCCAGGCGGTTCGGCACGGCCGCGAGCTCGTACGCCACGACGCACCCGAGCCTGCCCAGCTACCTGGAGCTGGTGGCGGGAACGACGTTCGGCGTCGACTCGGACTGCACGAGCTGTCGCGTCGAGGGCCCGAACATCGTCGACCAGCTGGACGCCAAGGGCATCGGGTGGAAGGCGTACATGGAGGCCATGCCGTCGCCCTGTTTTCGGGGTGCGTCCTTCGGCACGTACGCAAAGAAGCACGACCCGTTCATGTACGTCTCGCATCTGGCCGACGACCCGGCGCGCTGCCAGCACGTCGTCCCCTACGAAGAGCTCTCCTCCGATCTGAGCAACGGCAGCGCCCCGCCGTTCATGTGGGTCACGCCCGACCTGTGCGACGACGGGCACGACTGCTCGACGGCGACGATGGACGCGTGGGTCGGCAAGAACCTCGGGCCGGTACTGGGGTCGTCTTGGTTCGGAGACCACGGCATCGTGATCGTGACGTTTGACGAGGGCACCTCCGGTGCATCGTGCTGCAACGGTGCTCACGGCGGTCGCATCACCACGATAGTCATCGCCCAGGGGGCCCCTGGCGGACTGCGATCCACGGCACCCGTCGACCACGCCGGCACACTGGCCACCATCGAGGACTTGTACGGCGTGGCCCACCTGGGGGATGCCACCTGTCCCTGCGCAGGGAGCCTGAAGCCGCTGATCTAGCGACTCCTCACGCTCAGAGCCCCAGGTCGAGCTGGTCCGGCGGGGCCTCCTGTGGGCGGTGCGGGCTCGGCGGATCCGGCGTCGTCGGCCGCCCGGCGCTGAGCACCCGATCCGTCCGGCGGGACCGGGTACCACCGCCGCGGCGGGCCCGCGCCGCCTCGACCAGGCGCCCAACGAGGGCGCTGAGCTGGTGCTGCTCGGAGCTGGGGAGATAGGCGCTCCTTCGATAGCGGCGGTTGTACGTGTCGACCAGGTCGGGGTACGTCCGCTCGAGCCAGGCCAGGTAGTGCTGCCGCACGCCGGAGCGCAGGTGCAGGGCATTCGTGGAGATCGAGACGGCGCCCGCCTCGACGCAGGCCTCCACGACCTCCTCCAGCTGGTCGGGATGGTCGGACAGGCCGGGCAGCACGGGAGCAATGAGCACGCCACAGGGGACGCCGGCCTGGTTGAGGCGGGCCACGGCCGCGACCCGCTGGCGAGGGTGGGGCGTGCCCGGCTCGCTCGTCCGCCACACCGCCTCGTCGAGGGTGCCGATCGACAGATTGGTCCGGACGCTTGTCCGCCTCGCCCCCTCCGCCAGGCGGTCGAGGTCGCCCAGCACGAGCGTCGACTTGGTGAGGATCGAGAACGGGTTCTCCGCCGCAACCAGCGCGTCGACGATCCCCCTCGTCAACCGGTATTTCCCCTCGGCCCGCTGGTAGGGATCGGTGTTGGTCCCCATGGCGATGGGCTCGTCGCACCACCGAGGATTCGCCAGCTCGGCCCGCACACGCTCGACGGCGTTCACCTTGACGACGATCCGCCGGTCGAAGTCCTCCCCGATGTTCAGCCCCAGATAGTCGTGCGTCGGCCGAGCGAAGCAGTAAGCACAGGCATGCGAGCATCCCCGATAGGCGTTGATGGTGTAGCGGAAGGGCATCCGGGAGGCGGCGGGGACCTCGTTGATGACCCGGCGGGCGTTGACATGGAGGAACTCCAGGCCTCGGTACTCCCCCTTTCCAACGTGGCGGTCCAGCAACTCGTCGTCGCCGAACAGCGCCGGCTGCCCGCAGTCGTCGTCGGCCAGCCGCCAGCGCAGCTTGACCGGGGCGCCTGCATCATCAGCCACGCCCGCCTAGGCTAGTCGAACGTCTGTTCGGTCCGCCAGAGCGGGGCAATCGTACGGGCGCTGCGATCCGTAGCCCTCTCTACGCGGTGCATACTGAGGGTCAGCGCCCGCCGCGGAACCGGAGAGCCGTCTTGAAGCCAATCCCTGTCGACTTCCACATCGGATCCCTCGACATCCACACCTACGGGATCGGGCTGGCCCTGACCTTCTGGTTCTCCCTGCGCTACTTCGAGCACCGGTTGCGCAAGTTCGGCTACCCCTGGCGGTGGGCCACCGGGATCTTCCTGTGGGTGGTCGTCGCCTCCATCGTGGGTGCCCGGGTCGTGCACGTGATCGCCAACTTCAGCTACTACTCCAACAATCCGGGCGACATCCTGGCCATCTGGCACGGCGGGCTGTCGTCGTTCGGAGGGCTGCTGTTCGCCGTCCCCGTTGCCATCGTCCTGGCCCGTCGTCGTTGCCCGGAGCTGCCAACCAGCCGGGCGCTCGACCTGGTGGCGCCCGTTCTCGCTGCCGCCTGGGGCGTCGGCCGCTTGCTCGGCCCCCAGCTCATGGTGAACGGCGGGGGCCATCCCACCAACGCCTGGTACGGGCTGCAGTACGCCGGGCAGGCGGGCTATCGGATCCCGGTGCCGATCTTCCAGTCGCTCGAGAATTTCGCCATCTTCGGGAGCCTGCTCCTCGTAGAACGGTGGGTCCCCAAGCGGCCGGTCGGGCTCATCACCGCCTTGGCCGTCGGCCTGTGGTCGGTCACCCGGTTCACCGACGAGTTCTTCTGGCTGGCCGTACCCCGTCTCTGGGACGCCGTCGAGGTCGTGGCGCTGATCCTCGCCGCCAGCGGCTTGATCGCCGCGGCCGTCCTGTGGCGACGACAACCCCACGTCTACATGACGCGCCCCGAGGAAGCTCAGCCCGAGCCGCAACCGAGCTCCGAGGTGCCGGCCACCACGTCGGCCGAGGCTCAGCCGAGCGGCGCGAACTGACCCGGACGTCGGCCCGATCCCGGCGGGCCGGCGAACGCCTGGGCGATCTCCATCCACTCCCGAGCCCGGGGCCCCTCGGCGACGACGTCGGTGTCGTCCACGTGTCGGCGCTGGGTCACGACCAGACAAAATCCGAGCGCCGATCCTCGCACCACATCCACCGAGCCCTCGGCCTCCCAGGCCCACGTGACGCCCGAAGGAGCGACGAGCTCGACGCTGACCGGTTCGGCCGGCGGCTCTCGGCCTCGCACGGTGTAGCTGAACGACCGGGATCGCACGCCGATGTGAGCGACGTGACGAAGGCGGTCGGTCGGAGCACGGGCGACGCCCACCCCGTCGACCACGTCCTGACCGTGGGCCCACGCCTCCATGAGCCGGGCGCTGACGAAGGATGCCAGGCTCATGGGCGGTCCGTACCAGGGAACGCGAGCGCCGACATCGGCCGCTGCCACCGCGGCCAGCAGGCCCTCACGCCCGCGCCGCCAGGAGACGAGCAGCTCTCCGATGGCCATGCCGCGGGCCTCGTCCAGGTGGCGCTCGGTGAAGTCAGCTCCCTCGGCCAGCACCGCCTCGACCTCGGCCCGGAAGAGATCCGGTGCCGTGAGCGCCCTCGTGGCCGCGCCGTCGAAGAAGGTCAGGTGCCCGATCTGGTCGGCGACGCTCCACCCCTCGGCGGGTGTGGGCCGACTCCAGTCACGCTCGTCGAGACCCGCCATGACTGCGTCGAGGTCCTCCTGCTCGGCGACCAGGTCGGCCCGGATCTCGTCGATGCTGACCATGGCGAAGGCAGACCGTAGCCCTCGCCGTATGCTTCTGACCAGCAACAAGACGGGAGGAGGTGGACGTGGTGTCCAGCTCGACAGCCCTGATCGTGACCGATGTCCAGCGGGACTTCTGTCCGGGCGGATCGCTCGCCGTCGAGGGAGGCGACGAGGTCGCCCGCCGCATCACGGCGTGGGTCCAGGCCCATCGGGATCTCTACGGCTCCGTCGTCGCCACCAAGGACGCCCACGAAGCCCCCTGGCACCACTTCACGGACCATCCCGATTACCTCAACACCTGGCCGCCCCACTGCGTCATAGGCACCCCGGGGGCCGAGTTCCACGCCGACCTGAATGTCGACCCGGCGGCCGTCTTCTCGAAGGGTCGCTTCCGGGCGGCCTACTCGGGCTTCGAGGGCACCGACCCCGAGGGCACCTACCTGGAGAACTGGCTGCGCCTGCACGGCATCGACGAGGTGCACGTGGCCGGTCTCACCAGCGACTACTGCGTGGGCGCCACGGCGTGGGACGCGGTGCACGCCGGCTTTCGCACGACCGTGCTCGAGGACCTGTGCGCCGGCGTCTCGCCGGACACGACGGCGTCGGTGCGGACCGAGCTGCTGGCTGTCGCCATCCCCTTCGTGAACAGCGACAGCGTCGTCGGAGAGAAGCGACCGGCGTGACGACCCGGGTCAGGTTCGGCACTCGGGCCGAGCTCGAGGCCCGGGGCTGTCTGGTGGGAAAGACGGGCACGCAGCCCGTGTGCGTCTTCTGGGACGAGGGTCGCCCTCGCGCCGTCGACGATCGTTGTCCCCACATGGGCTTCCCGCTCCATCGAGGCACGGTCGAGGCGGGCCTGCTGACCTGTCACTGGCACCACGCCCGTTTCGATCTCAGCTCGGGAGGCACCCTCGACCCGTTCGCCGACGACGTTCGGGTCTACCCCGTCGAGCTCGACGGTGACGACGTGGTGGTCGTCGTCGAGCCAGAGCCCGACCGCGCCGCCCACCACCGCCGTCGGCTCGAGGAGGGGTTGGAGCAGGGCCTCACCCTGGTCATCGCCAAGGCGGTGCTCGGTCTGCTCGCCGCCGGCGTGGCGCCGCGGGAGATCGTTCGGGTCGGGATCGACTTCGGGACGACCTACCGGGGCGCCGGCTGGGGCGCGGGCCTCACCGTGCTCGTGGCCATGGCCAACGTCCTGGAGAGCCTCGACCCCGACGACCAGGCGCTCGCCCTCGTGCAGGGGCTGGCGTTCGTGTCGCGGGACACCACCGGGCGCCCACCTCGGTTTGCGCTCACGCCTCTGGCCACCCGAGACGTGCCGGTGGAGCGGCTCGGCGCCTGGTACCGCCGCTTCATCGAGACCCGGTCGGCTGACGCCGCAGAGCGCACGCTCCTTTCTGCCATCGCCGCCGACGGCATGGGCGATGTGTCGGTCATCATGACGGCGGCGGCCACCGACCACGTGTTCCTTGACCAGGGCCACACCCTCGACTTCACCAACAAGGCCTTCGAGGCCGCCGACCACCTCGGCGACGGCGCCGCGTCCGTCGTCCTGCCCACCGTCGTGGCCCAGACGGCCCAGGCCCGCCGGCACGAGGAAGAAGGACCGTGGCGGCATCCGCACGACCTGGCGGCGATGATCACCGACCTCGAGGCTCGCTTGCCCTCCCTCCTCGTGGCCGGCGAGGCTGCAGCGAAACGGCTCACCGACGGCGACGTCGCCGCCCTCGCCTGGCAGGTGCTGGCCGACGACCCTGCCGTCGTGAGCACGGCGCTCTGTGACGCCATCACCGGCGGTGCCACACCCGAGCAGCTCGGCCGGGCCGTGGCGCTGGCGGCGGCGCTACGGATCACCCGTTTCCACACCAGAAACGATCACGGTGACTGGGACGTCGTCCACCACGGGTTCACCACCGCCAACGCCCTCCACCGGTCGCTCGTACGGGCGCCGTCGGCCGAGCTGGTGCGGGGCGTCTTCCACGTCGCCTACAAGGTCTTTCTCGACCGGTTCCTCAACGTGCCGGCGGCGCGCCTGCCGACCGCCGAAGTTGGCGACCTCGAGGACCTCCAGGCGTGCTGGGACGCCCAGGGAGGCGTGGACGAGGCCGGAGCGATCGCCTACGGCTACCTGCGCTCCGGCAGCGATCCCCGGCCGCTGGTCGCCGCCCTCGGCCGGGCCCTCCTCGCCGAAGACGCCGGGTTCCACTGGTTCCAGACCTACGAGGCGGCCGTGCGCCAGGCGTCGGCCTGGCCCCACGGCTCGGAGGAGGCGGCCCTCGTGCTCGTCGGCGCGGCGCGGTTCCTGGCTGCCCACACGCCGACCCGTAGAGAGCTGCCCCAGGTGGTGCGGACGGCCGCTCGGCTGCGACGAGGCGAGGCCCTGTTCGAGGACGAATGACCAGGTCGCCCAGGCAGCTTCGGCTCGTGGGGACGGAGGGACTCGAACCCTCACTGCGGGCGTTTTAAGCGCCCTGCCTCTGCCGGTTGGGCTACGTCCCCCCGCGGTCTCGCCCTCACGATAGGCCTGGGCGGCCGGCGTAGGATGACTCCGTGGCGGCTGGAGACAAGTTCGTCGAAGCGACCCGACCGGCGGCGCTGGTCCCGCTGCGCCCCCGGGACGCCGACGCCGAGGCGCCGCTGCACGACCCCAGGCTGTCCGACGTCGACGAGTGGGGTCGCTCGGAGCACATGCGGGCCATCGCTCGCCAGATCTACGCGCCGCTCTACAACCAGTGGTTCCGGGCCGAGTGGCAGGGCTTGGAGAAGATCCCGACCAGCGGTGGTGCCCTGCTGATCGCCAACCACGCCGCCGCCATCCCGTCCGACGCTCCGGTCATCATGCACGGCATCGAGGAGGAGCTGGGCCGGCCCGTGTACGGCCTGGCCGACCACATTTTCAAGACCTTCCCCGTCGTCGGGACCCTGTGGTCCCGGCTGGGTGGGGTGGCTGCCCACCCCGAGAACGCGTTCCGCCTGCTGCGCGAGCAGCGCCAGCTCGTGCTCGTCTTCCCCGAAGGGACCAAGGGCCCGGGCAAGCTGTACCAGGACCGCTACCGGCTCCGGCGCTTCGGCCGGGGCGGTTTCGTCGAAATGGCCATGCGCGCGGGCGTGCCCATCGTGCCCATCGCCGTGGTGGGAGCCGAGGAGTCGATGCCGACCCTGGCCAAGGTGCCGGCCCTGGCCCGCCTCCTCGGTGTGCCCTACGTGCCCATCACCGCCAACCATCTGGTCTTCGGACCGGTCCTGGGCACCCTCACCTACTTCCCGTCCAAGTTCAAGCTCCGCGTGCTCGACCCGGTCACGTTCCAGGTCCCGCCCGAGCAGGAGCGGTACTCCAAGAGCCGCGTCATGGACGAGGCGGAGGCCATCAGGGTCAAGCTCCAGGACAACCTCTACGACATGTTGCGCGACCGGCGCAGCGTCTGGTTCGGCTGAACAGCGTGGGGCGCCGTGTCCTGATCACAGGACTCGGGTCGTTCTGGGGCGGTCGCATGGCCCAGGCGCTCGAGCGAGATCCCGACGTCGAGATGATCGTCGGGCTCGACACCGTGACACCCTCGGTCGAGCTGGAGCGCACCGAGTACGTGCGGGCCGACCAGAGCTACTCGATCCTCTCGCGCATCGTGCGCGCCGTGCAGGTCGACACGATCGTGCACACGTTCCTCGTGGTGGACTCCACCCGCATGAGCGGTCGGGCCCTACACGAGACCAACGTCATCGGCACCATGAACCTGCTCGCCGCTGCCAGCGCGGCGGGCGCACCCGTCCGGCAGATCGTGGTGAAGTCCTCGAGCCTGGTGTACGGGTCCTCGTACCAGGACCCGGTCTGGTTCCGGGAGGAGACGCCCCGCACCGGGCCTCCCCACACCCGGGTCGAGTCCTCCCTTCTCGAGGCCGAGGGCTACCTGCGCGACTTCGCCGAGGACAACCCCCACGTGGTCGTGACCCTGCTTCGGTTCGCCAACGTGCTCGGCACCGAGATAGTGACGGCCACGAGCCAGGCGCTCGAGCGGCAGACTGCGCCGTACGTCTTCGGCTTCGATCCACTGATCCAGTTCGTCGAGGAAGGCGACGTCGTGCGCTGCCTCGAGTTCGTGACGAAGCACGGCGTGGCCGGCATCTACAACGTTGCCGGCGATGGCCGTCTGCCCTGGAGCGAGGTGGCGAGCATCTGCGGCACCCGCCTACTGCCGCTGCCCTTCCTGCTCACCAACGTCGCCGCGGCGCCTCTCAGACAGCTCGGTCTGCTCGACCTGCCCGCCGAGCTCCTCAGCCTGCTGCGCTTCGGCCGGGGGATCGACAACCGCCGCCTCAAGGAAGCGGGCTTCGCCTACCGGTACACATCAGCGGGCGCCGTCGAGAACTTCGCCCGCGCCCGCCGCCTGCGTCGCACCGTGGGCACGATCCCGCCCGACTACACCTACGAGCGCGACGTGGAGGCGTTCTTCCAGCACTCGCCGGCGGTCCTGCGCAACCCCGAGGCGTGACGGCCGGCGGCGGGGTTGGGGTCCGCGCCGCTCGGAGGAGGGCGGGGATGGGGCCCCGCCCGGGGCGGCGAAGCCGCCAGCGACACAGCGATTCGCTACGTCCACGCGCCGAGGTACGCGTCCCGCTTGTCGGCCCACTCCTCTGACGTGATGGCGTACCGGATGTGATCTTCCCAGCGGCCGTCGATCTGGAGATAGCGCGTCGCCACCCCCTCGTCGCGCAGACCAAGCTTCTCCACCACGCGTTGGCTGGCGCGGTTGCGGGGGATGATCGAGACCTGCAGCCGGTGGAGGTCGAGCTCGTCGAAAGCGAAGCGGAGCACGACCACCAGCGCTTCGGGCGCGTAGCCTCGGCCGGCGAGGTCCTGGTCGATCCAGTATCCGACGTAGGCGTTCTGGAACGGTCCCCGCTGGATCGACGAAAGGTTGATCTCCCCGCCGAGACGCCCCTCGACGAAGATGCCGAACCCGTAGCCGCTACCGAGCTGGCGCTCCCGCTCCCGGCCGCCGCAGCGAGCGGCGAACGCCCGCCGGTCCTCGACGGCGTCGGAGGAGCCCAAGGGTGGACGGGGCTCCCACCGAACCAGCCAGTCGCGGCAGCGCCGGCGGACCTCCTGCCACTGGGCGAAGTCGTCCTCGACCAAGGGTCGGAGCAGCACGCGCCGCCCGGTCAGCTCGAGCGTCGACGCCCGCATTACACGGCCTCGCGCACGGATTCCACGGCAGCCGGGTCCTCGAGAGCGGACAGGTCACCGGGATCGGCGCCGGTCGCGGCGGAGCGGACCGCCCGCCGCAACACCTTGGCGTTGCGGGTCTTGGGCAGGGCGGCGGCGAAGCGGATGCTCGAGGGTCGGAACGACCGGCCGAGCTGATCGGCGACGAGCGTCGTCAGCTCACCGCGCAGGTCCTCGCCAGGGCGCCAGCCCGGGCCGAGAACGACGAAGGCCCACAGGGCCTCGCCCTTGACGGGGTCGGGCACGCCGATGGCGGCGGCCTCGAGGACAGCAGGATGGGAGACGAGCACCGACTCGACCTCTGCCGGGCCGAGACGCTTGCCCGCCACCTTGATCGTGTCGTCGCTGCGTCCGTGCAGGAACCACTCGCCGTCGTCGTCGATCGACGCCCAGTCGCCGTGGGTCCACACGCCCGGCCACCGGGACCAGTAGGTGTCGAGGTAGCGCTCGGGGTCGCGGTAGAGGCCCCTCGTCATGCCCGGCCACGGCTTGGTGCACACCAGCTCGCCCACCGCATTGCGCAGCGGCTGGCCCTCCTCGTCGAAGACATCAACCGCAGTGCCCAGGCAGGGTCCGCCGAGCGACAGCGGTTTGAGGGGCGCGACCGGATGGGGAGACAGGAAGCACACGCCCACCTCCGTGCCTCCCGAGATGTTGATCACCGGGCACCGTCCGCCACCTACGACGCGGAAGTACCACCACCAGGGTTGCTCGTTCCACGGCTCGCCGGTCGAGCCGAGGATGCGCAGCGTCGACAGGTCGTGGCCCGTCACCGGGTCGTTACCATGCGCCATCAGGGCGCGCACGAGGGTGGGGCTCACGCCGCAGATGCTCACCCGGTGCCGCTCGATCAGCGCCCACAGACGATCGGGACCCGGGAAGTCGGGGGCGCCCTCGTACAGCATGAGCGTGGCGCCAACTGCGAGCGCGCCGAACATCTCCCAGGGGCCCATGATCCACCCGATGTCGGTGAACCAGAAGAGGACGTCGTCTGATCGGCAGTCGAACTGGAAGGCCACCTCCTCGGCGACCTTGACCCCGAAGCCGCCGTGGACGTGCACCGACCCCTTTGGTCGGCCCGTGGTCCCGGATGTATAGCCGATGAGCAACGGCTGCTCGGAGTCGACCGGTCGCGAAGGAAAGGTGGCTTCCGCCGGACCCGGCCACCGCAACCAGGTCCGTCCCTTGTCGTCTGCGGCGGAGGGGAGACCGCCCGTGCCGAGCCGCTCCACGACGACGACGGTCCGCGCCGAGGGCACGTCGGCGACCGACTGGCGCGCCACGTCGAGCATGGGCACCACGCTTCCCCGGCGGTGGAACCCGTCGGCGGTCACGAGGGCGACGGCCCCGGCATCGGCGAGGCGGGTGCTCACCGCATGGGCGGCGTAGCCGCTGAACAGCGGCAGGAACACCGCGCCCAGCTTGGCCACGGCCATCAGAGTGGCCACGGTCTCGGGCACCATCGGCATGAACACACCAATGGCGTCGCCCTCTCGCACCCCGTGATCGGCCAGCGTCGCGGCGAGCCCGTCGGCCTGCGAGCGGAGCTCACGGTACGTCCACCGGCGCACGTCGCCGTCCTCGCCCTCCCACACCACCGCGGTCCGGCCCGGACCGGCGTCGGCGTGGCGGTCCACGCACACGTCAGCCAGGTTGAGCCGCCCGCCGACGAACCATCGGGCCCAGGGGACTCCTTGGTCGACGTTCAAGATCTGTCGATAGGGCTCGACGAACGGGATCCCGAGGAACTCGACCACGGCGGCCCAGAACCACTCGGGCTCGTCGATGGAACGGGCGACGAGGTCCTCGAATCGGGTGATGCCATGGAGCGCCATGAAGCGGCCGACGTTGCTCGCTGCCGCCTGCTCGGGGTCGGGCCACCATGCCTCGCGGGTTGTGGTCGCCGGATCGGCAGGAACGCCGCTCACCGGCCCAGCACCTCACCCAGGGCCGCGAGCAGCAGGGTGACGTTGCGAGGTCGGGCGGTGTGTCCCATGCACCCGATGCGCCACGCCTTGCCCGCATGCGGACCGAGCCCGCCGCCGATCTCGATCCCGTAGCGGTCGAGCAGCAGGGCGCGGACACGGGACTCGCTCGACCCACCCGGCAGGATGGTCTCGGGCACCCACACCGTGGTGAGCTGGGGAAGACGGTGGCCCTCCGGGGCGAGGAGCTCGAAACCGAGCTTCTCCAAGCCCTCCTGGAGTTGCCGGCCGCATTCGGCGTGTCGCGACCACGACGCCTCCAGCCCTTCCTCCTGCAGCACGCCGAGACCGGCGTGCAGAGCCTGGATCATCGGGACAGGGACCGTGTGGTGGTACCGGCGACCGCCGCCCGCCTCCATGTAGGCGGCGAGCATCCCGAGGTCGAGATACCACGACCGTGGACGGCGCACGAGGCGCGCTCGCGCCCGGTCGCTGACCGTGAGCGGCGCCAGGCCGGGCGGGACGCCCAGACACTTCTGCGTGCCGCTGTAGGCGACGTCGATGTTCCAGGCGTCGACGTCGACCGGGATACCGCCGAGGGACGTCACGCAGTCGACGAGCAGGAGCGCGTCGCCCTTGGCGGACCCGAGGGGCCCCATGTCGTTGCGTACCCCCGTCGAGGTCTCGGCGTGGACCACCGCCATGAGCTTGGGCGCCGGGTGTGCGGCCAAGAGACGGGCGGGATCCAGAGCCTCCCCCCACGCCGCGTCGACGCGGACGACCTCGGCACCGCATCGGCCCGCCACGTCGCACATGCGCTCGCCGAAGAGGCCGTTCACGCCGATCACGACGGGATCACCGGGCTCGACCAGGTTGACGAAGGCTGCCTCCATCCCGGCCGACCCGGTGCCGCTGATGGGCAGCGTCAGCGAGTTGGCCGTCCGGAACACCGCCCGCAGCCCATCGCATGTCTCGTCGAGGATGCTGAGGAACTCGGGGTCGAGGTGGCCCAACAACGGCCGGCCCAGCGCCGCCGTCACCTCGGGGTAGGCGTTGGAGGGACCGGGACCCATGAGGACGCGCTCGGAGACGGGCATCCCCGGCACTCTACCGACGACTCAGGCTCAGGGCCGGAGCTGGCTGGTGATCAGCCCGTCGAGGATGTCCGCCTCGGACACGAGACACCACTCGAACTCGAAGTGACGCATGAGCGTCGCCAGGACCACCGTCCCGCCCACTATGACGTCGGCGCGCGCCGCCTCCAGACCGGGTCGACGAAGGCGCTCGTCCTTGGGCTCGCCGCCCAGCGCCTCGAGGAGCTCCTCGACCCGACGCCGGCTCAACGCGGAGTGATGGATGCGGTCGCGGCGGTAGGCGGGCAGGCCCTGGTCGATGGCCGACAGCGTGGTGACCGTACCGGCCAGGCCGACCAGCTGCGCCGCCTGGGTAATGGCGGGCTCTGTGATGGCGGCGCGGTTGAGGCGGGCGTGGACATCCTCGGCGGCGTCCGCCAGCTCCGCTGGCAACGGCGGATCGTGGTGCAGGAAACGCTCGGTGACCCGGACGCAGCCCACCTCGATGGATATCACCGCCACCCCCGTTGGGCGGCCGGCGCCGTTGCTGTCCGTTTCACCGACGACGGGCAGTGGCGCCGTCACCAGCTCGGTGGAACCGCCACCGATGTCGACGACGAGGTACGGGCCACCGTGCGGATCGAGCTCGGCCGTGGCGCCCGAAAACGACAGCCGTCCCTCGGCCTCACCCGAGAGAAGCTCGAGCGGCACCCCAAGTGCCTCCCGAGCTGGGGCGAACAGCTCGTCGCGGTTGGCCGCGTCACGAGCCGCCGAGGTCGCCGTCGCCCGTGCCGCCACCACCCCATGCCCGTCCATGATCTCGCGGTACTCGCGGAGGACGGCAACGGTCCGTGCCACGGCCGGCTCGGCCAGCCTTCCGGTCGCGTCGACACCTTCGCCCAGTCGCGTGATGCGCATCAGCCGCTCCAGCGGCCCGCCGGCCGCGTCAGCGACGAGCAGTCGGGTCGAGTTCGTCCCGCAGTCGATGGCTGCGACGGGACCAGCGCGGGGTCCGTCGAGGTTCAGGCGGGCGGCTACCCAACGCCCGATGGGGTCGTCACCCCCGGCGAGGAACCACGCCAGATGGGCGTGGAGGCACTTCACGCCGCGACGCGTCCCGCCTACACCACCGGTGGGACGAGGTCCTTGGTGGTCATCCGGCAGCGCCGTGTCGCGCTCGGCCGCGTACCGGGCGTGGGCCGCCGCCAGCTCGGCGGGATCGACGGCCGCCTCAGCCTTTGCCACGCCGCCGTCGGCCTCCAGTCCGCTCACGGCCGCCCGCAGGTTCGGATCCACGAGCCACCAGCGGGTGGGCATCGGGGTGCCGTCCTCGAGAAGGGGGTCGTTCCTGATCACCGCGGGCTGGCCGGCCAGGTTGCGGACGACCACCTCGAATCGACCTCGGGGCTGGCGACCGAGGAGGACGGCCACCTCGTCCCGGCGGTCGTCGGTCACCGTCGGCGGCGCCTACGGATGAGGAGCAGGAGGATGGCCACCAGCGCCACCGCGGCTGCCGGGGCGGCCCTGCGGGCCAGCGATCCTCCCGCCACGTCGATGAGGTCGACGGGCTCGGCGGGCGCGGTCTCGGGCCGGCGTATCGTGGGCTGTCCGGCTCCGTCCGTGCCCGGGGTGGCGGGGGCGCCGTTGGTGATGGGCCCACTGGCGGTCTCATCGTCCTGTGGCCCGCCTACCGGACCGCCGGACGGCGCTTGGGTGGGCTCCGCTTGGCCGACGGGCTCGCTGGCGGCAGCGGCTGCGGAGGCCGGCTCGGCGGATGCTTCGACGCGGCCCAGGACGGTCGTCTCGAGACAGTCGACGAACTGGCCCAACAGCTTGGTGCTGACGTCGGCCAGCACGCCCCGACCGAACTGGGCCACGCGTCCCGTCACGGCGAGATCGGTGACGATGGCGACGCGGGTGCCGCCGGGATCGGGGTGCAGCGAGGCGCTGATCGTGGCGCTGGCATTGCCCTGGCCCCTCGTCTCGCGACCCTCGGCCTTCAACACGGCGCGCAGGCCGGGAACGTCTCGCTCGACGAAGCTGGCCCGGCCCTTGTACTGCGCCGTGATGGGCCCGACCTTCACCTTTACGACGCCGCGGTACTCGTCCCCCTCGACCTCCTGGAGCTCGGCCCCGGGCATGCACGGGGCGATGCGCTCCACGTCGGTCAGCAGGGCCCAGGCCTGCTCGGTCGGCACACCTACGGTGAACTCGTTGGTCAACTCCACTGTCTCAGGTCCTCCACCGTGTCTACGTCGGCTGGATCCCCCGGGCACGCTACCTCGCGCACCAACTCGGGCCGGCTGGCCATGACGGCCCGCGCCCCCTGGTCACCCGTGACCGGGACCAGTGGCCACACCGAGCGGGCGAGCCGGACCGGGTTGCGACGCCGTCCGGCGTAGGTCGCCACCGCGATCGGAGCACCGGTCGAGCTCGCCACCGCCCGCCAGGCGTCGGCCGGAACGAGGGGCTGGTCACCAAGACCGACGACGGCGGCGCCGTGACCCCGGCGCTCGCACCAGTCCAGCCCGACGCGCAGAGAGCTGGCCAGGCCCGAGGGCCAACCCTCGTTGTCGAGGACCGTGACGTCGGCCGGGACCACGGCAGACAGGTCCACCGACCCGCTCACCACGATGGTCTCGTCGAGTCCGGCGCCGAGGGCGGCGTCGACGGCCCACGCGATGAGCGGCCGGGCGCGAAAGGAGGCCAGCAGCTTGCTCGTCTCCCCCACGAAACGGCTGCCCCCACCGGCGGCCAGGATCACCGCCGCGGTGGTCACGGGTCCGTGTCGTCTCGAGTTGGTCTCAGGCCGACCACGCCACCGGGTAGAGCACCTGGGGGGCCGAGATTCCCTTGAGCTCGACCTGCCGGGGCTCCCCGAAGCAGAACTCGCCCGAGCTGTCTGCCAGCTCGTGGATGAGGCTCGATACCAGGATCTCGCCGGCCTGGGCCTGTGCCGTGATGCGGCTGGCCATGATGACGCTCCGGCCCAGGAAATCGTCACCCTGGCGCACCGCTTCACCTGTGTGCAGTCCGAGGTGGACGTCGATGCGCTCCTCCGCAAAGGTGGCGTTGCGTTCGGCGAAGGCCCGCTGGATGGCGATGGCGCAGCGCAGGGCGCTGCCGGCGCCGCCGAAGGCGACCATGAAGCCGTCGCCCTGCGCCTTGACTTCGTAGCCACCGTGGCTCGCCACCTGGCTGCGCACCATCTTGTTGTGCGTCGCCAGCAGCTCGCCCGCCCGCAGGTCGCCCAGCCGTTCGGTCATCGGCGTGTACCCGGCGATGTCGCTGAACAGGATCGTGACCGTGCCGTCGGGAGCCGTCGGGAGGTCCTCGGGCTCGGCGAACGTGTCAGGCTCAGCCGGGTCGGACCCCATGCCGTAGTGACGCTCGGTCCTGTGTCGGTGCCGTACATCGCGGCGAGCCTGCTTCCAGGTCTCGTGTGCCTGGGCGTGGACGTCAGCCGCCGCACCGAGCGCCCCGGCGACGTCGTCGCGCTCGATCATGCCCCGCAGCTTCTCCTTGAGGCCCTTGCTGCGCACGGTGACCCCGCCCATGACCGGAAAGGCGCGGACCCGGACCCTCGGGGCGCCGGGCGTGATCGGCACGTCGCGGACCTTGAGGTCCTTGCCCCCCATGATCGGGATACCGGTCAGGTCCACGTCGATGCCCTCGGGCACGATGATGTCGACGCCGCCCCAGAACGCCACCGCCGTGATCACGAGCTCCTCGCCGTCGATCTCGGCCTGGCGCAGATCGAGCTCGCAACCGCCCATGATCGCAATCGCCTTGGTATGGGGGTGCGGACGCCAGCGGCCGGTGCGGCGCGAGCCGCTCATGATGGCGACCGTCCAGCCCTTGGCGGGGCGACGCTGTCGCTCGGGCACCGGCGTCTGCACGGCGGGCAGGTCGGACATCACGTGCTGGAGGTCGACCTGGGTGCGGGCGTCGAAGACGAGCCCGACCCGCTCGGAGAACTCGTCGAGGGTCAGGCGCCCGTCGGCGGTGTGCCGTCGGAGAAGCTCGACGGCCTGGTTGCGATCGGCGTCAGCGATGCGGATGACCGGATGGCCCTCGTCGGAGGGTGGCTGCTCCATGTCTTCAGTCTGCTCCAGCCGGGGCTCGCACGCGCTCGTCCGGGCGGGGCGGATGGATCGGACCCTCGGCGTCGCGCAGGGACGGTGCCCGGCGCCCCGTGCGCAGCGAGATGATCTCGGCCGCGACCGAGACGGCCGTCTCCTCCGGTGTGCGGGCGCCGATGTCGAGACCGATCGGGCTCATCACCCGGGCCAGGTCCTCGTCCGTGGCGCCCGCCTCCCGGAGCCGAGCGACGCGCTCGTCATGCGTCCGCCGCGAGCCCATCGCACCGACGTAGCCGGCGTCGGTGGCGAGGGCGGCCATGACGGCGGGCACGTCGAACTTGGAGTCGTGGGTGAGCACGCACACTGCGTCGCGCTGACCCAGCTGCGGTCCGACCTTGGCCAGGTGACGGTCGGGCCAGTCCACCACGACCTCGTCCGCCGTCGGGAAGCGGGCCCGGGTGGCGAAGACCGCTCGAGCGTCGCACACGGTGACCCTGTACCCGAGCAGCTTGGCGACCCTGGCCAGGGCTGCGGTGAAGTCGACGGCGCCGAAGATCACCATGCTCGGCGGTGCCGCGAAGGCCTCCACGAAGACGGCCACCTCCCGCTGGCGGGCTTCACCGTGGCGGCCGTAGTGACGGGTGGACGTCGTCGCCGCCGTCAGCGCGCCGAGGGCGTCGCGCGCCACGACCCGATCCAGCGCCTCGTCTCCGAGCGACCCCAGTGGGGGCTGGTCAGGTCGCACGAGCACCTTGGCGCCGAGCGCCAGGTCCGGCCCCTCGCCGCCGTCGGTACCCTCGGCCGCCACCTCGACGATCGTCGCCAGGGCCACCGGCTCTTCTGCCCGCAGGGCATCGCGGAGCGTCTCGTACAGGCTCACCAGTCCAGCGGCTCCACCAGCACCTGAATGGTGCCGCCGCAGGTGAGGCCGACGGCGAACGCCTCGTCGTCGGAGTAGCCGAAGGTGCACACCCGGGCCTTGCCGTCGCTGCCCAACACGTCCAGCGCCTCGCTCACGACCGCGCCTTCGACACAGCCACCCGACACCGAGCCGGCCACCTCGCCGTCCTCGCTGACGGCCATGGCCGCACCGGGCCCCCGAGGTCCCGACCCCTCGACGCCGACGACGCGGGCCAGGGCGACCCGTCGCCCCGAGCTGCGCCACTGCTCGATGTCGTCGAGCACGTCTCTCATCGGGCCACCACCTCCACGAGGTTCTCCAGCGAGGCCACGGAATGACCTTCGACGAAATCATCGACGTACGGGAGCGCCGCCGCCATGCCCCGGGCCAGCGGGGCGTAGCCGGGCGACGCCTTGAGCGGGTTGACCCATACCACCCGGTGCGCGACCCGACGCAGCCTGGCCATCTCGCCAGCGAGCACGCTCGGGTCGCCCCGATCCCACCCGTCAGAGAGGATCACCACCACCGCGCCGCGGGCGAGACCCCGCACGCCCCAGCGGTCGTTGAAGGCCCGCATGCCCTCGCCCAGTCGCGTGCCGCCGGACCAGTCCACAACGGCGGTCGCCGCCTGCCGCAGAGCGGCGTCGGGATCGCGGGCCGACAGCTGGCGCGTCAGGCGCGTGAGCCGGGTCCCGACGGCAAAGGCCTCGACCCGCGACCCGCTGGCCACGGCGGCGTGAAGGAACCGCAGCAGGGCCCTCGCGTAGGGCTCCATGGAGCCGCTCACGTCGCACAGCAGGACGACCCGGCGGGCCCGCCGGCCGGGCTCGAGGCGGGCCCGGCGGACCGGCTCGCCTCCCGCTCGCAGCGCGCCGCGAACGGTGCGGCGGAGATCGGGCCGCCCCCGGTCCCGGCGGGCCGGCTGCAGGCGACGGGAGCGGCGCAGAGCGGCGCGCAGCCGCAGGTCGGCCATGAGTCGGCGGGCCTCCGCCAGCTCGGCGGGCGAGCAGTCGGCGAAGTCCTTGTGGCGCAGCAGCTCGGTGGGGCTGTAGCGGACCGTGAGGGTCGGGCCCGGAGGCTCGGCGGGCGTCTCCGACGACGCCAACGCGTCGTCGGCGTCGTCGGTCAGCAGGGTCAGGGTCACGGACTCGGGCTGGTCGACCGCCGCCGACTCCTCGCCCAGCCAGAAGGCGGCGAAGGCGCGGTCGTACACAGGCACGTCCTCGGGGCGGGCGACGAGCGTCGCCCGCCCCGCCCAGTAGACGGGACGCTGGCGCTCGACGCCCAGGGCCCCCAGGGCCTGGGCGTAGCTGACCACCGAGCCGACGGGCACATCGAGGCCCGCACCTCGCAGGACCTGTGCGAAGGCGACCGCTGTGCGGTCGCCTTCGATGACGCTCACGCCCCGCGGGTGGCCGCGGCGCGCACGAGGTCGGCCACCCCGGCCGAGCGGACACGCTCGGCGTCCTCGCGGTACTTGAGCACGCTGCCCAGCGTGCGGGTGACGGCGTCCTCGTCGAGCGTCGAGCGGCCGAGGGCAGCCAGAGCCTGGGCCCAGTCGATCGTCTCCGCCACGCCGGGCGGCTTGTAGAGCCCCATCTCCCGCAGCTGCTCGACGGCGGCAGCCACTTGCTGGGCCAGCAGCTCGGCCACCCCAGGGGCGCGGAGCCTGACGATCGCCACCTCCCGCTCGAAGTCGGGGTGCTCCACCCAGTGGTACAGACACCGACGCTTCAGGGCGTCGTGAACGTCGCGGGTGCGGTTGGAGGTGATGACGACCACCGGAGGTGTCTCGGCCCGGAACGTGCCGAGCTCGGGGACGGTCACGGCGTAGTCCGACAGGATCTCCAACAGGAACGCCTCGAACTCATCGTCGGCCCGGTCGATCTCGTCGATCAGCAACACCGGAGGGGGTCGGTCGACGGCACCTTCGGTGCCGCTCGACCGGCCCCCGGCAGAGGCGGGGGCGATGGCCAGGAGCAGCGGCCGGCGCACCAGGAAACGCTCGGAGTACAGCTCGTCCTCGAGATCCGGTCCGGGGGGCTCGCCTGCGGCGGCCCCCCGGACCTCGGCCGTGCGCAGGTGAAGGAGCTGGCGGGAGTAATCCCATTCGTAGACCGCCTGGGCCACGTCGATGCCCTCGTAGCACTGGAGCCTGACCAGCTCGCCCCCCGTCCAGCGCGACAGCACCTTGGCGACCTCGGTCTTGCCCACGCCGGCCTCGCCCTCGAGCAGGAGGGGCCGGCGCAGGACGATGGCCAGGTACACCGCCGTGGCCAGGCCCTCGTCGGCCAGGTACTCGTGGGTAGCGAGCGCCTCCCGGACGCCGTCAGGATCCATACGGTCCCAATTCTCCCATCGCCGGCCCGGCTATCCGACCGTCGGCGTTTTGGTCGGGTTCCATGTTTGGTCGAAAGTGGGCGCTGCGCTCGGGCGTGACCTGGGCTTTTCCGTCCAGATGGGCGACGAAAGGGTCGTCAGTGCCGCAACCGGGGCGCACCGACAGGCGCCGGAGGTCGTGCGGTTCCATATGTCGTCGAAAATGCGCCGTCGAGACGGCGCTTTCGACCAAACGTGAAACGACCACTTTCAGCCAGCTGATTGCTCGAGCGCCCGCCTCACGAGGACGGTCGCCAGGTGGCGACGGAAGGCGGGGCTGGCGTTCACGTCGCCCGGGGGGTCGGTCCCCTCGGCGGCCACGGCGGCGGCGTCGGCGGCGGACGCGCCCGATGCCAGCGCCGCCTCGGTGGCCGAGGCCCGCAGCGGCGTCGAGCCCATGTGGACCAGGGCGACACCAGTGGTGGAGTTGCGCACGGCGGCGACGCCCACGATGGCCCAGTCCTGGGCCCGGCGGTTGAACTTCTGGTAGGACCAGCCGCCGGTCGCCTTGGGGACCCGGATCTCGGTCAGCACCTCGTCAGAGCGGAGCGCCGTCTGCAGGAAGCCCTCGAAGAACGACTGGGCCGGGATCGTGCGCTCGCCCCCCGGGCCCCGAGCCACGAGCGTGCCACCGAGGGCGAGAACCACAGCGGGCAGGTCCGAGGCCGGGTCGCCGTGCGCCACCGAGCCACCGATCGTTCCCCGGTGGCGGACCTGTGGATCTCCCACCCGCGCCGCCACGTGGGCGAGGATCGGCACCTGGGCGGCCAGCAGCTCCGACGTCTCCAGGTCCCGGTGGCGGGTGAGGGCGCCGATGACGACGTGGTCACCGGCGTCGCGGACGTACGAGAGGTCGCTCAGCCGCCCGATGTCGACGAGCACGGACGGCACGGCGAGGCGGAGCTTCATGAGCGGCAACAGCGAGTGACCCCCGGCCAGCAGCTTGGCCTCGTCGCCGTGCTCGGCGAGGAGGCCGAGAGCCTCGTCGACCGACGTCACCCGCTGGTAGTCGAACGCAGCCGGGATCATACGAGTGCCTCTCTCGCTCCGGCGGCGGCGAGGACCGCCTTCACGATGTTGTGGTAGCCCGTGCAGCGGCACAGGTTGCCTTCCAGACCCTCCCGCACCTCGGTCTCGGTCGGATCGGGACGTTCCGCGAGCAGGGACGTGGCGGCCATGACCATCCCGGGAGTGCAGTACCCGCACTGGAGGGCGTGGTGCTCCCGGAACGCTTCCTGGACGGGAGTCATGGCGCCGTCGCCGGCCAGGCCCTCGATGGTCGTGATCTCGGTCCCATCGGCCTGGACGGCCAGCACCGTGCACGACTTCACCGACTCGCGGTCCATCAGCACGGTGCAGGCGCCGCACGACGAGGTGTCGCAGCCGACGTTCGTACCGGTGAGACCCAGCACCTGGCGGATGTAGTGCACCAGCAGGAGGCGGGGTTCGACCTCGTGGTCCTGGCTCGCACCGTTGACACGGAGGCGGACCCTCATGACGTCTCCCTTCGATTGATCGCCAGCCACACCCGCTCGGGCGTGGCAGGCATGTCGACGTGCCGCACGCCGAGATGCGAGAGGGCGTCGACGACCGCGTTCTGCACGGCGGGGGTCGAGCCGACCGAACCTGACTCGCCGATGCCCTTGGCGCCCAGCTCGTTGATGGTGGTGGGCGTCTCCATCGTCACCGTCTCGAAGCTGGGAAGCTCGGCGGCGGACACGAAGGCGTAGTCGGCCAGGTTGCCCGTGACCGGGTTGCCGTTCTCGTCGTAGCGGACCTCTTCGAGCAGGGCCTGGGCCGCGCCCTGGGCGAGCCCGCCGTGGATCTGGCCCTCGGCGAGGAGGGGGTTGAGGATGCGTCCGGCGTCGTCGACCGCCACCAGCCGCTCGAGGGTCACCTCGCCGGTCTCGGTGTCCACCTCCACCACGGCGATGTGCGCCCCGAACGGGAACGTCGCCCCCGAGGGCGTGAAGTCGGCCTGGCCCGAGAGACCGCCGGGCTCCGCCTCGCGGGCCAGCTCGCCCCACGACTTGGAGACCGCGGGCGTGCCCGCCACGTGGAAACGCTGGCCGACCTTGTCCAGCACCACGTCGGCGGGGTCGGCCTCGAGGAGCTTGGCCGCCAGCTCGCGGGCCTTGTCGACCAGCTGCTCCGCCGCCTGGTGGGTGGCGACCCCACCGACCTGCAGCGAGCGGGAGCCCATTGTGCCGCCTCCGCGGGGCACGACGTCGGTATCACCGTGGACCACCTCGATGGCCTCGATCGGGAGCCCCAGCGCCTCGCTCGCCAGCATCGCCCAGGCGGTGACGTGGCCCTGGCCGTGCGGCGACGTTCCCGTTCGTACCAGCGCGGTGCCGTCGTCGCGCATCTCGACCGCGGCGAACTCGCCCCCCGGCACGCCGTTGGTGATCTCCACGTAGACGGAGAGGCCGATCCCCAGCTGGCGCAGCTCACCTGCGTCGCGGCGCCGGGCCTGCTCTTTGCGCAGCTCGCCGTATCCCGACGTCTCGAGGGCCAGTTCCAGAGCGCGGCCGTAGTCGCCGACGTCGTAGGTGGCGCCGGTCGGCGTGGAGAACGGGAAGGCGTCAGCGGGCACCAGGTTGCGCCGTCGTACCTCGGCGGGGTCCATCCCGATCTCGGTGGCGAAGAGGTCCATGGCCCGCTCGATGGCCGCCGTCGCCTCGGGCCGCCCGGCTCCCCGGTAGGACGACACCGGCGTGGTGCTGGTCACGACCGAGCGGCTGTTGAACTCCACCTTCGGGATCGTGTAGGTGCCCGACGCCATGGTCCTGGTCATGAAGGGAAGCACGGCGCCGAAACGCGGGTACGCCCCTGAGTCCTGGAGCACCGTCAGCCGGTAGGCCGTGATGGCGCCGTCTCTCGAGCCCCCGATCTCGATGTCCTGGATCTGGGCCCGGCCGTGCCCGAGGGCGAGCATGCTCTCGGACCGCGTCTCGATCCACTTGAGGGGCCGCCCGACCCGACGGGCCAGCCAGGCGATCAGCAGCTCGTCGGGGAAGATGCCGGTCTTGGCGCCGAAGGCGCCGCCCACGTCGGGACTGATGACGTGGACCTCGTCCTCGAAGAGGCCGTAGGTCTGGGCCAGCTGGTCCTTCACGGCGTGGGGCGCCTGCGTCGACGCCCACTGGGTGAGGCGCCCGTCGTCCTCCCACCGGGCCGCGGCGGCGCGGACCTCGAGGGGGCACGGCGCCACGCGCTGGTTGACGATGCGCCGTCTGACGACGACTTCGCAGTCGTCGAAGAGCGCCTCGTCCCTGCCGAACTGCAGATCGAAAGCGATGTTGGTGCCTGCTTCGGGGTGGAGGATCGTCGAGCCCGCCAGCGCCGCCTCGGGATCGACCACCGCTGCCAACGGCTCGTAGTCGACGAACACGAGCTCGGCGGCGTCGGTGCCCTGCGCCTGTGTCTCCGACACGATGGCGACCACGGGCTCGCCCACGTAGCGGACGACGTCGGCGGCCAGCCACTGCTGGTGCATGTTGTCGTTGAACAGCGGCATGTCGAGCGGGACGGGGTCGAGCCCGATGTCGCCCGCGGTGACCACGGCGACGACGCCCGGCGCACCGCGCGCCTCCTCGACGTCGATGGAGCGGATGAGGGCGTGGGCGTACGTCGAACGCACGAAGGTCACCCGGGCCACCCCCTCGATGTCGAGGTCGTCGACGTAGGTGCCTCCCCGGGTGAGGAACTTGGGGTCCTCCTTGCGGACGACGCGGTTACCGAGGATGCTCACGCCTGGCCTCCCGAGACGGCGACGGTGCGGACGCTCAGGCTAGTGCCGCGGCCGTCAGCGCCAGAACGCCAGCTGGTCCAGGAAGCGGTCCCACAGGCCCGGACGGGCCGGTGACGCGTGCGTCGCCGACGCCGACGCCGACGACCGCGGTCCGGGTCCGCTGTGGCTCCCGGCGGGCGGGCCCACCGAAGGCTTGGCGGGAGCGTGCTTGGCCGGCGCCTTGTTGGCGGCGGCGCCCTTGGCCAGGGCGCCGGGCAGGATGGCGTAGGCCTCCTCGCCCGGCTTCACGAGGCCGTAGTCCTTGCGGGCGAGGCGCTCGATCTCGGCGTCGCTGTTGAGCCGGCCGATCTGGTCCGTCAGCTGCCGGTTCTGAACGTTGAGCGACTGGAGCTGGTGGGCGGCGTCGTTCATGTTGCCCCGCTCTCGCAGATAGGAGCGAGTGGGGAACACGACGAGCACCAGGAGCGCCAGGGTGGCGCCGGCGGCGACGAGCAGCACGATGGTGCGACGCGTCACCCCGCCCCCGGTGCCTCCTGCGACGGTGCCTCGCCGCCACGGCCGCCACCGGACAGCGCCGACCGGCCGATGTACTCGGCGGTGCGGCCCAGCTGCTCCTCGATGCGCAGGAGCTGGTTGTACTTCGCCACCCGGTCCGAGCGGGCAGGGGCGCCGGCCTTGATCAGCCCGCAGTTGGTGGCCACCGCCAGGTCGGCGATCGTGGAGTCCTCGGTCTCGCCCGAGCGGTGCGACATCACCGTCGAGTAGCCGCTCTGCGCGGCGAGCTCCATCGTCGCCAGCATCTCGGTGAGCGTGCCGATCTGGTTGGGCTTGACGAGGATCGAGTTGGCGACGCCTGCGCTCACGCCTCGCCTCAGACGGTCGATGTTGGTGACGAAGATGTCGTCGCCGACGAGCTGCACCCGTCGGCCGAGGGCGGAGGTGAGCGCTGCCCAGCCGTCCCAGTCGTCCTCGGCCAGGCCGTCCTCGATCGACACGACCGGGTACCGGTCGCACAGCTCCTGCCAGTAGCCCACGAGCTCGTCAGCCGACAGCTTCCGGCCCTCGCCGGCCAGGTGGTACAGCCCGTCCCGGTAGAGCTCGGTGGCGGCGGGGTCGAGAGCGATGGCCACCTCCTCGCGCGGCGCCCGCCCGGCCTCCTCGATGGCCCGAACCAGGACACGCACGGCGTCCTCGTTGGACGGCAGGTTGGGGGCGAACCCTCCCTCGTCGCCCACGGCCGTGGACAGATCCTCGGCCCGTAGGTACCGCCCGAGGGCGTGGTAGGTCTCGGCCCCCCAGCGCAGCGCTTCGGAGAACGAGACGGCGCCGACGGGCACGATCATGAACTCCTGCACGTCGACGTCGTTGTCGGCGTGAACCCCACCGTTGAGCACGTTCATCATCGGCACAGGCAGCACGTGGGCGTTGGCCCCGCCCACGTAGCGGTAGAGTGGCAGGCCCACATCGGCGGCGGCCGCTCGAGCCACGGCCAGCGAGACGCCGAGCACGGCGTTCGCCCCGAGCCGGGCCTTGGAGTCAGTGCCGTCGAGCTCGACGAGGATGCCGTCCACGGCGCGCTGGTCGGTGGCGTCGAGGCCGACGAGGGCGTCGGCGATCTCGCCCCTGACGCTCTCCACCGCTGCGAGGACCCCCTTGCCGCCGTAGCGGGAACCACCGTCACGGCGCTCGGCCGCTTCGAACGTCCCCGTCGACGCGCCGGAGGGGACGATGGCCCGCCCGCTGGCTCCCGACGCGAGCTCGACCTCGACCTCGACGGTGGGATTGCCGCGGGAGTCGAGGACCTCTCGCCCCGCGAGGTGCTGGATGCGGCTCACGCCAGTGTTGCTCCTGTGGTTGTTGTTGACGAAGTTACCTCGTGTGACAGCCCGATCGGGGACGATGCGGCGTCATTCAGGCTGCTCGACCTCGGCGAACGCGTCGCGAAACCGGACCGACGCCGACCGCAGGTGGGCCTCGGGGTCCAGCCCGAGGTGACGGGCCAGCCCAACGACGGCGAAGAGGAGACGTCCCAGGTGGTCCTCGGCGTTGGGGCCCGGACCGGCCGGACCGGCGAGGGCGGCCAGCTCCTGCTCGGCGTCGACCCGGGCGGCGTCGCCGGAGGCCCAGTCGAAGCCGAGCGTGGCCGCCTTGCGCTGGATCTTGTGGGCGTAGAGCAGCGACGGCAGGGCTCCCGATATCCCGTCCATCACGCTCTGGTGACCCTTCTCGTGCTTCTTGATTTGCTCCCAGTTCGCCATGACGGCGTCGGGCGTCTCCGCCTGCGCCGTCCCGAACACGTGGGGGTGGCGACGCACGAGCTTGTCGTGCACACCTCGGGCCACGTCGGACAAGCCGAACTGGCCGGCCTCGGCCGCCAGCACGCTGTGGAAGTAGACCTGGAACAAGAGATCGCCGAGCTCTTCTTCCAGGTGGTGGTAGGCCGCGCCCCGCTCGGCGCCCGGCTCGGGACCGAGAGCCTCGATCGCCTCCAGCACCTCGTAGGTCTCCTCCAGCAGGTGCCGGGTGAGCGAGGTGTGCGTCTGCTGACGGTCCCACGGACAGCGCTGCCGCAGCGTCCGCACCAGCTCCTCCAGCCGGACCAGGTCGGCGGCGACGGGCTGGTCCAGCTCGGGCACGAAGAGGGTCGTGAGGTGGTCGACCTCGACCGAACGGTCGAGGTCGGCCCAGTCGACGTCGAAGACGGCCTCGGCCGCCAGGCCGAGGCGCTGCAGCACCGTGACCCGCGCGTCGGGTGGATGCTCCACGGCCAGCTTGACGTCGGAGACGATCTGGCGGCTCCAACACTGGCCGACCAGCAGCGGGCCCCGCTCCCCCGCGGCCTGGACCGCGAACGCGGTCCCGTCGACGAGGCGCACGCTCGCGTCGAGGGGATCGATCCCCAACCGGGCCCACGCCAGGTCGAGGAACGACATGCTCGGCAGCAGCTCCACCTCGACCCGATGGTCGGCCCGCAGCAGCTCGACGGTGCGCTCGGACACCAGCGGCGAGCCGGGCACGGCGTAGAGCACCTCGCCGTGGGCTGTCGCCGCCTCGACCAGAGCCTCCACGATCCGCGCGTACACCTCCTCGAACGATGAGGTCGCGTCGTAGAGGTCGTCGAAGGACCGGAAGTCCCGCACCGCCGCGGCCGCAGGGTGGCGCCCCGTGCGGAGGTAGCGGTGTCGGGCACCGTCGATCGCCAGGCGTGTGGCCGCGGTGATGAGCTCGGGCCCGGCCGGGCCCAGCCCGACCACCACGACCCGCGGCGTCACGGCGTCGAGCCGGTGCCCGAGGAGACGCCCCCGCTGGTGGGAACGAAGTTCAGCGTGGACGCCGGCGGCGCCTGTGGCGGCGTGATGCCTGCCGTGGTCCCGCTCACGTGGTAGGTGCCGTAGCGGGGGTTGACGGTCACGCTGGCACGCGACTCGGCTCGCTGGAGCGCGGTGGTCAGCGCCGTCTGGGCGTTGGCGAGGAGGGTGGCACGGATCTGCGGCTGCGCCTGGGCGAAGGTCAGCGGCTGCCGGCTGGTCACCACGATGAGGTGCCAGCCGAACTGGGTCTGGACGGGCTGGCTCAGCTGCCCGGTCGGCGATGCGTCGACCGCTTGCTCGAACCCGGACACGAACCGCCCTGTCGGTCCGCACCCCAGGGCGCCGCCGTTGGCGGCGCTGGCCTGATCCTGGGATTCGGACCGGGCGACGTCGGCGAAGCTGGCGCCCGCCACGATCTGGGCGCGCGCCGCCGCCGCGTCGCTCTGGCTGGCGAACAGGATCTGGCTCACGCACTGCTGGACGAAGGCCTGCTGGTGCGCGGCGTAGTAGTTGGCCATGGCCGGCAGGCTCACGTCCACGTTCGCCAGCCTCGCCTCCAACGCCGTCACCTCGGCTGAGTGTCTGATGAGGCTCGACTGGTAGGACGCCGGCAGCCCGTTGAGGACGTTGGCGCCGCCGAGGGCGCCGGCGACGTCCGCCCGGGCCAGCGTGAGGTCCTGGCCGCTGATCGTGATGCCATGACTGGCGGCTTGCTGGTGGACCAGCTCGAAGACGATCTCGCGGTTGAGCACCTGGGACACGAACGAGCTGTCGAAGCTGTCCTGACCGGCACCGGTCACCTGGCTCTGGCTCTGGATCTGGTTCAGGTAGGCGGGGTCGCTCCGTATAGCGGTGAGCTCGTTGTTGAGGTCGCCCTGACTGATCGTGGCGTTGTTCACCCTGGCCGCATACGGGGAGGTCGGGTTGCACCCGGCGCCGGCGAGCGCGAGCAGGCCGACCGCGAGGACGAGAACCTTGCGCACGGTGTCGGGATGCTACCGGCTGCCCACCGCCTCCTGGCCAGCGGGGCGCCTCCCATCACCGTCGACAGCGTCCGGAACCAGCTCATCGAGCAGGGTCACCAGCGCGCCAGGCACGTCGACCCCTCGAGGGAGCGGCACGACGACCTGGCCCAGGTCCTCCTTGTAGACCGCCCGCGGGTGGCGACGCCTGAGCCCGATCTGCGTGCTGGCCTTGAGCGAGAGCGGGGCGAGGCGGGCTACGGCCTGGCCTCCGCTGACACCCCCGGGCCGCGCCGGGGTCACGGTGATCTCGCGGACGCCCGACCGGACGCACTCGGCCCGCAGCCGTCCGACGGCCAGCAGGGCCTCAGCCGGCCGGGGCAGCGGACCGTAGCGGTCGAGCCACTCCTTGCGGATGTCCTCCACCTCGCCTGGCGTCGTGACCGACGCCAGGCGCCGATACGCCTCCAGGCGAAGGTCCTCACGAGCGACGTAGTCACTCGTGAGGTGCGCGTCCACGGCGAGGTCCAGCTTGATCTCGGCCGGCGGGCGGCGGACCTCGCCCTTGAGGTCGGACACGGCCTCGCTGACCATCTGCACGTAGAGGTCGTAGCCGACGGCGGCGATGTGGCCCGACTGGTCCGACCCGAGGAGGTTGCCGGCGCCGCGGATCTCGAGGTCGCGCATGGCGATCTTGGAGCCCGACCCCAGCTCGGTGTGCTCGCCGATGGTCCGCAGGCGCTCGTAGGCCTCTTCGGTCAGGGTCCGGTCCGGCGGGAAGAAGAGGTAGGCGTAGGCCCGCTGGCCCGCCCTGCCCACCCGGCCGCGGAGCTGGTGGAGCTGCCCCAGCCCCAGCCGGTCGGCGCGGTCGACGACGAGCGTGTTGACGGTCGGCATGTCGATACCGGATTCGATGATCGTCGTGCACACCAGGACGTCGTACCGACCTTCCCAGAAGTCCAGCACGACCTTCTCGAGGCTGCCCTCGTCCATCTGGCCGTGGGCGACGGCGATGCGCGCCTCGGGGACCAGGCGGCGCAGCCGCGTGGCGGTCGCCTCGATGTCGTAGACCAGGTTGTGCACGAAGAACACCTGACCCTCGCGCAACAGCTCGCGACGGATCGCCTCGCTCACGGCCCGCTCGTCGAGCTCACCCACGTAGGTGAGGATCGGCTGGCGCTCGGCCGGGGGCGTGTTGATGAGGCTGAGGTCGCGGATGCCGGTGAGGCTCATCTCCAGGGTGCGGGGGATGGGGGTGGCGGTGAGGGTCAACACGTCGACGCCTGTGCTGAGCGCCTTGATGGCCTCCTTGTGCGTCACCCCGAAACGCTGCTCCTCGTCGACCACGAGAAGGCCCAAGCGCTTGAAATTGACGTCACCGGCCAACAGGCGGTGGGTCCCGATCACGACGTCGACCGATCCGTCGGCCAAACCATCGACCACCCGCCGGGCCTGGGCCGTGGTGAGGAAGCGCGACAGCACCTCGACCCGCACCGGGTACGGGGCGAGGCGGTCGGAGAACGTCTGGAAGTGCTGCTGGGCCAGCAGCGTCGTCGGCACCAGGACGGCCGCCTGTCGGCCGTCCTGGACGGCCTTGAAGACGGCGCGGATGGCGATCTCGGTCTTCCCGAACCCAACGTCGCCGCACACCAGCCGGTCCATCGGGACCGGTTGCTCCATGTCCGCCTTGACGTCGACGATGGCGCGCGCCTGGTCGGGAGTCTCCGCGTACGGAAAGGCTTCCTCCAGCTCGCGCTGCCACGGCGAGTCCGCCTCGAACTCGTGACCGGGCGAGGTCGTCCTCGCCCGGTACAGGGCGACGAGCTCCTCGGCGATCTCGCGCACCGAGGCCCGCACGCGGGCCTTGGTGCGCTGCCACTCGGAGCCGCCGAGGCGGTGCAGCGTCGGCGTCTCCCCGCCCGTGTAGGGGGTGATGGCGTCGATCTGGTCCGACGGCACGTACAGCTTGTCGGCGCCGCGGTACTCGAGCAGTAGGTAGTCGCGCTCGCCGCCGCCGATGGCGCGACGCACCATTCCCGCGTACCGGGCCACGCCGTGCTGGTAGTGAACCACGTAGCTGCCGGGCGCCAGGTCGTCGAAGAAGCCTTCCTGGGGACGCGCCCGGGGGCGAGCCTGCCGGTGGGCACGACGCCTGCCGGTGACGTCGGTCTCGGCCAGCACGGCGAGCTTCACCGACGGCAGCACGAACCCGGCCTCGAGGGGCTGGACGACGATCCGGACCCCCGGGTCGGCGAGGTCGCCCGGGCTGCCGTCGAGCACCGGCGCCGCCAGGCCCTCCTCGCCCAGGATGGAGGCCACGCGCCGGGCGCTCCCCTCGCCTTCGGCGCAGACGGTGACCGAATACCCCTCGCGGACGAGGCCACCCAGCTGCTTGGCCAGCCGGGCGGCGTCGGCCACCACGGGATCCCAGCCCGTGGCCCCGATCCGGGGCGTGGCGGGCGACTCGGGCGCCGAGGTGACGGAGAGAACGGGCGCCTTGGTGTGGGCGAGCAGTCGCTCGAACGGCAGATGCAGCCGAGGGAAGGTGCTCTCGTCGTCCACCGCGCTCGAGGTGGCGCCCCACGTCTGCGCCAGCGTGGCGGCGAGGGAGACCTCTTCGTCGATGAGCTCTGCCGCCCGGTCGCGCATGCGCCGGGGGTCGGCCAGCACCACCTGTCCCGACGGCGCGATCAGGTCGCCGAGGAGGTGCTCCTCGGCGACCAGCCACGGGAGCCACGACTCCATGCCGTCGAACACGAGGCCCTCGGCCAGCCGCTCCCACTGGTCGCGCCCCCAGGGCTGCTCGCCGACGAGCATGCTGGCCCGCTCCTGGACCGCGGGGGTGGGGAGGAGCTCGCGGCAGGCGAAAATCTCGGCCCGCTCGAGGTCGGTCGTCGACCGTTGGTCGTTGACGTCGAAGGCGGTGAGGCGGTCGACCTCGTCGCCCCACAGGTCGATGCGCACGGGGTCGTCGGCGGTCGACGGGTACACGTCGACGATGCCGCCGCGGACCGCCACCTCGCCCCGGTGCTCGACCTGGTACTCGCGGCGATAACCAGCCAGGGACAGCCGCTCGACCAGCTCGTCGGCGTCGAGCACGTCGCCGGCGGCCACGACGATCGGCGCCGCGTCCTCGACCGTGGGTCCCAGCCGCTGGATGAGGGCCCGCACCGGAGCCACGATCAGGCGCGGTTCACCTTCGTGATCTTCGGCACCACGCCGCAGCCGCCACATCGTCCGCAGCCGCCGTCCCATCGTCTCGACGCTGGGGCTGACCCGCTCGAACGGCAGCGTCTCCCACGCCGGGAACGTCTCGACCGCGTCCGGTCCGACGTAGGCGCGGAGGTCGACGGCGAGCCGGTCGGCGTCGATGCCCGTCGGAACCGCCACCAGCACGGGATGGCGCTCGCTCAGTTGCGCCAGGCCGGCGAGCGTGAAGGCGCGGGCCGGCTCGGGCACCGCCAGCACCGCACCCGGCGCGCCCAGCACGTCCACGACGGCTTCGTCGTGGCGCAACAGACCAGGGAGCGAGCGCAGGCTCACCGGCTCAGGCTACCGGCGCAGTCTGCGGCGGCCGGCGGGTGTCAGCGGTCCTCGCGGGGGGCGTTGAAGCGACGCATGGCGGCATCGACACCCTCGGCGAGCATGGCCTCGACGGCGTCGGCCGCTTCCTGGATGGCCACGTCGAGCTCGGCCCGCTCGGACCGGCGGGGCGGGCCCAGTACGTGGTCGGCGCCCTCCCGGCGGCCGGGCGGCTTGCCGATGCCGATGCGGATGCGGGCGAAGCCACTGTCATGGAGGTGGGCCTGAATGGACTTGAGACCGTTATGTCCCGCCGTGCCCCCGCCGAGCTTGATCCGGACCCGGCCGACGGGCAGGTCCAGCTCGTCGTGGACGACGACGAGCCGCGACAGGTCCGTCACGCCGTAGCGGCGTACGAGGCCGGCTACCGCCAAGCCCGACTCGTTGACGTACGTCTGGGGAAACGCCAGCGCCAACCGGCGGCCGTCGACCCGCACCTCGGCCGTCATGGATCGGGAGCCTCGGGTCAGTCGGAGGCGGCCGCCGTGGCGCTCGGCCAGAAGGGACACGACGTCGGCCCCGAGGTTGTGGCGGGTGTCGCCGAACTCCCGGCCGGGATTGCCGAGACCCACCGCCAGCAGGTCGGCGGGGGTACCGGTCCTGGAGCGGAGCAGGGCTTAGCCCTCGCCGCCCTGCTCGCCCTGCCCCTCGCCGCCGGACGCGCTGTCGCCGGCGGCTGCCTCCCCGGCGGCAGCCTCCGCCGCAGCGGCGGGCGCAGCCTCGCCTTCGGGTGCGGCCTCGCCTTCCGCGGCGGCCTCCTCCTCGGCGCCCTCGGGCACGAGGTCGGCCTCGCTCACCTGCGGAGCCTGGCCCGCGACCACGGGAGCCTCGGGATCGACGTCGGTCGTGACCCCCTGCGGTAGAGAGAGGTCGCCCACCCGGATGGTCTGGCCGATGGTGAGATCGCTCACGTCCACCTCGACGGCGTTGGGGATGCGCCCGGGGACGGCGTGCACGGCGATGGTGAACAGCTGGTGGTCCACATGGCCGTCGTCTCGGTGGACCTGGGTGGCCTCGCCGACGAGGACGATGGGCACCTCGGCCGTGACGACCTCGTCCCGGCGCACGATCTGGAAGTCGACGTGGGCGACCGTGCCCCGCACGGGGTGGCGCTGCACCACCTTGGCCATGGTCAGGTGCGTGGCGCCGTCGACCTTGAGGGCCAGCAGGGCGTTGAGCCCGGCGTCGGTGGTCAACGCCGTCCGCAGATCCTTGGCGTCGACCGTCACCGGCAGCGGGTCGACACCGTGTCCGTAGACGACGGCGGGGATCTTCCCGGCCGACCGGAGGCGGCGGGACGACGCCGAGCCGACGGGTCGGCCCGCTTCGGCGGCGATGGGGATCTCGGGCATGCGAACGCGCTCCTGCCCGGGAAGAGGTCCACCGGGCAACCTCCGATTCTAGGGCACGCTGGGAGGGCCGACGGCCTAGGCGCTGGCGCGCCTGCGGCTGACTCCGCTGGGCCGGCCTCCCGGGCCGGCCTAGGTCTGGTTCTCTCCCCCGAAGATCTCCGAGACCGAGGTGTCCTCGAAGACGGCGTCGATGGCGTCGGCGATGATCTCGGCCACCGACAGGACCTCGATCTTGTCGATGCGGCGGTCCTCCGCGAGCGGCAGGGTGTTGGTCACGATGACCCGGGTGAGCGGGGAGGCCTTGAGGCGGTCGAGGGCGGGATCCGACAGCACGCCATGGGTCGCCATGGCCCAGACCTCGGCGGCTCCTTCCTCGACCAGCAGCTCGGCGGCGGCGCACACCGTCCCCGCCGTGTCGATCATGTCGTCGACCAGCACGCAGCAGCGCCCGTTCACGGGGCCGACCACATCCATGGCCTCGACCACGTTGACCGTGTCCTTGGCCCGCCGCTTGCGCACGATGGCCAGGTCGGCGTCCAGATGCTGGGCGAACCGCTCGGCCGCCCTCACCCGTCCGGCGTCGGGAGCCACAATCACCATGCCGCTCGGGCCCTCTCGCCTGAGGTAGTCGGTCAGGACCGGCAGGGCGGTCAGGTGGTCGACGGGCCCGTCGAAGAAGCCCTGGATCTGGCCCGAGTGCAGGTCGACGCTCACGACCCGGTCGACCCCCGCGACCCGTAGCATGTCGGCGATGAGCTTGGCCGTGATCGGCTCGCGGCCCGAGGCCTTGCGGTCCTGCCGGGAGTAGCCGTAGTAGGGGCACACGGCGGTGATGCGCTTGGCGGACGCCCGCTTGGCGGCGTCGATCATGATCAGCTGCTCGACGATGGAGTCGTTGACGGGACCGCTGTGGGTCTGGATCACGAAGACGTCGGTGCCGCGGACCGACTCGCCGAAGCGACAGTGGATCTCGCCGTCGGCGAACTCTCGCAGGTTCGCCTCACCGAGGCTCACACCGAGATGCCCGGCGATCTCCTCCGCCAAGGCCAGGTGAGACCGGCCGGCGTAGAGCTGCAGGCGCTTCCTCGGAACGAGCTCCATGCGATCAGCCCCCGTCTTCATCTCCCCCACCCCGGAAGAATGGCCCGGTCAGGGTGCCCGGCGCCACCCGGCAGCCCGGCTGGAGCACAGCGTAGGGCCCCACGCGAGCCTCGGCTCCGATATCCGCCTGCAGCGCCACGCTGTTCTCGACGACAGCACCCTCGCCGACGCGGCAGTCCACCAGGCGGGTGCCGGGCCCGATGGATGCGCCGGTTGCGATCGTGGTGCACCCCTCCAGAATGGTGCCGGGAAGCACGGTCACGTCGGCGCTGAGCTCGACCGTGGCGTCGACGTAGGTGCGCTCGGGATCGTGCATGGTGACGCCCCGGCGCATCCAGCGCTCGTTGGTGCGGTCGCGCAGCTCCGCCTCCGCCACCGCCAGTTGGGCCCGGTCGTTCACCCCGGCCGCCTCCATGGGATCGGCCACGACGAGCGCCGAGATCTCGTAACCGGCGTCGTGGAGCACGGCGACCGTGTCGGTCAGGTAGTACTCGCCCGTGGCGTTCTCGGGGCTGAGGCGTCGCAGGGCCGGCGCCAGGACGCTGCGGCGGAAGCAGTACACCGAGGTGTTGACCTCGGTCACCTGCCGCTCCTCCCCGGTGGCGTCGGCCTCCTCGACCACCGCGGCGATCCGGCCGTCCTTGTCCCTGACGAGCCGTCCGTAGCCGGTGGGGTCCTCGAGGTGGGCCACCAGCAAACTGGCGGCGGCGTCGCTGGCCCGGTGCGTTCGTACCAGGGCGGCGAGGGTCGGGGGACGAAGTAGCGGGGCGTCGCCCGGGAGGACGACCACGTCCCCTTCCTCCTGCTCGTCCTCGACGTTGTCCGGGAAACCCGTCAGGCCGACCGCCGCCGCGTCTCCCGTCCCTCGTTGCACGTGCTGCTCGACGAACTCCAGCGTGAACGTGCCCGGAGCACCCTCCTGCACGGCCTTGGTCACGCCCTCGGCCCCGTGGCCCACGACCACGACGACCCGCTGGATCGGAAGCTCGGCCAGCGCGTCGAGGACGTGGAGCACCATGGGACGTCCGCACAAGAGGTGGAGGGGCTTGGGCTGGGTCGAACGCATCCGGGTCCCCTCGCCGGCCGCCAGCACCAGGGCCGACAAGGCACGGGCTCCCTTGGTCGATCGCATCGGCTCACCTCCCGCGCTACGCCCGAGACCGTAACCGCCAGGTCCTCCCTCTCCTGCAGGCTACGCCCGCCGTCTCGACGGGAGGGGGACGTGCGTCCCGGCGGTCACCGGCACTGTCAGTGGCCCTGCGTACCCTGGGCCACGGTGACACGCGGCGTCTTCCCCGGCTCGTTCAATCCCCCTACCGTCGCTCATCTCGCCATCGCCGAGGCGGCGTCCCGGCAGTGCCGGCTCGAGCGGGTGGACCTCGTCGTGTCCCGCTCACCCCTGGGAAAAGAGCCGTCCGGTCTGGCCCGGTTGGAGGACCGGGTCGCGGTGCTCGAGCGCATCGCCGCCAGCCGGCCGTGGCTCGGTGTCAGGACGACCGACGCCCGCCTCCTCGCAGACGTGGCCGACGGGTACGACGTGCTGATCGTCGGTGGCGACAAGTGGGCTCAGCTCGTCGATCCGGCGTGGTACGGCGGGTCGGAGCTCGCACGAGACGAGGCGGTGCGCCGCATCCGTCGCCTGGTGGTGGCCCGGCGCGGCGACCACGCCGTCACCGGGTGCGAGGTGCTGGAGCTGGCCGACGAGCATCTCGGGATCTCGGCCACGGGGGCACGCGGCGGGCGCACCGACTGGATGGCCCCCGAGGCGGCCGAGTTCGACGCCCGCACCGGAGCCTGGACCGATCGGGCGCGCTACCGGCGCTGGCTGCGGGCCGACGCCGAAGGGCGCGGATGAGCACCTCCGCCGAGCGCGCTCATGTGCTGGAGGAGCGCATCGGCGACCACTTCGCGGCGCACGGGTACATCGTGCGTCAGAACGCCTACCTCCACGGCCGGTCAGGCGGCCGGCACGAGGTCGACGTGCTGGCGGAGAAGTCCGACGCGCTCACGACGTTCCGGCTCGCCGTCGAGTGCAAGGCCTGGGAGGCGCCGATCGAGAAAGATGTCGTGTCCAAGCTCAGCTACGTGCTGGGCGACCTCGGTCTCAACAAGGGCATCATCGTGGCCCTGCACGGATGGCGGGCCGGGGCCGAGCAGGCGGCGGTCGAGCTCGGCATCGACCTGTGGGGACCGGCCGAGCTCGACCGGCGGCTGGGCGCCGCGGTGACGCGCCAGCTCGACGTCGGTTCGCCCGCCCGGTTGGCGCGCGGCTACCCCTTCGCTGCTCCGGAGGATCGGGCGTTGACCCGGGCGCGCCTACAGGGCAAGGGGCGGCTCGGGCTGCGGACGGTCGAGCGACTGTCGTGGTTCGGCCCGGTGTGGGTCCCCGTGTACCTCGTCGACCTCAGCGTCACGTCGATGGAGGTCCGGTGGGGTCGGCAGCGGTTCCTCACCAAGAGCGTCACGAACGCCTACGAGGCCGTGTCCGGCACCTTCGTGGGACCGGCTGCGCCCGAGGACGGCGACGTCGTGGACATCGATCTCTCCGCCGGCGCCATCAGGCCAGGTGTGCGCGACTCCAAGGTGGCGAGCGACATCCGGCGGGGCTTCGAGCGATGGAACGATGTGCAGCAGGAGGCGGCCAAGCTGCGGCACGCCGCCGCCCTGGATGCCCTCGGCGTCGAGGTGCCATGCCGGGGCGTGACGGTGGACGGCTGCGCGTTGGTGCACGCGCCGACGTATGTCGGTTGGCTCCGGACCGGCGACCACGAGCGCCTGGTGGTCATCAGCGGCACCTCGGGGGCACTCTCGGAGGCCTTGTCGGCCGTGCTCACGGCCAACATCAGCCACGTCCGCAGTTCGCTGTTCGAGGACCAGCCCGGCTGAGGCCGCGGCTCAGGGCTTGACACGCACGCACAACAGCGCGATGTCGTCGGCCCGCTGGTCCTCACCCGACATGGTCGCGATGATCCGATCGATGAGCTGCTCCGGGTCGGTACCCGTCTGCGTGGCCACCACCCGTCGGAGCCGATCCAGACCCTCGCTCACCAGACCACCCCGCTCCTGGATGAGACCGTCGGTGTAGAAGAGGACCGTCGAGCCGGGATCGAGGTCGACCTCGCCCTCGGAGTACGTCAGTCCGCCCATGGCTCCCACGAGCACCGAGCTCGGCTCCTCCAGATACGTCGTCGTCGCGGCTCCCCCCATGACCAGTGGCGGCAGGTGCCCGGCGTTGCTCCAGCGCAGACGACGCGTGTCGGGTTCGTAGATGCCATAGATGAGAGTCGCCATCTGATCGGCTTCGAGGCCGCGGGCGAGCTCGTCGACGTAGTCGACGACCTCGGCCGGCGGGCTGCCCGTCCACGCGTACGCCCGCACGGCTGTCCGCAACGAGGCCATGATGCTCGAGGCGCGCAGGTCGTGGCCGATCACATCGCCGATGACCAGACCCACGCGGCCGTCGGAGAACGGGATCACGTCGTACCAGTCGCCGCCGACCTCGGCCCCCGCCGCCGGCAGGTAGCGGGCGGCCACGTCCAGCCCGGGCACAGTCGCCAGCCGATCGGGCACCAGTACCTGCTCGAACGCCTTGGCGACGTGGCGGGCGCGCTGGTACAGCTGGGCGTTCTCCACGGCCAGGCCGGCCTTTCTGCCCAGATCGATGGCCACCGCCAGGTCGGCGTCGTCGAGCTGGCGGCGCGACTCGGCCGACACCACCGACAGGGCGCCCAGCACCCGCGCTCGGCCGCGGAGCGGGACCACCACGGCTGACTCGATGCCGAGGGCGCGAAACTTCTCGAGCTGTTCCGCGCTGTTGGCGCTGGCGGCCAGAATCTCGTCGCTGACGGCCCGGATCAGCTGCGGTTCCCCACCTTTCAGCACGTCCGCCACCGGAGAGGTGCTCGCCAGCCCGGAGGTAGTGATCAGATCGTGTTGCACCCACGCCGTCCGGCCCGGATCGCTGTGGGCGGCGGCCGCCGTCCGCACGCCGCCGATGTCGTCCAAGACGTGGACGCCGCACCAGTCGCCCAGCACGGGAACGACGAGCTGGGCCAGACGGTACAGGGCGGCGTCGGGATCCAGCGTCTCGGTGAGCACGGTGCTGGCTTCCGACAGCAGGCTGAGCCGAGCCAGCAGGCCATCAGCGCCTGCCTGGCCCGCCACGATCTCCCCGAACTGGCTTCCGCCGCCATCGAGACGGCCAAGGTCGGCCATCAACGTACTTTGTTCGAGACTGAGGCAGGGATGTCCTGCCAGCGCCGGCCCGACGAGCTGAGCAGGCCGGTTATTGCTCCCACGGCGTGGGTAGGCTGCAAGTAGCTGGCGTATGGGCACTGGGGGTTGGGTCGGCCAAGCCGGGGGCCCGGCTTGGCCACCCAACACGGCTCGGGGGTGTAGTACGGGTGTAGTGAGGCACCACGTCGATTTCACACAGACAGGTGACCCATCGTCCCCTTCTCATTTCGGTCCCGCCCGTTTACCGTGAGATAAGACCGCGGCGGCTCCCCCCTCGTGGTCGTAACGAAACGGTCGGGGGCCCTGGATGAAAGGCGAGGGCCCAGGGCCTCCGAGCCGTTCCGTTGCTCGGCGGGCGCTTCTGGTTTTCGGTCTGACGACGAACGCGCCCGTTTGTCGGGGTCCGCGGCGTGAAGGCTGTGTTGCGTCAATTCGGCGATGCGCCCGACGGCGGGTGCGTGATCTCGATGATCCCCGTCAGGCCGCTCAGCTCGAGCACCTTGAACACGTTGTCGCGTGGTGCGTCGATCGTGAGGTGCCCACCGCGACCCTCGAGGGCGAAGTGCGTCTGGGCGAGCACCGCGATGCCGGTCGACTCCATGAACGCCGTATCCCCCAACTCGACTACCACGTCCTGACCGGCGTCGACGAGCCGAGCGAGCACGTTGCTGAGGCGCGGCGCCGTGAAGATATCCAGCTCGCCCTTCACGCTCACCACCGACGTGCCATCGTCCTCGGTGACGACCACGGCGAAATCCGGCGCACCCTGCATCGCACCCCTCCCTCTGCGCTGTAGTTCAGTACCACGGCGAGCTAGTCGTGACAAGGGGGCCGCGTCCTGGTGCGACCTCAGAGCCAGGGCGGGAGCTTGCCGAGCCCCGTGGCCAACGGCGGCACGTCCCGTGAGGCTCGTGGCGGGTGCCGGTCGTAGCGAACGGGGTGGCACATGACGGGCTCTCCGTCAGGGCCATCAGCCACCAGGCCCCGCGCACGAAAGAGGTCGGCTTCGAGCATCTCCTGTTGTGACAGCACGGGCGAGACGGGGACGCCGGCCTCCACGAGCGCAGCGACGACCTCGTCCCTGGCCCTGTCGCCGACGGCCTTGGAAATGCGCTCGTTGAGTTGACGGCCGAGGGCGACCCGCTCGGCGAAGGCGAGGGAGGCGGCGTCGTCGAGGCCGAGGGCGCGCACGAGATCGCTCCAGGCCCCGTCCTCGCTGAGGACCCCGAGGGCGATCCAGCCGCCGTCAGCCGTGGCAAACGTCCCGTAGCCGGGCAGGTCGCCGAGGGACTCACCGCCGGCCATGGTGAGCGGCGGCAGGGCACCCGTCCACGTGGCGAGGATGTCGGTCATCGACACGTCGATGCGATCCCCCTCCCCGTGGCGTTCGCGCCGGACCAGTGCTGCGCAGATGGCGAGGGCGGCGTAGGAGCCGCCGGCCAGGTCGGCGATGGGCGGACGCCCCACGACCGGAGCCTCGTCACCAGGTCGAGGCTCGACCACGCCCGCCCACGCCTGATAGTTGAGGTCGTGACCGGGGAGGAGACGGAGGGGGCCGTCCTGCCCGTAGCCGGAGACCGAGCAGTACACGACGGAGGAGCGCCTCGCCCGAACAGCCGCCTCGCCCACGCCCAGACGCTCGACCACACCGGGGCGGAATCCCTCCACCACGACGTCGGCGGCGGCGGCCTGGTCGAGCACCGCGTCGCGCGTCGCAGGGTCCTTGAGGTCGAGGGCGACGGCGCGCTTCCCCGCGTTGAGCACGGCGAACAGCGTCGGGAACACGCGCATCGGGTCTCCACCCGGAGGCTCCACCTTCACGACCTGAGCGCCCAACTCGACGAGGAGCTGGGTCGCATAGGGGCCCGGTCGCCAGATGCTCAGATCGAGAACCCGTATGCCGTCGAGGAGGGCTCCGGCTCCGGCATGCCGGTGACCGGTTGGTCCCTCGGGCGCGGCCATCAGCCGACGAGCCCGCGCCCCGTCACCAGCGGCAGGTCCGCGGCGGTGAGCAGCCCCGGTGGCGCCGCGATCACTGCCGGCACGGCGTTCACCAGCCGCATGGCGGTGGCCTTCAGGCCAGCTGTGTTGTGATCGCCGTCGGTGCCGAGCAGCTGGAGGTCGAGGGTGTAGTTGGGTTCACCGGTGACGACGACCCGGTAGCAGCCGCTGCCGGCGGGTTGGGGCCACTCCGGCGCCAGGTCGTCGCGCAGCCTGGTCACGTGCTCGAGTACCGTGATCGCCCGCCCGTTGCGCAGGCCGCGCACCTCGAAGCGCAGAGCCGCAGCCGTGCCCGCTTCGACGGTGCCCGACGCGACCTGGAAGGTCTCGGGTGCTGGCAACCTCTTGTACACCTGCTCGACGTCGTCCAGCTCGACGCCCAGACCGGCCGCCAGCTGGCGCACGACGCTCCCCCACGCCGTCGTCAGCATGCCCGGCTGGAGCAGCAGAGGCGTCTCCTCGAGCGATCGTCCGAAGCCCATGATGTCGAACAACACCATGGGCTGGTCGTAGGTGGCGTAGTTGAGGATCTCGAGGCAGCGAACCTCCTCGATCCGTTCGCTGATACCCGTGAGCACGAGCGGTAGCCAGTCGTTGGCGAAGCCTGGGTCGATACCGTTCACCCACAGGGACGAGCCTCCCTCGAGCGCTGCCTGCCGGAGCGGCACCACCATCTCGTCGGGCACGACCCCGTCGGGGTACTGAAGGAACACCGGCCCGCTCGAAACGACGTTGATCCCGGCCCGCAGGAAGCGCTGGAGGTCGTCGATGGCTTCCATCAGCCGGTGGTCCGCCATGGCGGAGTGCACGATGCAGTCGGGCCGCTGGGCCAGGAGCGCCTCGGCGTCGGTGGTCGCTCGGACACCCAGCTCCTTGCCGAGCCCGGCGAGCTCGCCCGCGTCGTGGCCGTCCTTCGCCGCGCTCGACACCCAGACCCCGGTCAGCTCCAGGTTCGGATGGGCGTCGATGCCGGCAATCACGTGCCGGCCGACGTTGCCGGTGCTCCAGCCGACCACCCGGTAGCTCACGGGTCCTCCTCACTCGTCCCACCCGGCAGGCGAGATCGAGCCCGAGGTTAGGCCGCGCCGGTCCGGGTGGGCCGGAAGCGCAGTCCCGGCAGGGGTCGCCCGTCGCGGCCGTCTCAGGGCAGCAGCGGGAAGATGCCCGTTCCCCAGATGGAGGAGGCCACGGCGCGCTCCACCGCCTGCTCACTCGTCCCCGCCCGCAGCGCGCTGAGGATGCTTCCGTACGGGCCCGCCTGAAATGTCTGGACGGTGGCCTCCAGGCCCTCGGGCCAGCTCGTGTAGGCCTGGACCCCCGCCCCGTTGATGGAGTGCGAGCCGGGCATTCTCTTGGTGGTGTTGAGCGGGTTGTACGCCGCCGGGCTGTTCCACGCCCCACCCTCGGCCTGGGCCCACGACACGATGGCGCCCGTGTTCTGCGACGTGACCTGATCGCCGAGCATCTCCAGCACGGCCACGGCGAAGTCGTGAGACGTGTTGATCACCATCTGCGTCGGCGAGGTCGTGGTCGTCGTCGAGGGAGGGGGCGGGGCCGCGGTGGTCGGCGGAGCGGCGGTGGTGGGCGGAGCCGGTCCCGGTTCCGTGCCCGTGGTCGTGCTCAGGGGGCCGGGGGGAGGTCCACTTCCCGGTGCAAAGTGTGAACGGACCCCACTCGAGGCCGACGACGCGCCGAGGACAGCGCCCGGGTGGGCGAAGGACCCGATGGCGGCGGTCTGCGCGGCCCGGAGGCGGGCGAGGCCGACCTCGTGGGCGGCTGCAGAGGCGGCGCAGATCATGACGACCGGGCTGACGGTGGCCACGGCGCTGACTGCGAAGGCGACCATCCGTGTCCGGGCCCCGGAAAGCACCTGGTCAGAGTTCGCCGCCGCGTCCCGTTGTCCCTTTTGTCGGGCTGTAGGCGGGGCCCGGCCCAGGCTCCGAGTCGGCGCTGGGATGCCGATCCTCGAGCAGCCGCCTGCCCCACACTTTGCGACGACCCTGCCTTAGGCTCGAGCCGTGCGAGACCCATGCCCGTCCAACCGCTGGGAGGAATGATCATGCGCATCGAGTCACAGACGACCATCTCCCGACCACGGTCTCAGGTCTTCGACCACATCGCCCATGCCGAGCGTCTGCCCGAGTACGTGACCGACTTCGCCTGGGTGAAGCAGGTCTCACCGGGCGAGCCCGCCAAGGGCACGGAGTACAGCTACAAGATGAAGCGCGGATCGGCCGAGAGCAGCTTCGAGTGGACCGAGTTCGAGCCGTCGTCGAAGCTGGCGTGGCACGGTCCCCCGGCCAAGGCCGGCCCCGGCTCGATGGAGCCGGCGGGATCGTGGGAGCTCGCCGAAGAGGGTGAGGGGACGCGGGTGACGCTCGTGATGGCGCCGACGCCTGGCGGTCTGTTCAAGCTCATGGCCCCGTTCATGTCGGGCTCCATGCGCAAGGGCAACGCCCGGGCGTTGGAGCTCCTCAAGCAGCAGGTGGAGAGCGGCGCCACACCAACTTCCTGAGCCGTTTCGTTTCGACCTTACGTGGAACGTGGGTGGTCACCCGAGGCCGCTTGGCGCGGATGGAGGTCGGGTCGTCGGGGGCTGCGACATTGCTCCGTTCCGCCTATGGTCGAAAAGTCCGACCTGAGCGCGGTCGCAGTCGCGCCCCGAGCGCGAGCACGAGCGGGAGGGGGGCGTCCGGCCGGGGAACGGATGCCGCCGCCATCAGACGCGGCCGCCGGCGTACCCGGACGGCCGGAAGGCGCCGCCGTCGAGCGCCTGTCGTGGTCACTCGGTAGCTGACGTCGAACTTCATGAGCTCGACGGCGGCCTCGTCGGGCAGCTTTCCCTGATCGCGCAACCAGGCGGCGAAGGCGCGGCCGTCGGCCCGGCTGTCGGATGTCAGGCGGGGCCGAGTGAGGACGTACTGACGGGCGAGGGCGCTATAGGAACCGCCCAGGGCTCGCGGCAGAGCCGGCCAGTGCCGGGTCACCGAGGCGACCCGTTTCCGCACCAGGGTCTCTCGGGTGGCCGCGTAGCCACGCCGATCGAACAGGTCCGAACGACAGGCGTCACCGATGGTGAGCGCACGAAGCGCCTGGGCTTGCTGATCCAACAGCTCGTCGCGGTCAGCCGATGGCACCGCTGAATCGACTCCTGTCTGGCGTGTCGCGCTGGACCAATCCGGCGAGGACATCGAGCTCGGAGCTGACGTCGCCCCGATCGAAGCCGTCGTCCCGTTCGAGCAGCACGGCGGGCACGCACAGCCGCGAGGTCGTGTGGGCCAGCAGGTCGTACACCGCCCTGGGAACAGGGTGGGCGTGCGTGTCGTGGTACAGCCCAGACCTGTCGTGGTGGCCTCCGGCGACGTGGGCGTACGCGATCCGATGGGCGGCCATCCTCGAGAGCCAGTCCTCCAGTATTACGCCGTGGTTGACGATGGCGGCGTAGAGGTTGGAGACGTCGAGCAACAAGGGACACCCCGTCTGCCCGAGCACGCGATCGAGAAAGTCGAGCTCGGTCATCTCCGAGCTCGACCACGTCACCAGCGATGCGATGTTCTCGAGGGCAAGCGGCAGGGCCAGGTGGTCCTTGGCGATCTGGATGTTCTCGCTGAGGATGTCGGCGGCGGCGGCGGTGTACGGGAGAGGCATGAGGTGGCCGGCCTCGTGGCGGCCGGCGCGCACGAAGGCGACGTGCTCACTGATCAACGTGGCGTCGAGGCGCTCAGCCACCCGGCTGAGGTGATCGATGCGGTGTCGGGCCGGTGGGCTGGCGTCTCCCAGGCCGAGGCTCACGCCGTGGACGACGACTTCCGTCCCCCTTGCCCGAAGGTTGTCCAACGCTTCGGGGACCCGCCGCGGATCGATCGACTCGGCCATCACCTCGACGAAACACACGTCGCGCCGGCGGTCGATGGCGAGGGCCAGCTCCGGGCGCCAGCCGACCCCGAGGCCGCGCAGGGCGTTCGATGGCGTCGACCTCGGCCGAGTGTGCCTCCTCGGCCTGAGCCGCACCGGCGTCAACCGCCGCATCCTCCACCCCCGCCACCACATCCGCCTCCCCCACCGCAGCTGCCACCGCCGCCGCAGCTGCTGCCTCCCCCGCAGCTGCTGCCTCCCCCGCAACTTGAGGCGCTCCACACGGCGACACCGCCTCCGTGTGTGGCGGCCACGCCCACGAGCCGCTGGGAGCTACGTCCGAGGAGGGGCGCCATGCTCATCCGCAACGCTCCGAGCGACCCCTCGCCGAGCACCTGGGCGCCGTACAGGGCAACGGCCAGAACCAGGTCGGGTCCGCCGAGCTCGACCCCGGGTTGGGCGATCGTCGTTCGGAGAGCCGCTGTCTGCGTGCGCAGTCCTTGCAGCACCTTGTCCCCTTCTCTCGTCCGGCGGGCGCGCCGGGCGACCAGCGGGATGAGGAGGATGGTGACGATGATCAGCGCCGTCAGGTAGCCGACAGGGTGGTGGTTGGCTATGCCGTACACGTAGCGGGCGAGGCCCAGAGCGAGGACCCCGAGGAGTGGCAGGGTGGCGACGAACCTCATGCGCGAGCTCGATCGGGGGCTGACGAGGAGGCCCCGAGCCACGAGTGAGTCACCGAGCTCGTCGAGCTGGAACGAGGCAGTCCGGGCGAGGTCGGGAGCAGACGTGACGCCACCGGCGACCCACTGGTAGACGACGGTGTCGGTGATGCCTGATCCCTGAGGAAGCGCGGTCGCGATCGACAGCTGGGGAGGGAGATCGGCGGTCGCGGTCAGAACGCCGCTCTGCACGAGGGCGAGGATGGAGACTACCGCCGCCCAGATGGCGCCGTCGTTCAGGTAGGCCGCCTCGTACGGGTCGGACGTCGAGGGTGGAGCCAGCTCCGGCGCGGCGGGAACCGACCACTGGGCGCCGTACCCACTCGCGACGCTCAAATGGGCCGGTGCTCGGCGGAACGCCCGTCTCACCATGACGCTCACGATCAGTGCGACGACCAGCAGTGCGCCGTAGATGGCCAGGAATTGCGGGCCGCTGGGATCCGAGAGGTTCACGACGACGACTGCTTGGCGAACGCGGCGTGCATGGCACGGGTCGTGGTGTCGAGGATGGCGTCGTAGAGGTGGTCCACGTCGGACGCGGCGGAGGAGTCCTGACGCAGCTCGGCGAGATCCGCCAGCGCCTTGGCGTCGAGACCGAACGCTCTGGCCGCCTCGGCGAACAGAGCCGCAGACCGGTCCTCGCTCGGAAGCGGATGCCCGGCCACCTGCAACAGGCCGCCGAGCGCCAGCGCGATCGGGCGGGCCGCTCGGACGAGCGCGGCCGTGGACGCCAACGCGTCCCCCCGCACCGACGCCTGTCGGTTGCGAAGACGCAGGGCGACGTTCGCCAGCTCCTGCTCGACCCGGCGGCGGAGATCCTCGGGGTCGACGGCGATGTCACCCAGCGGGTTCGTTCCGTGAACCACGATGTTGTACCGCTTGATGTCGAGCACGAGAGTGGGAAACGCCTCGGCCAGCGCCGCGAGCTCCGTGTCGGCGACGATGTACGGACGGACGCGCGCCTCGAGCCATCCCGCTCGCAGGGGCTCGGCTATGGCGTCGACGTGCTCGGCGCTGGCGTCCTCCATGATCAGCATCAGGTTGACGTCGCTCTGACCCACCCGGTACCGGCGCCGAGCGATCCCCCCGTAGATCAGAAGCGACCGGAGCGATGTGCCCAGCCGGCCGACCAGCTCACCCACGAGGCGGTCGACGGCCGTGACGACGTCGCCTGGAAGATCGAGAGCCTGATGCCAGCTACCGCCTGCTGCTCCCCCCTCGCCCATGGCGGCGGAGCCTAACCGAAGGCCGACTCGAGCGCCGTGGTCAAGTGCGCTCGGCGGCGAGGCCCCTGAGGTCGCCGTCGTCGTCTGCCCAGGGCTCGGTGTTCCGAAATCCCGACGCCGCCAAGTGGGAGTCCAGCGCTTGGGCCTGTGCCCCGCCGACCTCGATGAGGAGCCAACCGTGCGCCCGCAGGTGGCGGCCGGCCGCCGTGACGACGCGCCGGGCCACGTCGAGCCCGTCGGCGCCGCCGTCCAACGCGAGGCGCGGCTCGAAGCGCAGGACGTCGGCTGGTAGCAGCCGAAGCTCGCTCCTGGGCACATAGGGCGGCACGGCCGTCACGACATCCCAAACGTGACCGGGCCGAAGGGGCGTGTCGAGGTCGCCGACCAGAGCCGCCACTCCGTTGCGCGCGGCACAGGCGGCAGCGTTCGGGTCCAGATCGACTCCGATGACCGAGGCCTTGGGCACCTCGGCCACGAGGTGGGCGGCAATTGCTCCCGCGCCAGTGCACAGGTCGACGGCGCTTCCGCCAACAGGCAGCAGCCGCCCCGCCCGCCGGGCCAGCTCCTCGCTCTGGATCCGGGGGACGTAGAGCCCGGACGAAACGTGCACCCAGCGGCCACAGAACTCGAGCCCACCCACGATCCACGCCAGCGGCTCGCCCCGCTCCCGCCTGCGCAGCCACGCCTCGAGCTGGGGTCCGTCCGCCGCTGCCGCCAGAAGATCGTGCGCCTCCTCCTCGGCGGCGACGCACCCCGCCTCACGTAGTCGGTCGACTACGGCGCGGACACCCACAAGCGGGCTCGACACCGAAGGAGTCTGCATCACGGAGGCCTTCTCGTAGCCGGCCGCCACAGCTCGTGCCCGGGAGCCCGAAATCTGACACTTGTGTCGTATTTGCACCCGACACCGGCAGGACATGGCCGACCCGACGGAGAATCGAGCGGCCTGTGCTGAAGGGGCCGGGCCTGATGACACAGGCGACACTGGCAGGGCTTGCGGGACTGGCGGGGCCGTCTGGTCAACAGGTTGCCCGGCGTCCATGACGAAGACCTCTCCGGAGTGGGACGACCCACAAAGATCCGCAGAGACGGGACGGTTCGTCCACGCCGACCTGGCTGAGACGGTCGAGCGGGCGACCGCCTCGCGGTTCTTCGTGCTCCGGGCCGTCGCCCGCGTCGCCCTGGCGGCAGACGCCCGAGCCCTGCCGCTCCAGCGCCTCCTGCGAAAGCTGGTGGACAGCCTTCAGCGGGCAGGCGAGAGCGACCCGACCACCACCCCGGCTGTTCTGAGGAGGGGTCTCCTCGCCGCCTCGGCCAGCCTGCTGGCGGCCGCCACCGGCATGGGCACGGGGATCCTTCCCGGACCGGCGACGGACCTGGCCAGCGGAGGCTCGGCGTTCGGTCCAGGCGGCGCCGGGCCCACCGGTCATGCCGCCTCCGCCCACTGGGGCCGCGGGTCGGGACACTTGTTTCCGACCACTCCATCGCCGGGCCTGAACGTGGCCACGCTCGCTGCTCCTCCACCAGGGGCGGCTCCCAGCCCGGCGACCCCCACGATCGTTCTGCCTCCCCTCTCCCCGGACCTCTACGTCAATCCCCTGGCCCGGATCTCGAACCTCCAACCCAAGCGGATCGACCAGGGTGTCGACTACGCCGGATCTGGCCCGCTGGTAGCGCTGGGGACCGGCACCATCAGGACAACGAACGAGGGTGGCTGGCCGGGTGGGGCGTTCATCGCCCTGCAGCTCGACCATGGACTGTTCGCCGGTCAGGTCATCTACTACGCCGAGAACATCACTCCGACCGTCAGGGTCGGCCAGCACGTCAACGTCGGAGATGTGGTCGGAATCCTGCACGACGCCTTCCCGAACCTCGAGATCGGATGGGGCGGCGGGGGTCGAGCAGGCGGCACCCTCGGAGACACCCTGGCGCGCTCGAACGGCGGCGCGGTAGAAGGTGTGTCGTCGGCGGTCGGTGTCAACTTCAACAGGCTGCTGGTGTTTCTCGGGGCGCCGGGCGGGATCCAGCAGGGCCTGATGGGGCACCTTCCCGCCGGAGTCGGCTGAGCGCAGGCACCACCGCCGACTCGGCAATCGTCAGGCGGTGAGCAGCTTCTTGCGAAAGAGGTCGAGTACCTGATCGAGCGCTTCCCTGGTCAGCTGACCAGGCTCGTCGATCAAGTGCTCGGTGACGACGGAGTGCGGCTTCATCACCGCCTCGGGGTTGGCGCACCCGTCATCCAGCTCGACGGCCACGAAGGCATCCCCCAGCTGCTCCTCGAGGTAGCGAAAGCGCGCCGACGGCACATAGCGGTCGCCGCAGAAGCGGAGGCCCATCACTTCGACATCGCCGGCTTCGCCGCGCTTCTTGACCGTGGCCAGGTCGTTCGGCGAGCAGTCGATCGAACGCATCCGCGACGAGGTCGCCGCGAAGGGCAACGACGGCTGGGACAGGACCGGCGCCAGGACGCTGGGATCGGTCGCCATCGCCAGTGCAAATCCGCCGGTGAAGCACATGCCGATGGCCCCGACGCCGGGACCGCCGCATCGTTCGTGCTCGGCCGCCGCCAGCGCTCGCAGCCAATCGATCACCGGGGATGTCCGGTTGGTCGCCCACACGGTGAACTCTCGACTGATGCAGAGCGGCACGATCGAGGAGAAACCGTAGACGAGCGAGTCGAGTCGGCTGCCGGCGAGCGGGTCCTTGCCCGGCGTCCCGAACAGATGGGGAATCACTGCGGTGCATCCGATGTCCGCCACCCGGCGGGCGAAGCCAGCGACCTTCGGGGTGATGCCCGGGACCTCCGCCATCACGATGACTGCCAGACCGCTCCCCTTGCGGAACACGGCCCGCTCCTTGCCCTCGTGGGAGAACGTGGTGCGCTCGAAGTCGGAAAGATCGTCGTCCGGCATCGCCTCACTATGGCACCGGCGACCACATGTCCCGCAACCTACGATGCCGCTCGGTTCAGCATCGACCGTGCCCTAGCATGATCCGGCAGTGAGCTCGGGACCGACGAGGAATGCCCCGTGGCTCTCGTACGACTCCGTGGCCGAGACCTATGAGCTGGTGGCCGTACCCTGGTTCGAGCACATGGCCCGCGACCTCGTCGACGCCGTCGGTCCCTCTCCGGGGGACTGCCTTCTCGACGTAGGTACGGGCACGGGTCTCACGGCCGCCCTGGCGCAGCCTCACGTGGCGTCCAGCGGTGTCACCATCGGGATCGACCCGTCGATCGGCATGCTGAAGCTCGCCCGCTCGATCCGCGGGATCGTCACCGCGGCGGCAGAGCTACCGGATCTGCCGTTCCCGGACGCCACGTTCGACGCCGTCGTCGCCAACCTCGTTCTGTCTCACGTTCCCGAGCTGGTCGGCGGGCTGGCCGACATGGTCCGCGTCCTTCGACCGGCGGGGCGTGTGGGGGTCACTGCCTGGGCACCCGATCCGAAGCATGCCGACGATCAGGCGGCGGCGGCGGACGATATCGTCGCATCGGCACGCGAAACGTGTGCGTTGCCCTCGCAGGCCCCGATAAAGGGCGCGCCCTGGGAGGAGCAGCTGCAGGACCGAGCGGCGCTGGAGGGCCTCCTCAGCAGGGCAGGACTCCTCGACATCGACGTCCGAGGCCATACCTACCGTCGGTTGTTCGCCGTGGACGACTATCTCTGTGGCTGGGGCGGCCTGGGCCGATACCTTCGTTGGGAGCTCGGAGACGAGCGCTGGCACGAGTTCTCCGATCTCGCCGCCGCCAGGCTTCGGCGACGATTCGGCGACAGCGTCATCACGGTGACCCGAGCCTGGGTGGCTACCGGCAAGGCGGCGTGAGCGCCGGGGCCGCGACGAGGTGTCACCGATGCGCGTAACCTGCACCCGATCGCGAGTGGGTGCGCATGCCTGAACCGGGCCGGACTGCGCTGGTGACCGGCGCCAACCGTGGAATCGGACGCGAGATTGCTCGCCAGCTCGCCGCGCTCGGGGTGCGAGTGGTGCTCGCTTCGCGCGACCACGGGGCAGGTCTGGCGGCGGCTCGGGGGCTCCCGGGCGACGTGCGCGTGCAGGAGCTGGACGTCTCGGATCCCGGCAGTGTCGACGTGTGTGTGAGCGGCCTGGCCGCGGCCGGCCTCGAGGTCGACGTACTGGTCAACAACGCCGGGGTCTACCCCACGAGTCCATTGCTCAGGGTCGACGAGGGCGCGCTCATGGAGGCGCTGCAGGTCAACCTGCTCGGTGCCTGGCGAACGTGCCGAGCGTTCGTGCCCGCCATGCACCAGCGCGGTTGGGGCAGGGTGGTCAACGTCTCGACAGGTTGGGCGCACATCGCCGACAGTCCGCCGCAGGCCGGCGCCTACGGCTTGTCCAAGGCCGCCCTGAACGTCCTCACCCGGGTGATCGCCGCCGAGGCGGGCCCGCGAGTCAAGGTCAACTGCATGTCGCCCGGGTGGGTCGGCACACGCATGGGCGGGCCCGGTGCGCCGAGCTCGGTCGAGGAAGGGGCCGACACGGCGGTCTGGTTGGCGACGCTGCCCGACGACGGTCCGACCGACGGGTTCTTCTACGAGCGTGAGCGCATCCCATGGTGAGAAGTGGCGCCTGGACCGGGTCGAGTGTCGGTCGAGCTCATGAGGAGGTCGAGGACCGTCTCCATCGGTGGTCCCTGCTCGCCCTTCAGGGGTGCGAGGCGCTGGTAGACGGAGGCCGCACCCGCGGCCGCACCCGTCGGCAGGTACACCGAGTCCAGAGCTGCGGCGATCTGGTCCATCTCGGCCACGAAGCGCCAGGCTCGGCCGGCGCCGCGGGCGGCGTTCTCGCACAGCCGGCGGAGCTCGGGCTGGGACTCCTCCCACTCGTCCAGCAAGGCGCCCTCGACGCCGAGCGACTTCGCTAGTGCCCAGGCGGTGAGGGCGAGAGCGGCCGACCCTTTGCTCCAGGCGGCATAGGCCATTTTCAGCGAAGACGCACCCATCGCGGGCCCGGACAGTGTCACCGCCCGCAACTCGGGACAGCCCAGGAGGCCGGCGACATGCTCGGCGTGGGCGCCCGACAGGTAGAGGCGGGTGGGCGGCTTGCCGGCAGCCGGGGGCCCGCCGATGATGTCCCCGTCGACGAAGCGCGCCCCGGCGGCTTCCAGGGTGCGGGCGATGCCTTCGGCTGTGCTCGGGCTCACCGCGTTGGCGTCGATGACGATGGGCGATGAGCCGAGTGAGCGGGTGCACGCCGCCAACCGGTCGGCGACGTCGGTCGCCGCTCCCGGCGGCACGATCGAGACCACGACGTCGGCCTCGGTCACCAGCTCGTCGAGCGTGTCGACGGATTCAGCTCCGGCTGACCGAGCCCGCTCCACCGTACGGGGACTGCGGTCGCTCGTGACTGTGACCACCCGCCGGCCAGCCGCGGTGAGGACGCGGGCGACCGCCGAGCCCATGTCGCCTGTGCTGATGATTCCCAAGCACTGGTCGGTCATGCTTCCTCCCGGTCGGCGCGTCCTTCACCAACCAAGGGGACCTGGGGTGTCTCGTCGTGAACGTGGAAGGACATGAGCGCCTCCAGGAACGGCACATAGAGGTCCTCGTCCGACTCGTCCAGGTACTCGGCCAGACGAAGACCGTCGACGGTAGCCATCACGAGTCGAGCCACGGTCGAGACCGGTATCCGCCAGCTGACGCCGATGAGAGCCGCCTGCTCCTCCATGAAGCCGGCCACCATCTCGACCAGTTGGCGTCGTTGCTCGGCCACCCGGGCGCGGGCCTCGGGGTTGCGCAGGAGAAAGAGCTGGAACTCGAGGCCGATGGCGACGTGCGTGGATACCTCGTTTCGCCACATATCCCTCCAGTGACGGGCGACGTCGATGAGGTCCACCGACGAGGCATCGGTCCCCGGCGGGACCGCGAACGTCGAGAGGAACCGCTCGTTGAAGCGGTGGTTGACGGCGAGGAAGAGCTCTTCCTTGCTCCCGAAGTTCTTGTAGATGGCGCCGCGGGTGTACCCGGCGGCCTCGGCGATCTCCTCGAGGGCGGCCCCCTCGAATCCGCGGCGGGCGAAGACGTCCTCGGCCGCGTCGAGCAGGACGTCCCTGGTGTGTTGACGGCGACGTTCAGGAGTCCATCTCTCGGCCACGTCCCCATTGTGGCCCACCGGATCCCCCTTGACTCTGAGGCTCATGTTCGTAACATAGTAACATCTCTGTATCTGAGCAACAGGAACGAGACGTGATGCGGCGATGGGTCGAGCGCCGCCTGAGCTGGGAGGCCCGATTGGCTGATCTCGAGGCACGAGCGTGGTCGGCGGATGCGCGAGCCGGGTCCGATCCGGCCATCTCGGTCCGCTCCTTGGCCAAGGAGTACGACGGTCACAGCGCCTTGGCGGGAGTGAGCTTCGACGTGGCCGCAGGAGAGGTCTTCGCTCTGCTCGGGCCCAACGGCGCCGGCAAGACGACCACGGTCGAGATCCTCGAAGGGTTCAGGACACCCAGCGCCGGCACCGCCCGGGTACTGGGCTTCGATCCCGCCGGACAGCCCCTGGGGCTGCGGAAGCGGATAGGGATCGTCCTCCAGGAGTGTGGCTTCCCGGACCGCGTGCGGGTGGATGAGCTCCTCGACGCATGGCGCGCCTACTACGACCATCCGCTCCCCCTCGAGGACCTGCTCGAGGTCGTGGAGCTGTCCGATCAGCGCTCGACGATCATCCGGCAGCTCTCGTCGGGACAGCGCCGGCGCCTCGATCTGGCCCTGGCGCTCGCCGGCGATCCAAAGCTGGTGTTCCTCGACGAGCCGACCACGGGCTTCGACCCCGAGGCCCGTCGGCGCTGCTGGACGGCGATCGAGAACCTGCGTCGTCTCGGCAAGACCATCGTCCTGACAACTCATTACCTCGACGAAGCGGCGAGGCTCTCCGACCGGGTCGCCATCCTTGCTCGAGGTGTGATCACGGCGATGGGCACACCGCGCCAGCTGAGCCGGCAGGCCCGGATACCGGCTCGGATCTCCTTCCAGCTGCCCGATGCGGTGAGAAGCGGTGCCTTCTCCCTCCCGATCCCCGAGGCCAGCCGGGAGGGCGACGCAGTAGTGGTCACGAGCGAGGATCCGGTCGTGACCTTGCGATCGCTGTTCCGCTGGACCACCCACCACGGCCTCCCCGACCTGCAAGAGCTCAGCGTCGCCCCCCCGAGCCTCGAGGAGGCCTACCTCGCCCTGGTCGCGGAAGGGGCGTAGCGGCTGTGAGCGCTCGACTCATCTGGCACCAGGCCCGCCTCGAGCAGCGATCGTTCTGGCGCAACCCTCAGGGTGCCTTCTTCACCTTTGCCATGCCCGTCGGTCTGCTGGTCATCTTCGGAGCGATCGCGGGCAAGGCCATGGTCCCCGGCCATCCCGGCCTGCGAGCCCCGGTGCTGCTCGTGCCCGGCTTCACCGCCTTCGGCATCATCGTCGCCGCGTACACCAACCTGGCCGCCACGATCACGGTTCTTCGCAGTGAAGGCGTTCTCAAGCGGATCCGGGCCACGCCGCTGACACCGAGCGCCTACGTCTCGGCCCAGTTGATCAGTGCGGTTGTCAGCTCCCTCGTCATCGCGGGCGCATCGCTCGCCATCGGCGCGGCCATGTTCGGAGCGACACCACTCTGGGATCGATCCCTCACGCTGATCGGAGTCCTGGCACTGGGGGTGGCCTGCTTCGTCTCCCTGGGGCTCGCCATCACGGCTGCCATCCCGACGGCCGAGGCCGCCGGACCGGTCACCAACGGCACCTACCTCCCTCTCGCCATCATCTCCGGGACCTTCTCCTACAACCTGGTGCTACCCGACTGGCTCAACAAGATCGCCGCTCTCTTTCCGGTCAAGGCCTTCACCGACGCGCTGCGGGACTGCTACAACCCCCTGTCCCACACCAACCTGGCTGGAGATTGCGCCGTCCTGGCGGCGTGGATCCTCGTGGGAGTCCTGCTCACTCGCCGGTACTTCAGGTGGGAGCCCTAGTCCGAGCGGCGCCTTGAGCGGCTTCGAGGCTGATGGCAAGCTTGAGACTTGTGGCGACAAGGGGGGAGAGCTCGGCGTCAAACCACCACCCGTTCCGACCGAGGCCGACGTGGCTGACCTGGCTGACCGGGCGTCGATTCCCGCCTTGACGGCTCGCTAGGAGGCGTCGTGGCGAGAATGGTTCTAGCTGAGCGCTACGAGGTACTGGACCACCTCGGCTCAGGCGGGATGGCCAGCGTATGGCGGGGACGCGACCGTCGCCTCAATCGAGATGTGGCTGTGAAGATGTTGAGCGAGCACCTCGCCGCGGACCCTGGCTTCCGTTCGCGGTTCGAGCGAGAAGCGCTGCACATCGCGTCCCTGAAGCACCCCAACATCGTCACCGTGTACGACTCGGGGAGCGAGGGCGACACGTACTACATCGTGATGGAGCTCGTCGAGGGCGAGTCGCTGCAGGCCAAGCTCGACGCGACAGCAGGGGGACTCGAGCTCGAGCTCGCCGTACGCCTCGGCGCCGAAGCGCTGTCGGGATTGGCCCATGCTCACCGCAAAGGCATCATCCACCGCGACATCAAGCCCGCCAACGTCTTGCTCACGGAGGAAGTGACGGCCAAGCTGGCGGACTTCGGCATCGCCAGGGCGACCGACGACGCTGGACGCCTGACCACGACGGGAAGCTTCCTCGGCACACCATCCTACGCGTCCCCCGAGCAGCTGAGCGGCCTCCCGGTGACGGCGACCACGGACGTGTACTCGATCGGGTGCGTCATCTACCAGTGCCTAGCCGGTCGTCCGCCGTTCGAGGCCGAGATCGCGGCCGGCGTCATCGCCCAGCATCTGCAGGCGACGCCGCGCTCGGTTCGCGAGTACCGGCCCGAGACACCGCCTGCCGTCGAGGCGACGCTGCTCACCGCCCTCGAGAAGGACCCTGCGCGCCGCTTCTCCTCGGCGGCGGAGATGCGGGAGTCCCTTCTCGGTGGCGGCGTTCACCGGGATGGCGGCCAGGCGGCCTCCACCGTCGTGACGCCCGCTGCCATCCCCTCGGACGCCGGCCAGGGCCATGGCGGCAAGCGACGTCCGGTCACGTGGCTGGCCCTCGCCGGAGCGGCAGCCGTCATCGCCGCGGCTGTGGCAGTTCCTCTGATCCTGCTCGGGGGCTCGCACAGTTCCACGGGAGCGTCGGCCACCTCTCAGCTCGCCTCGTGCGAGTCGTCGCACCACCTCACCGGCGCCAATGCCAAGGTCACCAGCCCCGACGGGATGACCACCACGTTCTCGACTTGCTCGGCGCCGGCTCCGGCGTGGGCCGACCGGGACGGGTTCAGTCAGATCACCGCCAAGATGACATCGACCGGGCTGTCGGAGAACACGGGCGCGAGCATCTACGATCTCGTTTCGGGGCCGTGCCAGTCCTTCAAGCTGGCATACGACTTCGGCCACATGGGGTCGAGCCAGCTCCTGCCTGCCTTCGTGGTGCCGCAGGGCTCGGTATCGCAAATGGCCAACCCCGGCAGCCCCTTCTCGCTCAACGGCCTCAACAACCTCGCCGACGGGGAGACCGTCCAGACCAATCCGCCGTATCCGACGCGAGGGCAGGCGGTGTACATCCACAACGACACGCAGGTGGTCGACCAAGCCAGCTGCCTGTCGTAGTCTCCCGCCTTCTTCGCCTCACGCCCGGGTATTACGCTCGCCGCCATGGCACGCGCCTTTGTCACCGGGGCCAGTCGGGGAATCGGCAAGTCGATCGCCGTGCATCTGGCGCGGGCCAAGTTCGACGTGGCCCTGACGGCGCGCACCATCGCTGAGGGCGAGCGTCGGGAGCACTCCTCGACGGTCCGGGCGTCCGACACGACGCCGTTGCCCGGCTCGCTGGCGTCCACCGAGGAGCTGGTGGAGGCCGAGGGTGTGCGCTGTCTCGCCCTGCCGGCGGACCTGACCAACCGGTCCTCCCTGAGTGCCGCCGCCGATACCGTGCTCGCAGAGTGGGGTCGGCTCGACCTGCTCGTGAACAATGGCCGCTATATCGGACCGGGCCACATGGACTGGTTCGTGGACACTCCACTCGAGCTGCTGGACCTTCACCTCGAGGCGAACGTCATGGCCCCGCTCGCCCTCACCAAGGCCTTCCTGCCCGGAATGCTGGAGCGAGGCTCCGGCGTGATCGTCAACATCACGTCCGGCGCCGGGATGCACGACCCGCGCCGTCCGGCAGGTGAAGGAGGCTGGGGCGCCGGCTACGGCATGAGCAAGGGCGCGCTCCACCGGGTGGCCGGCATCCTGCAGCTGGAGGTCGGCGATCGCGGGATACGCGCCTACAACGTCCAGCCCGGGTTCGTGGCCACCGAGCGGATAGCGCAGGACATGGGGCAGTTCTCCTTCGACGCCTCGACCGGGGCACCGCCAGATGTCGTCGGCGCGGTCGTGGCGTGGCTCGCCACGAACCCCGAGGCGGCCGAGGCTCGCGTAGCCGGTGTCGACGGACGCGTCATCGACGCGCAGGCCATCTGCCGCCAGCTCGGTCTCGTCCCCGGCTGGCCGAGCTAGCTCCGGGCTGCTCGGGCTGCTCGTGCTCGTGCCAGGGGTTGGCCCGACCGACCTTGCGACGCAGTCCAGTCCTGGTAGGAGGGAACCTTCTCCCCGACCACCCACAGGAACTGATAGGCGCCGTGATCGCCCACGAACCGGAAACGTCGGCGAAGGTCGCGAGACACCGATTCGAAGTCGCCAAACGATCGCAGGTAGCGACGAAAGCCGCCATACTCGGCGTCGAGCTCGAGCATCGTGCGGGCATTGTCGACTGTCCCTTCGATCTTGCGGCGGTTGCGGATGACCTTCGGATCTTTGGCTATCCGATCAATCCCTCTTGGGCTCAGACTGGCGACCCATTCCGGGTCAAAACCATGAAATGCCTCACGTAGGCCGTCCCACTTGGCCTCGACCACCCTCCAGCTGATCCCCGCCTGGAAGACGGGCTTGGTGAGGACTTCCAGATAGTCGGCCAACGAACGTGGTTTGATCTTCTTCGGTTCCATTCGTATCCCCGTCGACGAGCCTCGTCTCGAAGTTGTGCCGCCACCAACCCTAGGTCCGAATCGGGGTGAGCGTCGGACTAGTCCATCCCATCCACCGCTACTCGCTTACCCCCGCCTCGTGCCGAGCGGTAGGAAGCATCGACCAGGCGGTGCGCCCTGAGGGCGTCCAGGACGGTCGGCGTGGCAACCCGGGAGTCCAACACAGACCTCGCAAACGCCTCGTCCTCGTTGTCTGTCTGCATCCCTGCATCGAGGCCGGCGTTCCTCAACGCCGATCCCGCCAAGCGAGCCGGCTCCTCCCCCGTCCACTGCCAGGACACAGGACCTGCGTGATAGTGGCCGTCGAGGGCACACCACAGTCGCTCACAGAGAATCTCGACCCGGCGGTTCTCGGGCCGCTCCTTCATGTCGTGCCAGACGCCGACGAAAGTACCCGGGACGCCGGACTCGGACTCGAAGCTCACGACCCCGACATCCTCGATGCCGCCGAACCCGTGGACCTCTCGGGTGCTGGCCACCAGGGACCGCACCGGCCCGACCAGTTGTTCGATCATGTCGAGGTCATGGATCGAATGCTCGAGCAGAACGCCCGCGCCAGCCTGCTCTATCTCCTTCCGCCAGGAGGATTGGTAGGCCCCGTGGATCGGCAGATATTGGTCGCTTCGCATCGATACCGCCAGGATCCTCCCAGACCTCTCTCGCTGACCCAGGAGATGTCGGATCCAGTAGAACGCCGGCGAGTACCGCATGACGAGACCAACCTGATTGATCACCCCCGAACCCACGACCATGTCAGCGACGGCACGGGTCTCGTCGAGGTTCCGACCGAGTGGCTTCTCACAAAACACAGGCTTGCGCCGGCTGACCACGGCCTCAACGGCGTGGTGGTGCTCGGAGGTTGGAGTGCACACGTAGATGGCGTCGGACTGGCGGATCAGCTCCTCCGCCGAACCGATCACGGCGGCGCCAGTATCGGCGCCGAAGCGCGCCGCACGTTCGGGCACGGGATCGTAGACCGAAGAGAGGACGGCGTGAGCTGACCCTCGAACGAAGGCGGCGTGCTCCCGGGCCGAGAAGCCTGCTCCCAGGATCCCGATCCGTAGTCGCGTAAGCGCCACGTCGTCAGCAGTCGTCGCTGACGGATTCAGCGCCCAAAGACCCCGACATGTGGAACCGGTACGACGAAACGCGGCCTGTCCAGGGACTGGGACCAGAAACTGTTGTTGGATGAAGCGCCGGGCACCGTGGAGGTTGGTGAGGGCCCGGGAGGCGCGCTCGGCTGCGTGGAGCTCGATGGAGCCGGGGAGCTGGTGGTCGTCGGCGACGTGTTACTGGAGGAGCCACTGCACGCCGTGATGCCTATAGCCATCGCCACGACCGTCGCTGCACAAATGAGCGCCTTGGCAGCCATGGCACCTCCCTCCCCTTCACGCTCCGCCTGGTCTACCACGTGTGAAGATGTCATGGTCGGCACCGACCGGTAACGCGGGTGGCTTACCGCCCTGCGCGAGGGCGACGTACGCCTCAGCCGGCGAACTCGGGCATGACCTCACGGGCGAACCGTTCGACCTGGGCGCGGCCACCCTCGGGCCAGCCGCAGACGAGGTAGCCGTAGCCCGCGTCCTGCCACTTCGCCGCGTGCTTGCGGCTGGTGTCCAGATCGTCGAGCGACAGCGAGCTGGCTCGCATGATCGACGATGGGTCACGTCCCGCTTGCGTCGCCAGCTGGTCGAGCCGCTGGTTCGTCTCCCGCAACGAGTTGGGCGTTCCCCACGCGTGCCAGGCATCGGCGTAGCGGGCGACGAGCGGCAGGGTCCGCCGCGGGCCATTGCCGCCGATCCAGATCGGCGGGTGCGGCTGCTGCACGGGTACGGGTCGGAGTTGTGCGTCCCGCAACGACACGACCCGTCCCTCATAGGACACCACATCGCCAGTAAAGAGCCTGGTCACGATCTCGAGCGCGTCCTCGAGCAGATCGAACCTCTCACGCGTCGACGGGAACGGGATGCCGAGCTCGAGGTGCTCCTTGTCGAACCACGCCGCACCCAGCGAGAGCTCGAGCCGGCCATGCGAGGCGTGGTCGATGGTGAGGGCATGGGCAGCGAGCACCGACGGGTGCCGATACGTCACTCCCGTCACGAGGAGCCCGAGCCGGACCCGCGACGTCACGCCCGCCAGCGCGGCGAGCGTGGTTATGCCTTCGAACGTCTCTCCGGGCCCTTCTCCGTACATGGGCTGGAGGTGATCAAAGCCCCACGCACCGTCGAAGCCCAGGTCCTCGCTGAACCGGACGCGGCTGACCACCTCGTCCCATGGCATCCGTTGCTGCGCGACATCGAGCCCGAAACGCATCGGCGCAGCTTATGCGAACCGGTGGCCGAAGCTCACGGTCAGCCGCATCACGGCTTCGTGCCGATTCCCTCGAAGGTGTAGCCGAAGGCCTTTGGCCCACGGATGTAGTAGTTCTCCAGTCGGGTGAGCTTCAGCCCGGCGCCGGCGACCAGCTGACCGATCGGCCGGTTGAGGTGGCAACCCCCGACGACCTTGCGCTGGAGGGGGGTGAGTCGATCCTGCCACCGGGCGACGGCGGGATCGGGCGAGCGGCCATGTTCGGCGAAGTGCAGGCTCCCGCCCTGGCGCAGGACGCGGGTGATCTCTGCCAGCGCCCGTTCGACATCGGGAATCGTGCAGAGTGTCCAGGTGATGAGCACGTAATCCAACGAGTCGTCGGGCAAGGGCAGAGCCTCGCCGTCGAGGCCGATGTACTCGACGGGCACCGCACTGGCGGCGATGCGCTTGGCGGCCATGCGCCGACCGCCCGAGGCGGGCTCCACGGCGCGGACGCGCCGCACAGCGGCGGGATAGTGGGCCACGTTCCGGCCCGAACCGAAGCCCACCTCGAGGACCTCGCCCGAAAGCCCCTCGGCCACTCTGGCGCGGATGCGATCGAACTCCTGGCCAGCGAGGACGACGTCGGTCACCACCGGCAGGACCTGATCACGGTACAAGGTCACGGGCATATCGACGGAGGGTATCCGTGATCTTGCGAGTTGTGGTCTTCCCGGCCACGCCCTAATATTCACCTCCATGGGTGAACATCCGTCGGGTGTGCTCGATCGGGTCTTCTCGGCCGTTTCCGATCCCACGCGCCGCGCCATCCTGGCTCGTCTCGCCCAGTCCGACGCCCGGGTGACTGAGATCGCCAGCGGCTTTCCGATCTCGCTCAATTCGACGTCGAAGCACATCCGGGTGTTGGAGGGCGCTGGCCTGGTGCGACGAAGTGTTCGAGGGCGCGAGCACATCCTGGCTCTGGATTCGGCGCCCCTTGCCGAAGCGGCCGGGTGGATCGAGCATTATCGCCGGTTCTGGACCGGGCAGCTGGCCTCGCTCGACGCCTTCGTCACCGGCCGCGGCAACGGTGAAAAGTCGTCGTGACGGACGACTATTCGCTGACCGTCAGGCGGGAGATCGCCGCTCCCGCCGAAGATCTGTTCGACGCCTGGCTGGACCCGGAGAGCCTCGGGGCGTGGTTCAGACCGGCCCTGACTCGGGAGACTCGCGCCGAGACAGATCCGAGGGTCGGCGGCACGTTCCGCTTCGTCATGGCCGGCGACGAGTCCTCCACCGCCTGCACCGGCAGCTATCTGGAGATCGACCGACCTCGTCGTCTGGTGTTCACCTGGTCGTCGCCCGATACCGAGCACCGGGACTCGATCGTGACCGTGACCTTTCACCCATCGGCCAACTCGACAGTGGTCGAGATCCATCACGTCGGCCTACCAGACGAACGAGCGCGTGGTTCCCACCTCGCGGGATGGTCGGACATCCTCCGGGAGCTGGGCGGCACGACCCTTTGAGGCCAAGCGCCAAGCGGTTCCAAGCAGTGCCTGCATCCACGAGGTTGGACCCGAACCAAAAGGAGGCGTCTCGTGACTCCGCAGAAGACAGGAACCATCGAGCAGGTCGTCGATCCGGTACCGGATGCGCTCGGGACCGTTCGCTGGTCCGCTGCACCGACCAGCTCGAGGGCAGCGGCCACGGGGGCCGCCCTGCTGGCGACGCTCGGCGTGGCGGCGGCGGGCTGGGTCGTCTCCATCCGGGAGATGAACGGGATGGACATGGGGGTTGCGACCGGAGTCGGTTCGCTGGCTTTCTTTCTCCCCCTGTGGGTGTGGATGATGGCGGCCATGATGCTGCCTGGCGCGGCCCCTGCAGTCGTTCGACGAGGACAGGAGCGCGGCGTGCTGGCCGTGCCGCTCTTCGTCGGTGCGTACCTAGGCGTCTGGACTCTGGTGGGCGTGGTGGCGTACGCGGTGTACGGGTCTCACGGGACAGCTACGGCCGGGGCCTTCGTGGTCGCGGCGGGTGTCTACGAGCTCACGCCGGTGAAGCAGTACTTCCGCCGGCGCTGCCTCGAGCGCGTCGGCTCCGGAGTCGACTTCGGGCTCTCATGCGTCGGCTCGAGCATCGGGTTCATGGTGATGTTTGTGGCGCTCGGCGTCATGAGCATCAGGTGGATGGCCGTGGTCGCCGCCCTCGTGGTCGCCCAGAAGGTCCTGCGCCCGATGGCAATCATCGACGTGCCGCTGGGGCTGGCGATCCTGGGCTTTGGCATCACGATCCTCGTCGCCCCCTCGTTGATTCCCGGACTCACGCCGGCCATGTGACCGGCCAGGTCCAAGCCAACCACAGCCTGAAGGAGACACCTGCCATGACTGACCATAAGATCGGAACGCAGGAAGAGTGGCTCGCGGCCCGACGGGAACTGCTCGACGCCGAGAAGGCGCTGACCAGGCGGGGCGACGAGCTGGCACAGTGGCGTCGGGAGCTGCCGTGGGTTCGGGTCGACAAGGAGTATCGATTCGAGACCGACGAGGGCACGGCGTCGCTTGCCGACCTCTTCAGAGGGCGCTCGCAGCTGCTCGTCTACCACTTCATGTTCGGGGCCGACTACACGGCCGGATGCCCGGTCTGCTCAACCATCGCCGACGGGTTCAATGGGTTCGTCGCCCACCTGGCCGACCACGACGTCATCCTCTCCGCGGTATCGCGGGCTCCCCTGCCCAAGATCCAGGCGTACAGGCGCCGGATGGGCTGGAGCTTCCCCTGGGCCTCGTCCCACGACAGCGACTTCAACCTCGACTTTCAGGCGGGGCTCACCGTGGAGCAGCAGCAGTCCGGAGCCGCCGAGTACAACTTCCGCGTCTCTGATCTGCGACCGCCGCCCGACACCGGCGACCGCGACGCCATGACCACGGGGGTGGACTGGGCGACATACACGCGGGAGATGCCGGGCATGAGCGCGTTCGCTGTCGAGGACGGCATCGTCTACCACACGTACTCGGCGTACGCGCGCGGACTGGACGGCCTCTGGGGCATGTACCAATGGCTCGACCGGGCCCCGCTGGGTCGCAACGAGAGCGGCATCTGGTTCAAGCGGCACGACGAGTACGAGCACGCCATCTAGCCTCGACCTTCCCGAGGAGGGAGTCATGAAGGATGAACCAGCCAGCGTCGGCGCGCCGGCGGCAGGCGCCACCGACGCACCGAGCCTGCCCGAGACCGTCGACCGGGCCACGTTCGAGACCGAGCTGAGCAGGCTGCGGGTCCGGGAGAAGGCGCACACCCGCGAAGGCGACGCCATCGCTGCGGCCCGGCGCCGCCTGCCAATGGTCGAGGTAGACGCCAACCTAACCCTGGTCGGATCCCAGGGCCGCCTCACCCTGCTCGAAGCGTTCGAAGGGCGCCGACAGCTCATCGCCTACTACTTCATGTGGCACAACGGCTACCCGGCACCCCAGCAGTGCGAAGGCTGCACGTGGGTCACCACCCAGGTGACAGAGCTCTCCTATCTTCATTCCCGCGACATCACCTACGCGGTCTTCTGTCAGGGTCCCTACGACGAAAGCATCCGCTACCACGACTTCATGGGCTGGGACATGCCGTGGTACTCGGCCGAGGACTCGCTCGACGTGCTCCTGGTCGGACGCCAGATCAACAGGATGCACATCGTCTGCTACATCCGTGATGGAGACAAGGTACACGAGACGTACTGGACCACGTTCCGCGGCGTGGAGGCCATGGACTACAACTACGCGCTCATGGACCTCAGTGTCTACGGACGGCAGGAAACGTGGGAGGACTCGCCCCTGGGTTGGCCACAACAGTGCTCGATCACGCGGACCGACGACGGCCCGCCCGCTTGGACACCTGTGTCCGTGTGGCCGGGCGGACGTCCCATCGCCCACTGGTATCGACTCGAGGCGGGACGCTCTGACGACCTGGCCGGTGGGGCTCGCTGACCGCCGGGGAGGAACGGGTGCGGCGTACTATGTGCTCCTCTGCACGTCGTCGCCCTGGTCATCGTCGGCGGTTGGGCCGCCTTCTGGCTCTATTGGCTGGCGGCGTCCCTCGGTGTCAAGGCGGGACGTACCCAAAGGGGTAGCTCTGTGGGCATCCGGGTGGCGATCGTTCTCATCGCTCTGCTCCTGGTCCGCGCCCGAGCCTTCAACGGGCAGAGGCCGACGAGCGATCCGTGGCTGCAGGGCGTCGGCCTGGCCATCTTTGTGCTGGGACTGGCCCTGGCCGTCTGGGCCAGGGTGTATCTGGGACGCAACTGGGGAACCCCCATGTCGCACAAGGTCGACCCGGACCTCGTCACGACCGGTCCCTACCGGACGATTCGTCACCCCATCTACTCCGGCATCCTCGTCGCTCTCGTCGGCACCGCAGTCGCCGTCAACTGGTACTGGGTGATCGCGGTTGGGCTGGTCGGCGCCTACTTCGTCTACAGCGCCGTCATGGAAGAGCGCTACATGACCACGCTGTTCCCGGACTCCTACCCTGAGTACAAGCGATCGACCAAGATGCTGGTCCCCTTCGTTTTCTAGTGCCTACCCGGCCCGGGCGGTGAGTTGAGGGGAGGGCGGTTCCTGGGCAACCATCAAATGGCCGACACTGGCCGGTGGGCGCCATCGCACGGACTAGAGGTTCATGTCAGAGCGGCGCTGATGTCTGGCGTGGTTGTGCCGGCGGTGACGGTGACGGGGTTGGCCGACGCCAAGGAGGACTGGCCGTTGTACCACTGGGCAACGTAGCTGCCCGTGTTCCCGCACGAGGAGGAGAACTCGACGTCGTAGGTGCCGGTCGCCAGTCCCGTGATCTGGTAGGTGCCGTCAGCGGCGGTGACTGCGTTTCCGGACCCGGTCCCACCTCCTGTTGGAGATGCGACCACGCAGATCCCCGATACCGCCGCGCCCCCACTGGCTGCGGTCACCGTGCCCGTGATGGTACCTCCGGTCAGCATGGCGGCGTTGATGTCTGGCGTGGTCGTGCCTGCGGTGACGGTCACCGCGTTGGCCGACGCCTGGGAGGACTGGTCGTTGTACCACTGGCTCACGTAGCTACCCGTGTTCCCGCACCCGCTCGAGAACTCGACGTCGTAGGTGCCGGCCGCCACACCGGTGATCTGGTAAGTGCCATCTCCGGCCGTCACTGCGTTTCCAGACCCGGTCCCACCTCCCGTTGGAGACACCTGCACACAGATTCCCGACAGCGCCGCGCCGCCAGTGGCCGCGGTCACCT
>JBPYEI010000103.1:0-66254 GCA_051985455.1 Acidimicrobiales bacterium
ACCACGAGGTGGAAATCCGGCCCAAGGGCGTGTTCCTTCTGTTCGCGCCGATGATGGGGCTGATCGGCCGCAAGGACCTGCGCGACACCGCGAACGCGCTACAAGCCCATCTTGAACGGATGGGCGACGGCCGGGGGAGAAAGTCATTTCACAGCTAGCGTACGAAGCCCCAGCTGCTATCTCTGACATCGGTTTCTCCTAGCCCTGCGGGGCTCTGCTCTGGTCGGAGCGGTGCTGGTCTCGGGATTTGTGTGCCGCCCATGGCAAGGTGCTCAAGCCGGCGAAGCGCCGGAGGGTCCAATGGGTCGCACGCCGTGCGAAGTCTGAGAGGGCCGTTGTGAGTGGGCGAGTCGTTTCGACCCCCGCCCGCGGTTGGTTTATCGCAGACGGTGGTATGAGGCCGAAACCCCAGTTGACGACGATCCTGTCTGACGAATCGCCGGGGGTCCTGGTCGACCGAACCGGCTGGTCATCGTCAGCACTAGGATCCTGATGCGGCGGCGGTGTAGGCATGGCTTCGTCGCTCCTCTCACATGTCGAGGACGATCTCGGTGTCCGGTCGGGCAACGCAGATGAGCACCTCACCCTCGGCCGGCGGCTCGAGTGGTGCTGGTTGGTAGGAGACGTTGCCGGACATCAGCGGTGTGATACATGTGTGGCAGACGCCGGTTCGACAGCTCCAGCGGGTGGGAACATCACAGGCGTCGGCGAGCTCGAGCACGCTCTTCTTCGCGGTGTCGAAGGGAGTGGCAACCCCGCTGCGGGCGAAGGTGACGAGCGGTCCGGATCCGGTCAGCCCGGGCGGCTGATGGGGCGCCGGGCGGGGTTGGTCGGTGAGGCCGGGGTTGATCGATGCGAGTGCTCCGAAGAGCTCGGTGTGGACACGAGAGGAGTCCACTCCGACGGCGGTGAGCCCCTTCGGGATGTCGGCCATGAATGCCGGTGGACCGCACACGTAGACGCTTGCATCGGGAGGAAGCTCTAGCTGGCCGAGTGCCTCTTTCGTGAGGCGCCCAGCAGAGGCGTGCGAAGCACGGCATTCGTCCTCGGTGGCGGCGCTGTAGAAGATGTGCTCGTGCGCGTTGGGAAGCGCGGCGATGAGGGAGTGCGCCTCGGCGGCCAGGGCGTGCTCTGCCGGCCGCCGGGCGCCGTGGAGCCACCAGATGTCGCGGTCGCTGCGCTGAGCCGCCAGCTGGTGCAGCATCGACAGGACCGGTGTGAGACCGATGCCGGCGGAGATGAGAAGAACTGGGGTGGTGTCGGCGTCGAGGACGAAGTCGCCCCGGGGTGCGGCCACCTCCAGGGTCGCGCCCGCTCGGAGCTTGCGGTTCAGGTAGGTGCTAGCGCTGCCGTGCGGTTCGCGCTTGACGCTGATCCGGTAGCTTCCAGTGTCGGGCGCAGAGGAGAACGAGTAGCTCCGCACGGGGGCGGGTTGGCCGGCCCCGGTGATCCGGAGCGTGAGGTACTGGCCCGCCAGGGCGGAGGGGAGGGCACCGCCTCCGGGGTCGGCCAGGTAGATCGAGGAGACCGTGCCCGTCTCTCGAACCACCTTGGTGACGCGCATCGTCCGGAAGCCGCTCCACGCCGGGGCGGGAGGCGCTCCGAGCTCGCTGGCGGTCAGGTCGCGAAACGATTGCTGCCAGCCGGGGCTCAGGGCGGGGATCTGCAGGGAGACGCGCAGCTTGGCCGGGTCTCGGCCGGGCAGGTACAGCAGCGCATCGGTATCGGCTACACTGAGTGCACCCGGTCCGGTTCTGGTCTTGATGATCTGGTCTCCGGCCTGGATGTGTCCTTCGCGGATGACGCGCATGTAGAAGCCGGGACGGCGGTGGCTGACCAGCAGTGCGGGCAGCTCGGGCTCACCCAGGCGAAGCCCGACTCGGTAGCAGGTGACTCGGGGTTGGGTGACCTCGAACTCGGCCTCGCCGATGCGGTACCGATCGCCGATGCAGACCTGGTCGTCGGGGAGGCCGTCGACGGTGGGGTTCTCGCCGAACTGCCCGTAGCCGAAGTCGTCGCGTCCGAAGTGTCGCTGCCAGTGCAGGTACGACTCGATCTGGTAGACGAGAACAGCCCGTTGCTCGCCGCCGTGCCCGTCGAGATCGCCCTGGCCATCGCCGTCGATGTTGAGCCGCCGAACCATCCTGGGGCCCTGGACCGGGTACTTCCACACCCCGGTGTGCACGGTCCTGCCCTCCCAGGCCACATCCTGTGGCATGCCCACGTTGACGGCCAGGAGCGACGGCATCCGGTGCTCCCGTTCCGTGACCATGGCCGTAGGCGGCGGGCTTCCGGTCTCGGTCATCGCCGTTGGGCGGCGAACTCGTCGACATCGAGGTGCCGATCGACGCCATGGGGGAGCACGTTCTGACCGGGCTCGAGTCGAAGCCTGGCGCCGTCGACGTCGACCGAGACCCTGTCCGGTTCGAACGACACCATTCCGGATATACGTCCGACCTCGGGAAAGGCGTCCCGATACGACCATGCCGCTCCCTGCGCGTCCCCGATGTCGTAGTAGCTGCACAGTCCCTTGTAGGGACAGAACGTCTGCCCCACGACGGGGGTGAGCCCCGTCTCGTCGATGTCAGGTACCGGGACATACCAGCGGGGCGCGAACCCCGACTCGTACAGGGCGAGTGGGCGGGAGCAGTCGGCGACGACCCGGTCATCCTGTCGGACCACCAGATGCCGGCTGGTCTGGCGAATGTCGATGCGGTGGTAGCTGTCGGCGGCGTGGCCGACGATCCGCTCGTCTTCTTCGTAGAAGGCGTCCATTGCCCGCCAGGCAAAGGCCACCCGGTCCTTCAGGTCTGTGGCGTGTGCGGGTAGCTCGGTGTGCTGCCAAGCGGCTCTCGGTTTGCTCTGCTCGTCAACGCCGACCGTGTACCAGGAGGTCGCCCCGAGGTCACGGTGGCTGGTGACGTGCTCGCTCGGTTGCAGCACCTCGGGGGCGATGTCGCTGAGCGGAAAGTAGGCCACCGGGTAACGGCCGGGCTCGTGCAGGAGTACGACGTTTTCACTGTCGGCTATCCAGATGCCGCCGAAGAGCACGCGCATGTGGCGGCGCAAGGGTTCGGCGTAGAGCAGCCTCTCGGGAAGCGGATCGGCAACGAGGAAGCGGCCGATCGTCCCATGTGACAGTGGACCCTGTTGCCAAGCCAGTCCCATGGTCTCTTCCTTTCGTCGTCGAGGGGAACGCGCGATCTCTATGTGCTAGAAGTCACTGGTCGAACGTTCGAGCAGTGCCTGCCGTCCATGGTGAGGAGCATTCAGACCAGGACCTCTCCACCATCGACCTGCAGTGTCACGCCGGTCAGGAACGTGTTCGTCATGCAGAACATGACCGCGCTGGCGATGTCCTCAGCCTTCCCGATGCGATGGGTCGGGTTCGTCTCGCTCGCGTGCTTGAAGAGCCTGGCCTTGCCGTCTTCGCCGAGCGCGTCCCAGGCGCCAGTGTCGATCGTGCCGGGAGAGATGGCGTTGACTCGGATCGGCGCCATCTCGACCGCCAGGGAGCGGGTCAGGGTGTCGGCTGCGCCGTTGGTGATGGCAACGGCCAGCGTTCCGACCTTGACCTCGAATGCAGTTGCGCCTGAGAAGACCAGAAACGAGCCGCCCTCGTTGACCTTTGGGCCGAGGTGCTTGGCAAGCATCAGCGGGCCAATGACCTTCGTGTCCAACGACCGCCGCACCTTCTCCCGATCGAGCTCAGCGAGCGTCCCGCGAGCTCGGGCCGAGGCGGTGCACACGACGTGGTCGATGGGGTCCAATCCTTTGGCGAGGGCCTCGATGGAGGCGTCGTCGGTGACGTCCACGGTCGCCGTCGTGATCCCTGGATCGTCGTAAGCAGCTCGGAGCTTCTTCTCGTCGCGACCGGCCGCGATGGCGGTTGCCCCGGCCGCGCGTGCGGCCTGCGTGACTGCTCGTGCGATGCCGCTGTCTCGTCCTATCACCATCACCGTCTTGTCCTGCAGTGGTCGCCCATCATGGTCTCCAACGTGTCTTGGACGTCGATCCCTGGCTCAGGCTCGATCTGGCCAGTCGCGCTGACGTCAGTGACACTCCAGGTGAGGTTCTTACGCCGCCGAAGTGAGAGATTCGGTCGGTGGCAGGACCTCCCAGCCAGGTCGGGATTCAAGAGTGATGTGCTCGAATCAGTAGGTAAGAACTGCCGCGACCGTGACGCTCACTCTGTTGGGCGGGATGGCTACCTTCCATCGCATCGCCGAGGTGCCCCGATGGTTTCACGCAGGCGAAGGGGGATGAACGATCGTCGTGGCTTGGACGGTTTGCTTCACGCCAAAGATGGCGACGCTGGGTGCACGGCCGGCGAGGATATCCTCGAGGTTTACGTCGAGCTAGAGCTCGCCGGTGGAGACCCGGCTCAAGCTTTCCCCGGCACCGCGATCCACCTTCAGGGCTGCCCGGGCTGCCGGACCGATCACGACGGACTGCTCGACGCAGCCCGCCTTGTGGTAGGCATCGAGCCCGACTGACGACCGTACGGCTGAATCTGCTGAGGCGTCGCGAGTCGGACCTCCCCGCCTACCGCAACTAAACGCCGCCCGCGGCGCCGCCCGCGGCAGGAGCTTCTCGTCGGTCGCCTGACCGAACCTGTCAGTCCTTCGGGTCGAGCAGGCTGCCGACCGGGACGTCGAGGGAGTCGAGGAGGGCGGCCATCTTCTGGTCGACCTCCACTCCTACCCGGTGGATGTCGGCGTCGGCGAAGCTCGAGAAGCAGGTGCTGGGCTGGTCGAACGCAAAGCGGGTGCGGCCTTCAGGGCCGACGTAGATCACGATGCGAAGCGGGGCGTAGAGCAGTACCGAGGGGTCGTATCGGAACATCAGCTCGGCAACTGTCGGGTTACCCATCAGGTACTCGACGCACTGCCAGCTGTTCCCTGCCAACGCCATAAGCGCAGTCGCTTCCATCTTCCAGTAGGTGAGGAATCCGTGGGACGTGGTTGCCGCCGTGTCGGCGATGACCTGGACCCACGAAGCGCCTTCCTCCACTCGCTTGGCTAGACGGCGTCGATCGAGTTCTGGGACCACCGACTCGTAGCGCTCGCAGAACGCTTCGTACTCCTGGTCGACGTCGACTGCAAGCCTGCGTACCTCGTGCGGATACGAGGTCACGCCTACCATCACAGTCCCCCTTTCGTTGCCAGTGGCGGGATGCGGAGATGGGGGATCGTTCCGTTCACTTGATCTGGCCCTGTGGACAGGAAGGCCGTGGTCAGGGCTGATTCGGTGGCCGGATCAGCGAGGGTCATCCGGGCCCGACTCCGCGACCGCGGTGACCAGTCCCATGAAGACTTGATGGCAGGCGGCGCAACCGCGCAGATGTGCCGCGACACGCGGGAAACGACGTGCGCCATTGTGCTCCGCGAGCTCCGCCTCAGCGTACCGATCGAGTAGCTCGAAGGTCTCCCTGCAGCCCCCATCGCGAGGGTCCGCGCTGAGGAGCTCGTCGATAGTCCAGCGATCCGTCATCATCGCTCCTCGTCGCTACGCAAGTGGTAACCGGCATGAGCAAGGCTGCTTCTGAGCTTACGCCGGGCATCGAAAAGAATCTTGTAGATGTTGTTGCGGCTGCAGCCCAACTCGTGGGTCAGAGCGTCGGTCGGAACCTCATTTATGGCGATGGCAACAAAGACGGTGCGCTGGCGCTCAGTCAGGTCCGCTTCGATCGCCCGCCGTAGCAGACCGACGAGTTCATTCAGCTCGAAGTGCTGTTCCGGCACAAATGAGAGGCGGTCGGCCATGCCTTCCCAATCGACCTCGGTGTGCACCGGCGACCGCGTGCGCCAGAAATGCCGGCCCATCTTGGTCGACACCTCGAACATAACGAATTTGTACGCCCAGGTCGTGAATCGACTCTCACCCCGGAAATCGTTCAGCTTGCCCAAGATGGCCACGAGGGCGTCGTTCGCGGCCTGGTGAGCGATGTCGTCCAGCTCGGGACCGCGGATCCCGAGCTGTGGAGCACGCCGGTTCGCCTCGTGCCGCGCGGCGCGCAAGAGCAGCGACCATAGCTCAGCGACGGTGTTGTCATACTCGGCGCCTGACGAGTGCAGGCCATCGATCCAGGCCAGGGAATCAAGATCCGCCAAACGGCCCCCGGCCCTGCGGACCTGGCTCTCCTCCGCCGGCTCCGCGAACGACACAAATTTGGAGAGTACACCTGCCCGCCCCCACGCTGCCTGACCGCGTCGACGGGCGGCGCGAGCCGCAGCGAGGGTTCCAGCTGGAGGTAGCGGCTCGGGCGCAGAAGTTGAGAAGACCGCTCCGCGCCAAGGCGGCGACAGGGGAGTGCTCACGAAATGCTCAGGAAGTGCCCGGATGCAATGGACCCAACCGCAACGCCTGGATGGGGCTAGAGACAACGTCCCTGCTCAGGCGCTCTTCGTGGACCCAGCGGACGAGCTAGACGGGCTTTTCGTCGCCTGGGGGTCAAGAGGTCGCCGGTTCGAATCCGGCCAGCCCGACCAAGAAGATGCAGGTCAAAGGCGGTGCGGCCCTTGGGTCCAACCGTGCTCTCCGCAGTACGAGAGGGCGACCGCTTGCCGAGGCAATCGAGGCCTGCGTGCTGACGTCGATCAGAGAGGGCATCCTTGCTCGCTCGGCCACTGAGCCCATCGGGCTCACTCATAGCCGCTGGGTTCGAGCGGAACACTGTCTTCGACGATCAACGGTTACCGTGTCTAGATTTGGCCGAGCCCCGGTCCGATAAGGAGGTCCGATGGAGTACAAGACGATCCTCGCCGACGAGGACTGCGGCGTGGCCACCATCACTCTGAATCGTCCCGACCGACTGAACGCCTATGTGTGGCGAATGGGAGTCGAGTTGCGCCATGCCATCTGCGCCTTCGAGGTGCGTGACGATATCAGGGCGATCGTCGTAACCGGGGCTGGGAGGGCCTTCTGCGCTGGCGCCGACATGGCTGAGGGAGCAGCCACATTCGGTGGCGGCCCCGACGAGCAGCAAAGGGTTCGTGACGAGCGTCGTCGCCTCGCCGGCGAGCTGAAGCCAGCGACCAACGCGGCGTACTGGGAGATGACGACGCCGATCATTGGTGCCATCAACGGACCGGCCGTGGGGGCGGGCCTCACCATTCCGATGCAATGGGACATGCGTATCGTGGCCGAGGACGCCAAGCTGGCCTTCGCCTTCAACCGCCGGGGCGTGATTCCCGAGCTCGGCGCGGAGTGGCTGGTACCTCGGGTAGTGGGCGTGGCCAGGGCCTTCGATCTCCTCGTGACGGGCCGTACCTTCTCGGGCCGCTACGCGGCGGAGATCGGACTTGCCAACGAGGCCGTGCCCACGGCGGAGGTTCTCGCCCGAGCCCACGGGGTGGCCCGCGATATCGCCACGAACGTGGCGCCCGCCTCGGCCACCCTCGTCAAGCAGATGATCTACCGCTTCCTCGACGAGCCTGAGAGGGATCGAGCCGAGCGCCTCGTTGAGCAGGCGTTCGCGTGGACGACTCAGCAGGCTGATGCCCGGGAGGGCCCGGTGGCGTTCCTGGAGAAGCGTGAGCCTCGATGGAAGCTGGCCAAGAACAGCGAGTTCCCGGACGAGCTACTGGGCCGCCGACAGGAGTGTGGATAGTCGGCAGCCAGTCCTTGTCAGGCGCGAACAGATCCGACAGGCGCACGTCGACAGGGCAGCCTTGGCGCCCCTCCTAAGCCAGGGCTCCTGGACGGTGCGTCACCGGGTGTGAGCCTGAATTTGTGGGGGCACCCATCTGGTTCACGGCGTAGTCCTCTATCCTCTGGTCGTGCCCGGACAGTTCCAGGTGATCTGTGAGGTAGAGCCAGCCACCCGCTCGGATCTGATGCACGTCCGGCACCAGATCGGAGTGCTCAGCAAGGTGGCGACTGCCTACTTGATCCCTGACAACCATCTGGGACGAGCCACCGTGTCGAGCGTGGCGGTGGCCCACGAGGTGGCACAGATGGGTGGGCGGGCGATCGCCTGCTTGAACGCAAGGGACCGCAATCTTCTCGGGTTCCGCCGCGATCTGCTCACGGCTGCCGCCTACGGCGTGGATGAGTTCCTCTTCGTGTACGGGGACCGCCCAGCGTCCGGAGTCCGAGGCGGTGACCTGAGTGTCCGGGCCATGATGGGCGAAGCTCGCTCCTTCCCAGTTGGCCTGAGCGACACGGCGGGTCGACTCCGGGTCGGGGTGACCGCAGCATTGGCTCCGCTGCCGGCGTGGAAGCGCGAAGCCGACTTCTTGTTCGTGCAGGTGGGTTTCTCGGTTAGCGAACTGGTGGAATGGCGTTCGTCGATCGACTTCCATGGCAGTGTGTTCGCGGGCGTGATGGTGGTTTCGAGTGCCGCAATGGCCCGAAAACTGTCGGCCGATGTGCCTCAACTCGCGGTGCCCGACCAGGTGATGGCCCGCATTGAACGCGATCGGGACGCGGGCGTCGAGTTGGCCTGTTCGCTGGTCGGCGAGATCCGAGACTCAGGCTGCTTCGACGGTGTCCACTTGATAGCCGTCAACCGCTATCGCGACGTGGCCAGTCGTCTCGAGCGGGTGCTCTGACCAGGCCCCCCGATCCGACGATCAGGGCGCCCCTGGCATTGAGCACAGCGCGCACATTCTGGGACACCGCTGGGCTCGAACATCGATCCGGTGTTAGAAGCCGCGAGAGGCTGCGGAGCGATCGTTCACAGCGGCGCGGTCGCTCATCACCGCTCTGGCACTGCCACCGACATCGAGGCGACCAAGTTCTCAAGCCGTCGACGCAGGCCCAGCGCCTCCAGACGGTGCCGTTCAAGGGCCATCCGGGGGTCTCGTATGGCCTCGGCATCGAAAACATCTCCGGGTGGCTGGGTCACGGCGGAGAGCTGTTCGGCTCCAACCCGCTCGAGCTCTACCTTCCCTCCCAACAGGCCTCCCTGGTCATATTCACAAACATCTATCCCTCTAAGACCTACCCAAGGTTGGCTAATGTTGTTTTAGGCAACCTGGTCACCAAGACCATCAGCCCAGGTAACGTCATCGCCTTGTCCTCCGCCCCCGAGGACTGACTAGGGGTGCCGCTAGTAATTCGTGCGATGGGGGCTGCCCACCTCATGGAAGCGCGCCAAGCAGGCGGGCCTGACGTGATCTGACGGCTACCCGCGCGCGTCCCCCTCTTCGCACCGGCTCGAGAGCGCCGATCGGACAAATGGTGCCAGAACACACCGGCGACGCCTCGGTTGACGGCGGGCGGCTCCCACCCGGACTACGGGTTTCCGGATGCTACGGCGGGCGTCGGTCGCGAGGATGGTGCAGAAGGGCAGACGGCAGATGGCCGTCACCGCTCAGTCGGAAGGGTGATGAGAAATGACGAGCTCCATCGATCCCCGCCACCTGCTGATCGTCGGCGCCGGTCCCGGCCTCGGGGCCTCCATCGGGCGTCGCTTCGCCCAGGGGGGTTATCACGTCACGCTGCTGGCCCGCAGCGCCGACGGGCTGGAGAAGCTGGCGCGGGGCCTGGCCGACACGGGCGCCGAGGTCGACACGGTCACGGCCGACGCGGGTGACCCGGACGGCCTGCGGGCCACCCTCGGCTCGCTGTACGCGGGCGCCGGCGCACCGGGGCTGATTGTCTGCAGCGCCTCGCTGCTGGCCCAGGACTCGCTACTGGACTCGGACGTTTCCCACCTGCGCCAGGCCTACGATGTCGATGTCGTGAGCGCAGTAGTCGCTACTCAGGTGGCCGCCCCGGCGATGCGGGCGGCAGGAGCCGGCACCATTCTGTTCACCGGCGGCGGCTGGGCCGACTACCCGACGCGCGAGTTTTCGACGCTCTCGGTCGGCAAGTCCGCGCTGCGGTCGGCGGCCACGGTCCTGGGTGCCGACCTGGCGGACGACGGCATCCGCCTCGCGAGCGTTACCATCGCCGGACAGATCGCGCCAGGCACAGCCTTCGACCCCGACCGGATCGCGGAGACGTACTGGGCGATCGTCCAGTCAGACGGTTCTTGGCAGAACGAGTTCCGATTCGAGGGAACATGAGACGTGGATCTGCTGTTAGGTCGTCGCCCCCGGGCGGGTGACGACGATTCTGGTGAAGGAGCGGCTCGGCTTCTGAAGCGACTCGGATCGACATCGTCGGCGCGGCGAGCCCACCGTCCTGTGGACCAGGCAACCGGTTCGTCGGCACCAGTAGATCCCGGAAGGCTGACCGCTGGCGATTTCCTGCGGCGAGGCCGGAAGGTGACCGCCGTAACGGCTCGGCATGGTGCGATTGCCGTGACACACTATGCAAGATCGCGCCTGAGCCATCGGAAGGTCGATGGGGAGGTGCTCGCCCTCCAGTTTCGTCTGGCGCTCGGCGAGCTCGGGCCGACATTTGTGAAGCTGGGACAGCTACTGTCCGCCCGGTCCGATCTGATCCCAGCTAGCCTGCAACGCGAGCTCTCGACGTTGCGTGATCGGGCGCCGGCCATTCCAGCCAGAACCCTCCTGGCAAGGCTGGAGCAGTGGATTGGACCATCGGGTCGAGACCGCTTCGTGGAGTTCGAGACGGCACCGGTCGCGTGTGCATCTGTGGCCCAGGTGCATCGTGCGCTGCTGGCCGACGGTCGTCGCGTCGCCGTGAAGGTGCGCCGACCTGGGGTCCTTTCGGACATCGAGCTTGACGTGGCCGTGCTCCGCGCCTTCTCCCGTGTGCTTGCGCTGTCCCGGAGGATCCAGGAGTACGAGCCGCGCCGGCTGATCGAGGAGTTCGCCAGCCTGCTCCTCGCGGAGACCGATTTCACCCTCGAAGCGAAGAACATCGAGGCCATTGGTCGAACGTTCGCCAATGACACCATCGTCACAGTCCCAAGCGTGGTCGAGGAGCTCAGTGGCGAGTCGATACTGACAATGGACTGGGTCGAAGGTATACCACTCACGGACGACGGGGGACTGGACACGGCCGACATCGATCGCGCTGGCCTCGCTCGAGCCATCGTGCATACCTACGCAACGATGATCTTCCGGTCCGACCGATTCCAGGCCGACCCCCATCCCGGCAACCTCATCGCCATGAGCGGTGGCGGTCTCGGGCTCGTCGACTTCGGTGAGGTTGGCTCGGTGGCCCCTTCCACACGCGACGCGCTCATGAGCCTGCTCATGGCCGTTCTCGGTCGAAACAGCGACGCCCTCGCTGTCGCCATCCTCTCCGTGGCCCGCCCCATTCGTTCCGTCGACCGGTTGAGCCTCGGGAATCAGCTGGCGACGCTTCTGAGTCCGATGACCGACGCGAGCTTGCAGGATCTGAAGCTGGGGCAAGTGCTTCGTGAGCTTCTCCGTGTGCTCCATGACCATGGGCTGGTGCTCCCAGCCGACCTCGCCGTGTTGATCAAGACAGTGATCGTCTGCGAAGCCACCGCTGAAGAGCTGGAGCCGACGGTCGACATTCGCAGCTTCCTCGGCGACATCGGCAGCTGAACGGGCCGTAGGGGCTTCACGGAACGTGGGGAGAGTCTGTTCGGACCCGGTCGTGACGGCCGGTACCCCGGTCGCAGAGTAAGGGCGGGGCGAACCGCGCCGGCCGAGCCCCTCATCGACCGAGGGGCTCAGCTTCCAGTTCGACAGGTGTCGCGATCACGTCGACGAGCGCCCCGTTGCGCACGACGGTGATGGGGAGCTGTCGGCCGATGGCCTCAGCCAGCATCAGGCGCTGGAGCTCTTGAGCACTGGCGATGGGCTGACCCGCGGCGGTGAGCATGAGGTCACCCTCGTGGATGCCGGCTCGGGAGGCCGGACCGTCCGGAACCACCTCGACGATCCGAAGGCCGCGCGCCTGGTCTGTCCGTGCAGCCAGGCCGGGCGGAAGAGGTGCGGGTGTACCGGCAACCCCGAGATAGGCGCGCCGCACTCGACCTTCGTTGAGGAGCGAGGAGATGATGCGACGCGTGGTGTCGTTGATAGGAACCGCCAATCCCACCCCGACCCCGGCGACGGCGTTGTTGATGCCCACGACCTCGCCAGACGAGGTGGCGAGGGCGCCACCGGAGTTTCCTGGGTTGAGGGCGGCGTCGGTCTGGATCACGTCATCGATGATGCGCACCGTCCGCCCTGCCCTGGTGGGAAGCGAGCGGCCCAATCCACTGACGACTCCAGCTGTGACGCTTCCTGTCAGCCCGAGGGGGTTGCCCACGGCGACGACCAGCTGGCCCACCCGGAGGTCGGAAGCGTCACCCAGCTTCACCGGAGGTGGTGTCGGTCCCTCGGCCCGGATGACGGCGAGATCGGAGAACGGGTCCGCGCCGATGACCCGAAATGGGGAGGTGCTTCCGTCAGCGAACGCGGCGGTGCCCGAGCTGTGACGTGCGACCACGTGGGCGTTGGTGAGGAGGAAGCCGTCGTCGGTGAAGACCACGGCCGAACCCCCAGCGGCCTCGACCCGGCCGTCGCGCCGGCGGCCGCTCATCTGGAGGGCCGCCACCCGAGGTGTGAGCTCCGCAGCGATGGCGGTGACGACGCGGGAGTAGGCGTCGAGGGGGTGAAGTTCCTCGTCGGAGTGTCCTTGCTCGTAGGGGTTGTCAGGCACTGGCAAGCTTCCTTCGTTCTGGGATGCTCACACAACACCTGGTCGCCGCACTTATTCCCGCTCGTACCGCTCGGGCCCGGCGTCAGTCCGACGGCCACACCCAGTCGCGCACCTCGGGCATGTCCTCCAGATGCTCCCGCACGTAGTGCTCGTGGCGAGCCAGCATGGTTTGGCAGTGGTCCTCCAGGTTTCGGGCTCCCCGGGCCACCCGTCGGGAGCGGCTCAGGGCGTCGAGCACGAGGTGGTAGCGGCTCATCTGGTTGAGCACGACCATGTCGAAGGGGGTCGTGGTGGTGCCCTCCTCGATGTAGCCGTGGACGTGAAAGCGATCGGCGTGCGGCCGGCCGTGCAGGATCTGATGAAGGGCCCGTGCGTAGCCGTGGAAGGCCATCACGACGTCGGTGCGATCCGTGAAGAGCTCGGTGAAGGTCGTCTCCGCCAGGCCATGAGGGTGCACGTCCGGTGGAAACAGCCCCATCAGGTCGACCACGTTGACGAACCGAACCCGTAAGTCGGGCAGCGCGTGGCGAAGCATGGCAGCCGCGGCCAAGGCCTCCATGGTGGGGATGTCTCCGGCGCACCCCAGGATCACGTCAGGCTCTTCGCCTTCGTCGGTGCTGGCCCAGTCCCAGACAGAGGCTCCACGCGCACAATGAGCCCGGGCCGAGTCGATGTCCAGATACTGGAACTGGGGCTGTTTGTCGATCACGATGAGGTTCACGTAGTCGCGGCTGCGCAGGCAGTGGTCCGCCACGGAGAGGAGGCAGTTGGCGTCTGGAGGGAGGTAGACGCGGACCACGCTCCCCTTCATCGAGATCATGGTGTCGATCAGGCCGGGTCCCTGATGGGAGAAACCATTGTGGTCGTTGCGCCAGCAGGTCGAGGTGAGGAGGACATTGAGTGACGACACCGCCGCCCGCCACGCCAGGTCACGACCGGCCTCGAGCCACTTGGCGTGCTGGACCGCCATCGACGCGGAGACCATGGCGAAGGCCTCGTAGGTGGCGAAGAGCCCGTGGCGACCGGTGAGGAGGTAACCCTCCAGCCAGCCCTGGCAGTTGTGTTCGGACAGCACCTCCATCACCCGGCCATCAGGGGTGACGTGGTCGTCATCCGGCCGGGCGTCCATCAGGCAGCGGTTTTCCACCTCGAACACGGCGCCGAGACGGTTGGAGTTGGTCTCGTCGGGACAGAAGAGCCGGAAATTGGAGCTGGCGGCGTTGTGTACGAACGTGTCCCGGAGTAGCTCACCCAGCCGGCGGGTCGACTCGGCCCTGGTCGCTGCGGGCTCTTTCACATCGAGGGCGTAGGTCGTGAAGACAGGCAGGTCGAGAGGGGTCAGGATGCGACCGCCGTTGGCGTACGGGGTGGTCCCCATCCGCTTGTCACCCCGAGGGGCCATGGCGGCCAGCTGGGGGACGAGGCGTCCGTCGGCGTCGAAGTGGATCTCCGGTCGATAGCTGCGCAGCCATGATTCGAGAATCGCCAGGTGCTCGGGGTTCTCCCGGACCTCGGCCACCGGGACCTGATGGGATCGGAACGTGCCCTCCACCTGCTCGCCATCGACGACCTTCGGGCCCGTCCACCCCTTGGGTGTATGGAGGATGACGGCCGGCCAGGACGGCCTCCCGGTCGCTCCGCGCTCGCGGGCATCGGCCTGGATGGCTTTGATGACCCCATAACAGTCGTCGAGGGTGGAGGCGAAGTCTCGATGCACCTGGCGGACATCGCTGCCCGCCACAACCCGGGGGTCGTAGCCATGGGCCCGCAGCAGGGAACCCACCTCTTCCAGCCGGGCTCGGCCCAGCACCGTGGGGCCGGAGATCTTGTACTCGTTGAGGTGCAGGATAGGTAGGACTGCCCCGTCTCGAGCTGGGTTGAGGAACCGTATCCCCTTCCAGGATCCCTCCAAGGGAGCCGTCTCAGCCTCTCCGTCGCCGATGACGCAAGCCACCAGGAGATCAGGGTGATCGAAGGCGGCGCCGAAGGCATGCACGAGGGCGTAGCCCAGCTCGCCTCCTTCGTGGATCGACCCGGGGGTGGGGACGCTCACGTGGCTCGGCACCCCGCCGGGTGTCGAGAACTGGCGTACGAGTTGGGTGAGGCCCTCGATGTCGCGCGAGACCCGTGGGTAGATCTCGGAGTAGGTGCCCTCGAGGTATGTGTTCGCCAGCATGGCCGGCCCGCCGTGGCCAGGTCCGGTCACGTACAGCACGTCGGCCCCAGTCCTGGCGATGAGACGGTTGAGATGGGCGTAGACGAGGTTCAGCCCAGGTGAGGTGCCCCAGTGACCCAGGAGCCTCGGCTTGATGTGGTCAGGCCTCAGCGGTTGGCGCAGCAACGGGTTGGCGCAGAGATAGATCTGGCCGACAGTCAGGTAGTTGGCGCACTCCCAGTACCCCACGAGACCGTCGAGCTCCGTTTCGCTCAGGTTCCCCATCTCTTCGCCTCCGGCGGTTGGGAAGAGGGATCGGTGGCCAGGGTAGGTGGCTTGCTGAGGAGAAGCTGGCGGACCAGCCGGGCGATCTCGATGTCCTCCCGGGCTGTCACCACCGCGACAGCGACACCGAGCTCACGTGGCGACAGCAGACGGTCGCCGATCTCGTCCGCTTCGTTCACCGAGTCGTCGAGAGCCACCCCCAAGAACTCGAGGCCCGAGCAGGTGTCATGCCGCAGGCGGGCGGAGCCCTCGCCCGCCCCGCCGGTGAACACCAGGCCGTCCATTCCGTTCATGGCCGCCGCCATGGACGCAATCAGGGCGCGAAGGCGGTGCAGGTAGATGCCGTAGGCGAGGTGCGCTCGATGCTCGCCTTTGTCGACTCCGTCGAGGACCACGCGGAGATCGCCCGACCGCCCGGACACGCCGAGCAGACCAGACTCACGGTCGAGCGCCCGTTCGACCTCGTCGGGGCCAAGGCCCGCGTGGCGCTGGAGCCAGAGCAACAGGCCAGGATCGAGGTTGCCCGACCGGGTGGCCATGACCAGGCCCTCGAGCGGCGTAAAGCCCATTGTGGTGTCCATCGACCGACCCCCGGCGACCGCGGCCAGTGACGCTCCTGATCCAAGGTGGGCGGTGACCAGCCGCAACTGGGACGGGGATCGTCCCAGGAGTTGTGCGGTTCGCTGGCTGGCCCAGGCGTGGCTCAATCCGTGGAACCCGTAGCGGCGCAGGCTCCAGCGCTCGGTCCATGCCCAGGGCACGGCGTAGGTGGCCGCCTCATCGGTCAGGGTGGCGTGGAAGGCGGTGTCGAAACAGGCCACCTGGGGAAGGTCAGGACGCAACCGCGTCACAGCCCGGATGGCAGCGACGGACCGAGCGTTGTGCAATGGGGCCAGGTCGGACAGTCGATCGAGCCGGGCGTCGATGTCTGCGTCGAGGCGGACCGGACCACTGAAGGTCGGGCCGCCGTGCACGACTCGATGACCGGCCGCCTCCACCGACGGGTGATCCGACAGGAAGCGCTCCAGCGTCTCAGAAAGATCACTGCCGGAGACCGGCGGGAGGTCCTGGCTCGCCACCAGCTGATCGTGAGCGTCGAGCACGCTGAGCTTGAGGCTGCTGGAGCCGGCGTTCACCACAGCGACCCGCATTCGCTCAGCCTGGTCGATTCGATCCGCCAGGCGAGCTCATTGGGCCCGGCGTCGTCTGGCTTTCCCCAAGCGCTGGGCTGATCCCGGTTGAGGCAGAAGATCGGCAAGCAATGCATCAGCAAGCCGATAGCGCATGATCCTGCCGTCGCGCTCGGACGTCACGGTCTCGGTCGCTCTCAAGTACCGAAGCGTCTGGGACACGGTCGCGTCACTGATACCGGTTGCAGCGGCGAGGTCGGAGACACTGATCGGGCCCGCGGCGTGGATGCAGGTCAGCAGCATCAGCCGCGTCGGATCACCAAGCAGGGCGAAGCGTCTCGCCTGTTCCCGGAGAACCTCGGGCTCGTCGAGCGCCCCGATCGCCCGACAGACCCGCTCGCTGTCGATGACGCGCAGATCGGATCGCTCCGCCGGCAACAGGTGCATGAGGCAGTCTCCCACGTTTCCGAACCAGCCCGTTAGCTGATCATCCAATCAGACTTGACGGCGTGCGCCGGGAGCTTCTAGCTTCTCCTCCGCGTCGGGTCGTACGGCCCGAGTGCGGTCGCTCCAGCGAAGTCCGGTGAGATCCCGGCACTGTCCCGCAACGGTGATGCCCCCCAGGGCGAGTCCGGTCGCCTGGATCGACGTGTCAGACGAAACCGGTCCTCGGATGAAGGGCGGTTCGTGCGGCGGCCGGGTGCGCGACCGCAAGGGCTCCTTTCGTCCTCCACTACACCAGGAGGATGAACGCATGGCTCTCTCCACCGCTTCGAAACCAACCGCGACGCGATTCGAAGCCATTCGTCGAGCGGTAGGACCTCGGGAGTGGGGGCGGGTGGCCGCCATGTTCGGGTTCGTCCTCGCGGTGAACGCCGCCGGCTGGTTGATCTACGTCCTGGTGGTCATGCCCCATCACTTCAACTACAAGGGCGTTGCCGGAAGCAAAGGTCTCGGCGTCGGCCTGGGGGTGGCTCTCACCGCTTGGTTCCTGGGGTTCCGCCACGCCTTCGACGCCGATCACATCTCAGCCATCGATAACACCACCCGCAAGCTCATGGCTGACGGCAAGCGCCCCCTGGCGTCGGGGTTCTTCTTCTCCCTCGGTCATTCCACAGTCATCGTGGCCGTCGGAGTGGGCATCACCGTCGCGGCCCGAGCCGTCTTCGGGGCGGTCGTCGATCCCAGCTCCACGTTCGAGACTGCGGGTGGAACGGCCGGAACCGTCCTCTCCGCTGGCTTTTTGTACCTCATCGCTCTTCTCAATCTGGTCGTGCTGCTGGGGATATTCAGAGTCTTCAAAGACATGCGGCGGGGCGTCTTCGACGAAAATGAGCTCGAGGCTCAACTCCAGGCTCGAGGGATGATGTACCGGTTCTTCGGGCGGTTCATGAGATCCATCAACCACAGCTGGCAGCTGTTCTTCGTCGGTCTGGTGTTCGGGCTCGGTTTTGACACCGCCACCGAGGTCGTGCTGCTCGCCGCCACCGCCTACGCCGCCATCCAAGGACTGCCGTACTACGCCGTGCTGGCCCTGCCTGCGCTGTTCTCAGGAGGGTTGATGCTCCTCGACACCCTGGACGGCGTCTTCATGAACTTCGCCTACGGGTGGGCGTTCGCTAGGCCGGTCCGGAAGGTCTACTACAACCTGATCATCACTGGACTATCCATCGGCGCCGCCTTCATCATCGGCACTATCGAGCTCCTCGGTGTGTTGAGCAACGAAGCCCACCTGCATGGCGCCTTCTGGGACTCCATGGCCAACTTCAACCTCAACGTTGCCGGGTTCTGCATCGCCGCCCTGTTCGTGGCCACGTGGGCCATCGGCCTGGCCTACTGGCGGTGGGGCAACGTCGAAGCCCGATGGAGCTCAGCGTTGTCCGCCCCGTATCCCGAGCTGTCCGATTGAGTTCTGCCGGTGCCTGGCGCCGGCGAGACGCCGGGGGAAGGGAAACGAGTCACGACGCGGCCGAGGAGCCGTCTCGGTTCGCATCGATGGCCCTCCGAACCTCCTCTGCTATCAGGTCGTCGTTGATCTGGGCCGCAGCGAAGGCACCGGCGGCCGCCGAAGCACCGACCTGCGCCCTGAGGTCGGTGACGTTGCCAGCGACCCATACTCCGGACACTTCGGTGCGCCCGGTCGGGTCGCCGGGGATGTGCTCGCCGAGACCGGAGGGATGCTCCGTGGCCTTGAGTCCGAGGTCGGCCAGGAAGTGGGCCTGGGCCACCATCCTCGGGGCGACCACCAGAACCCGGCGCGGAATCACGGTTCCGTCTCCCAGCCGTATGCCCGTCAGGGTGTCGTTTTCGACCTCGAGCGATGTCACCTCGCCGTCGATCAGACGAATACCCCGGGCAGCCAGCTGCTCTGCCTGCTCGCGGTTCGGCGGCATGCTGTGGGTGAAGTACGCCACGTCGTCGCTCAACTGGCGGAACAGCAACGCCTGATGCGTCGACATCGGCCCGCTGGCCAGCACGCCGATGGCCTGGTCGCGGACCTCCCAGCCATGGCAGTAGGGGCAGTGGATCACGTCACGCCCCCAGCGCTCGCGTACGTCGGGTATGGCCGGCAACCCGTCGACCAGCCCGCTGGCGACCAGCAGCCGTCGGGCTCGAACGGACCGGCCGTCGGCCAGCGCAACGATGAAACCGGGCTCGCTCAGTTCCACCGTTGAGACCTGCCCGATCGTTACTTGGCCGCCGTAACGGCGAACCTCCATCCGGCCATGCTCGATCAGCTCGGTCGGGGGAACGCCGTCCTGGCCGAGCAGGCCGTGGACGGCCTGTGCCGGACGGTTGCGTGGGGTGCTCGCGTCGATGACGACCACCGACCGCCGTGACCGGGCCAGGACCATGGCACCGTTCAGTCCAGCGGGACCGCCGCCGATCACCACCACGTCGTAGCTGTTCGTCAGCTGATCGCTCATCGTGACCTCCCTGGAGCAAGTTACGGGGCGACGGCACCGTGCAGAGGACATTCTCCGCCTTCGCCTTCGCCGTCGCCGTCGCCGTCACGAACGCCATGCCAATGGTCAAGGTGCGCTCGGTCGCCAGCCATCCCGCCACAGGCGCAACTCGGCTTCGGCCGTCACCGCCCGCGAGAGGGTGTCGCGCAGCTCAGCTTCGAGCGCGGTGACACGGGCTTCGAGACGCTGTTCTCGTTCGTTGGCCGCCGTGACGATGAGCTCGGCAAAAGAGCGCTCGGCCGGGCTCATGGCGTCCGCTGCAACCGACATCGCCGGCACATCCGAGCCGCCAGCCGAGCCCGAATCGAGACGGCCTCGGCCCCTGAGGGCCCGTTCGATGACGAGCTCTTGGGGCACGAGCCGATGCGGTCCGTGTGGCCCAGGCTCGAGGCGAGACGGAATCTGTCGGGTCCGGTACCAGGACCGAAGGGTTGACCGACTGACACCTGCGGCAGCCGTCGCCTCCTGCAGGGTCGTCCAGGTCAGGTCCTCCCCGGCCGCGGTCCCTTCCAACAGCTGAGCGACCAACTCGTCCCAGGACGCACCGCTCTGGAGGCCATCGGTGTTATCGACCATGGTTACCATGGTGCTAGCAGAGATTGACACTGTCAAGGTGGCGGTGATTGGCTGGCGCCATGTTCGAACGCTTCACGGACCGAGCCCGCCAGACCCTCGTGCTAGCTCAACAGGAAGCCCTCGGTCTGAGACACAACTTCATCGGAACCGAGCACATCCTGCTGGGCCTCCTGGCCGAGGGGACCGGGGTGGCGGCCCTGGCTCTCACATCACTGGGGGTGAGTCTCGAACGTGCGCGGGAGCTCGTCGTCGACACCATCGGCCCCTCGCCGGGGATGGGCGAGGGAGGCAAGCCGCCGTTCACACCCCGAGCCAAGAAGGTGCTCGAGTTGTCGCTGCGTGAGGCTCTCGGTCTCGGGCACAACTACATCGGGACAGAGCACATCCTCTTGGGGGTTCTCGCCGAGGGCGAGGGCGTCGGGGCACAGGTGCTCATGAAGGAAGGGCACGCTTTGGCGGATGTTCGCGCCGTCGTACTGAGCCACCTCCAGGGCTCTGCTGATCCGACGTCGCCGCAGACCGCGTCAACCGCCGCCGTGGCCAAGCTGACCCGAGGGGCCATCCAGGTGGCACAGTCATCGTCGGAGCCCGGACGGGTATTGGCGACGCACCACTACCTGTTGGCTCTGGTCGAAGACCCCACGACCATGGCGGGCCAGGCACTGACCCGGCTCGGCGTGACGAAGGATCGTGTCGAGTCGGCAATAGACACCATCGACATCAACACGACGAGCGAGGCACCCCCTCCCAGCTCTCGGTCTTCGACAGCAGCGCCGCTCGAGTTCGACCTCGGCTCGGGCATAGTCGTGCGGATCTCCGACCGACGGCTGGCCGAGGCGATCCTCACCAAGCAACGGGACCCCGCGACGCTGGCCAACCAACTCCGCCAGCACGCATCAGGTCTGCGCGACCTCGCCAGCGAAGCCGAACCTACGAGCGGTGCCGATGCCTCGGAGACTCCGCCCTCCGAGGGCGCCAGCGGGTAGAACTGTCCACCTCTACCCTTGTTGCCGATCAACTACCCGTCTCCCACGGGCTCACGTCGAGACCGGGGTACCGCTGCTGGATGGCGGCAATGGTCTCGGTCGTCCAGAACGGGTGGCCGGCTGGCGGCCAACCGAACAGCGCGAGTTGCCGAGGTGAGGCGCGCTCGACGAAGCCCGACCACGCCGTCCTGTTCACGTGACGGAGCCAGGAGTGTCGGTTCTGCCATTCGGTGCCGACTGGCCGGAAGTTGATATGAAGTGTGTAGCGAGCGCCACGCGGCGCCGTCAGCTGGGTGCCCCGGTGGAAGGTCCGGTTCGTGTAGGCGGCAACGGTTCCGGACGGCCCTACGGCTCGCAGCTCGTGTTCGTAGAGGTCGGGTCGGCCGACAGGAGACACCCACGTCGGCTTGTCGGGGTCGCGGTGCCCGTCCTCGCGCGGAAACCAGTTCGGGATCATCGGCAGGTCGGTGGTGTGGCGAAGGGCTACGAACGCGGGTGGGCCGAGCTCGACGGGAACATCGACGAGGTACAGGAACATCTCGACCTGCCCGAACTGAAGGTCGGAGCTGGGCACAAGGAGTGAAGCGCCGAGGTAGTCGCGATGAAGGTGCTGGTCGTAGTCGGCGGCACCCGTGTACTTCGCCCAGGCTTCAATCGAATACACGCGCAGATCGTTTGTCCCGAGCAGTTGCTCGACCAGGTCGATCAGCAGCGGATGAACCGCCAAGAGGCTGAGAGCGGTGCTGTCGAACGGGAAATCATCGATCCCCCCAAACTCGTCGTCGAAGCGACGGTTGCGTTCGGGATCGACCTGATCATGATACTCGTCGGCATTGGGATACAGCCACGAGAGCTGAGCCACTGCCGGTGATATATCAGCGGTCGGGATGTAGCCGGGGAGGATCACAAAGCCTTGCTCGCGCCAGGCGCGGACGGCCGCTCGGGTCTCAAATCGCATGTCTGTGGCGTCCTTCGGTGTGTCGGCGCTTGGGCGCCAGCATCGGGTCCGGCCACCACGGCCGGTCCAGTCCCGAGGACCACGGAGCAGCTACCAGCGGCGCAACGCGCGGCCGGCGCCTAACCCATGAGGCTCACCCGCGAGTCGAGGGTCCCCGGCAGCCTCCGCACTATCCGGCCCATCTTCGACCTCCTCGCTCGTTGCCCACAGTACCTGCAGCGTATGAGAGCAGAGGTGGCCGTGCTCACGACTTACTCGGGCCTTCCCTAGCGAGGCGTCGTGCGTTGGCGCGGCGGCCCAGGGTCACGGGCGTACGATTCTCCCGAATGCCAGACTCAGCCGGTGCGCTTTGTAGACCCGCCCCGTTCGGCGTGCTGGCAGCATGAGGGGCTTCGTGTCGGATTCGAGGTCAGCTACTTCACGACCGGGTCCGGTGGAGTCGAAGCTGAGGGGACTACTACCGGCCTTCAAGAGGGCGACACCTGGATCGTGTCCTACAGCCTCGTTCTGGACCAATCTTGGTCCACTCGAATGGCCAGGGTGACGTCACGAAGTGCTTCTGGACCTGCCGAACGCCTGCTCGAGTCTGATGGCGTCGGACACTGGTCCGTTGACGGGAACGCGATGGACCTGCTTGACGGCTGCTTGGACGTGGACCTCGAGGCGTCGGCGATGACGAACACGTTTCCGGTGCACCGTCTGGAACTCCCGGTCGGGGAGCGTGCGGGCGTCCCTGCCGCATACGTTCGTGCACCGTCCTTGGCAGTCGAACGGCTCGAACAGACCTACACCCGAGTCGACGATGAAGATGGCGTCGAGCAGTACGATTACGAAGCTCCCGCTTTCGACTTTGGATGCCGTCTCGCCTACGACCACAGTGGTCTCGTGCTTCAGTACCCAGGCATCGCGAGGCGCTCCGGGTAATTGACCACGAGCCGGCGGCGGGTCGGCCCCCGTTGGCGCTGAGGCGGAAGGAGACGCCCCGTCAGGCAGTCTTCCGGGGCGAGCCGGGAGGCCGACCCCGCTTGGGCATCTCGCCGGCGTTCGATGGAAGCCGGCCCGCCCGGCGGAGGCCCTCGCGGAGGAGCAGCTCGATCTGCGCCGTGGTGCTGCGCACCTCGTCTCCTGCCCATCGAGCCAGGGCGTCGTAGACCCGGGGGTCCATGCGAAGCAGAACGGTCTTGCGCTCGGCCACGGTCTCCGGCCTCAGAGGTACAGCGACCCGGTGTTGACGATGGGCTGAGTGGCGTGGTCGCTGCAGAGAACGACCAGCAGGTTGCTCACCATCGTGGCCTTGCGCTCCTCGTCCAACTCCACGACGTGCTCTTGCTCGAGCCGGTTGAGGGCCAGCTCCACCATGCCGACCGCCCCGTCCACGATCTGGGTGCGGGCGGCGACCACGGCCGCTGCCTGCTGACGGCGCAGCATGGCATGGGCGATCTCGGTCGCGTAGGCCACCCGGACGAGCTGGCAGTCGAGCACCGCGACCCCAGCGACGTCGACCCGGCGAGCGACGTCCCGGCGCAACTCTACCGAGACGTCGCGGGCGCCAGCGCTGAGGGATGGCCTCCCCTCGCTCGTCGGTTGGTAGCAGTGCTGGGCGGCAATATCGCGCAATGCCATCTCTGACTGGCTCCGCACGAATCCGACGTGGTCGTCGACGAGGAAGAGGGCCTTGGCGGTGTCGGTCACTCGCCAGTTGACGACCATTGCGAGCTCGATCGGGATACCCTCGCTGTCGTTGACCTTCAACACCGGCGTCTCGTCAGCCCGGGCCTTGGTCGAAACCCGCAAGCGGTGGGCCCAAGGATTGATCCACCACAACCCCGGTCGCCGCAGGGAACCCATGTATCGGCCGAGAAACTGCACGACCACGGCCTCACCAGGCGCCACCCTGACCAGCCCACGCAGGCCGTTGGCAGCGGCGGCCACCAGCAGGGCGCTACCGACCCACAGCCCGGCGCGAAGCCCGCCGGTGTCCCCGTGGACCTGGGTGCGAACAGCGAAACCGAGGAGAACAGCGGCGGCGACCAGCGCGGCGAGACCCAGCTGCAGTGCGCGCCGACCCGCCACGGCGAGAAGAGTCGTCTCCTCGACGTCGTCGGGCGTGGGTGGTCCGGGGTTGCTCTGACTCACGTCGTGTCCTTTGTGTTTGACCGCTGCGGCCTATAGTGATATCACTTTCCTGGAATGAATGCATGATTTGCGTCTACGCCGTACCACAAGAAACGCCGGGGAGCGTCTGTGATGCCGGAGCCTCCGACAACCCGAACACGACCGCAACGCTTGCTTGACGGGCCAGCACCCGCTGATCGGGGCGTTCCGGCCCTCGTCGTGGAGCATCTGACCAAGCGCTTCGGTGACAGGCTCGCCTTCGATGACGTCTCCTTCGAGGTCGGCTACGGGGAGGTGTTCGGCTTCCTCGGCCCGAACGGCGCCGGCAAGACGACGACCGTGCGGACGCTCGGCACGCTCATCGCGCCGAGCTCAGGGTCGGCCACCGTCGCAGGACTACGCCTGGCGACCGAGAACGGGGTGGAGATCCGTCGGCGGATCTCGATCATGCCCGAGACGCCAGGCCTGTACCTCCGCCTGAGCGTGGCGGAGAACCTCCAGTGCTTCGCCGACCTGTACGAGGTTCCCGACGCCAACGCCCGCATCGAGCAGGCCCTGAAGGCGGTCAAGCTGGCCGAGCGCGCCGCCGACGCCTGCGGCGCGCTGTCGAAGGGACTCCGCCAGCGAGTGGCCCTGGCCAGGGCACTGCTTAACGAGCCACAGGTGCTGTTCCTCGACGAACCGACCTCTGGGCTCGACCCGGCCGGCGCCCGGGACGTGCACGAGCTCATCGACGGGCTGCGCCAGCGTGGCGTCACGATCTTCCTCACCACGCATCGCCTCGAAGAGGCAGAGCGCCTGTGCGACCGGGTCGCCATCTTGAACACCACGCTCCGCATGATCGGCCATCCCGACGAGCTTCGGGACCAGATGTTCGCCAAGGGACTCACGGTCAGGACCCTTGCTCCACTCGCCGAACCAGACCGGGTCTTCGTCGGCCTTCCCGGCTTCGACAGCTGGCGGCCTGACGGCCCTACTACCTATGTCCTGGCCGTGTCCGACCCGGCCAAGGCAGCGCCTGTGGTCACCCGGGCATTGGTGGCTGCCGGCGCCGACGTGCTGTCCATCGGGGAGTCGCGGCACTCGCTGGAGGACGTCTACCTCGAGCTGATCGACCATGACGAAGGAGGTGTCGTCGCGTGAGCCTAAGGCGCGTTCGTGCCATCTTTGCCAAGGAGCTTCGCGAGTACCGGCGGAACCGCAACGTCTTCATCTACGCCACGGCAATCCTCCCGCTGATCTTCATCATCCAACCGGTCATCCAGGTCTTCACCCTTTCCTCCAAGGCGTCGGCACTGCTGCACCACGAACACACCCTCATCTACATGCTGGCTATCCCGGTGCTCGTACCAGCGACGCTCGCCGCCTACTCCGTGGTGGGCGAGCGTATCCAGGGCACGCTGGAGCCCTTGCTGTCCACGCCGGTGCGGCGCGAGGAGCTGCTGCTGGGCAAGGCGTTGGCGGCATTTGTGCCGTCGGTGGTCGTGGCCTATGCCGTCTTCGGCCTGTACGTCGCCATCGTCGAGCTCTTCGCCAGTCCGGGCGTGGCCTCAGCGTTGGTTCGCGGCCCAGACGTGCTCGCCCAGCTCGTGTTCACCCCGCTGCTCGCCGCCTGGTCCATCTGGGTCGGCATCGCCCTTTCTGCCCGGTCGAGCGACCCCCGCACTGCGCAACAGCTGTCCATATTCGCCAGCCTTCCGACGGTCGCTGTCACCTCGCTGATCGCCTTCAACGTGATCCCCGCCAACATCCGTGTGGCAGCTGGATTCGGGATAGGGCTGTTGGTGCTCCTCCGCGTGGGTGCGCGGTTCGTACCGGCGGTCTTCGACCGCGAACGACTGATCACCAGTACCAAGTGACGGGAGGACCAAGCGCAACAGTTGGGGGCGGGCACTCAGTGCACCCCGGCGGCGGCGAGCGTGGCGAGAGCGCATGCCATGGACAGGGGGACGGCGACGGCCCCAAGACGACTTGCCCTCACTATTGATGGCTCTGCGCCAGCGGTCTTCGCCGCCCGGAGCCAAAGGATCCACGCGAGGGATCCGGTCACGAACAGGTTCGGGCCTAGGTTCAAGCCGACCAGCAAAGAGAACGGGTGATGCGGCACCCGGGCGGCGAGCAGGGACGCGGCCGGCAGGTTGTTGACCAGGACCGACACGACAGCGGCCAGAGCGGCGGTTCCCCAGGAGTCGAGGTGGGCGAGCACGTCGGCTGGACCCGACCATGCTCGGCCCAGAGTGCCGAGGGCGACAGCCACACCGAGGAGGCCGATGAGCACCGGCAGGCCGAGCACCTCGATCACTCTGGCGGGCTGTTCTTGGCCCGGCGCCAACCGGACGCCCACGGCGACGAGGCCCACGACGAGGACGGGCAGCGCCGGGGAGCGCAGCGCCAGCACCAGGCAGAGGGCCGCGACCACCGCCGCCAATCCCACGCCGAAGGACGGGCGACCGGCCTCGGCCGCCGGACCAACCCGTGTGGAGAGGGACCGACGCTCGGCGATGGCGACCACCAGAGCAGTGAGCACCACTGTTGCGGCCCACGCAGGAGCCATCTTCGTGAGAAACCGTCCGCCTGACAGGTGGAGATGGCCGAGCACGATCAGGTTGGTCAGGTTCGATCCCGGGAGAAGCAGCGAGGCGGCGTTGGAGAGCAGCAGGCAGCCATAGAGGAGTGGGGCCTCGCCCTCCCCCCGCCGACGGGCCGTGTAGACGAGCACCGGGGTGAGGAAGGCAACCGAGGTGTCCAGGTTCAACGTCGCCGTCACCACCGCCACCAGGACCACCGCTCCGGCGAACAGCACCATCCCGTTCCCGGGGACGCGGGCCAGCCGATGGCCGGCGGCGGAGAACAGCCCGTCCTCTGCGGCGACGAAGCCGATGAGGAGCAGTCCGGCGACCAGCACGAACGGTGGCCAGTCCTGGGAGGCCGCGGAGTGAGCGGCGCCGGGGTCCAAGACAGCCGCCAGAACGGCCGCCATCCCACCGACGACGAGGAAGAGCCACCTACCGAGCCAGCGCGGCCAGGCACTGCTGGGCGCAGAGGACAGGAACGCAGCCTGCCATAGAGGACCGGGGCCGACCAAAACGGACCACTGTCGGCTGAGCCACGAAGAGGAGCGTGACCTGCTTCCCGGGGGGCCCATTTCGACGCAAGGTGGAACCGGAGCTATGTCTGCGCTCTCGCGGCGCCGCTCGAGTGGTCGCCCGCAGTCCGGCCAGCGACGAAGGAGGCTCTCGGTCCGTCCCGTTGACGGGTGAGCGAACGTCGATGTACCGTCCGGCGCCAATTTGCTGGGGTGAAGGAATGATCAGACGTTCTGGCCGACTGCATGTCCTGTTCTTGGTCCTCGTGGGCGGCCTTGTTGGGTTGGGGTGCACGACGAGCTCTTCAGCACCGGTGGCCGCCCGCGGGCAGCCCGGGGCGCTGGTCGCGCGGCCCCCGCCGACAGCCACCGGGCTCTCCGACGTCGAGTTGGCGAAGCGCTTCGGTGCCGCGGTGTGGCGGGTCGAGACGCAGGGCTGTGGGTTCTGGCGATCCGGAAGCGCGTTCGCCATCGACGCTCACCATCTCGTGACGAACAACCACGTGATATCCAACGACTCCGCGCCCCTCGTCCGCTCTCCGACCGGCGAGGCACTACGGGGACGGGTGATTGGCAGCTCGAAGGCGCCCGATATCGCAGTCATCGAAGTCAAGGAGAGGCTGCCCGTGGTGCTCGGATGGGCTCCCACCGCCAGTCTGGTCAAGGGCGAGCACGTTGTCTTGTTCGGCTATCCGCTCCCAACCCCGCAGTTCACCGTATCTCCCGGCTCGATCGTCAACTTCCAGCCACCCGGGGCCCGGGAAGCCATCCTGGCCAACACAGCCATCGAGCATGGCAACAGTGGCGGTCCAGCGCTGCTCTCCGACGGCGCCGCGGCAGGGGTAGCCACGCAGATGACACTGCCGAGCGACCCGACGAAACGCGTGGCCATCATCTTCACGACCGACACCATCAGAGGTGCCGTTCAGCAGTTCCTGCAGCATCCGGCCACCGTGCTGTCCGACTGTGGGATCGGACCGGACTACGTGCCGCCGTTGCCACCCAGCTACAACGTCCCCGCCGTCCCACCCTCACAACCCGCACTTGCACCCGTTTCAGCCCCGTCGGTCCCGCAAGCAACCCTGCGCCACCGCCCGCTCCGAGCTGCGATGTCCAGCCCGCGGCACCCCCCTCGTCGGCGCCGCCGTCGACCACCAGCTCGAGCACCTCAACGACCTCGACCACGACCGCTCCATTGACCAAGACGACATCGACCAGCACCACATCGACGACGAGTCAAGCGACGCCCTGAACAGCCGCGGCGCATGGGCACCCGCCTCCCTCGGCGCCGGCAGGAGCGCTACTGCGCGTCGACTAGAGCGTGGCCGGTCGAGCCTCTGCGCTGAGGCGTTCATCCTCGCTGATGAGGTGCACGACGGCATTGATGAGGGCGAGGTGCGAGAACGCCTGGGGAAAGTTGCCGAGATGACGACCGGAATGCGCGTCGATCTCCTCTGCGTACAGACCGAGGGGGCTGGCATAGGACAGGAGCTTCTCGCACAGCGCCCTGGCCCGATCGACCTCCCCGATCTCGGTCAGGGCTGACACCAGCCAGAAGGAGCAGATGGTGAACGAGCCTTCTTCGCCGGCGAAGCCGTCGTCGATCTCCTCGACCTTGTAGCGCAGCACCAGCTCGTTTTCGGTCAGCTCGTCGGCTATGGCCAGCACCGTCGCTCGCACCCTGGGGTCGTCAGGGGGGAGGAAGCCGACGAGCGGGATCAGGAGCACCGAGGCGTCGAGCGCCGTCGTCTCGTAGTGCTGGCAGAAGACACCTCGATCGTCGACACCGTTGGCGCAGACGTCGGCGTGTATCTCATCCGCAGCCTGGCGCCACTCTGCCTCGCGCTTGGCGTCGCCACGGAGCGCGGCCAACTTCGCCCCGCGGTCTGCGGCCACCCAGCACAGCACCTTGGAGGCGGTGAAGTGGCGGGCCGGACCACGAACCTCCCAGATGCCCTGATCCGGTTCGCGCCATGCGGAGAGCGCCGCCTCGACCTGATGCTTGAGCATCGCCCAGCGACGGTCGTCCACCCGGTCGCGGGACCGAGCGTGGAGGTAGACAGAGTCGACGAGTACGCCCCAGACATCGTGCTGGCGCTGGTTCCACGCCCCGTTACCGATGCGGACCGGCCGGGCTCCGTCGTAGCCGCTCAGATGATCCAGCGTCTCCTCCTTGAGCTCGCGTTCACCACCGATGCCGTACATGATCTGGAGGTCGGGCTCCTTCTCGGCGAGGTCGATGATGTAGTAGAAGAAGTCGCTCGCTTCCCGGTGGAGGCCTAGCGTGTGCAGGCCCCAGAGGATGAACGTCGAGTCACGGAGCCACGTGTACCGGTAGTCGTAGTTGCGCTCGCCGCCGGGAGTTTCCGGCAGCGAAGATGTTCCAGCCGCCAGGAGGGCGCCCGTCGGTGCGTAGATCAGACCTTTCAGGGTGAGCGCCGATCGTTGCAGATACTTGCGCCACGGGTGATCCGGGAACTCGCCGCGGCTTATCCACTCGTGCCAGTAGTCCGCCGTCCGAGCGAGTCGGGCGCGTGCCTCGTCCATGTCCTCGGGTGGGGCGCCGTCGCCCCAAGAGAGGGCACAGAACACCTGCTCACCGTCTCGCAGCCGCTTCCTCGCCACGGCGGCGGGTCCCTCGAACCCCAGGTTCATGTCGCTGGTGAGGCGGAGATGGGTCTCCTCCTCGCTCGGGCCCGCTTCGGCCTGGCCGTAGTGCTCACCCGTGTAGCGCCAGACGGCGTGGGTTCGGCCGTAGTCGAACTCGGGCAGGCACTCCATCACGAGGTCGATGGTTCCGTTCACGCACCGAGCCGTCCGCAGGAGCACTCGCTCGGCGGCGTAGTCGGCCGGCACCCGGCGATGGTCGCCCGTGCGGAACGATCGGTGCCGCCAGGGCCCGACGAGCAGGACGTCACGGACCACGGCCCATCCGGTATTGGTGCTCCACGTCGTCTCCAGGACCATGGTGCCGGGCAGATACTGCCGGCCGGCAGGAACGGTGACGTCGACGGGAGCCAGCCGAAAGGATCCCGCGTAGCGGTCGAGCATGGCGGCGAAGATGCTGGGACCGTCCATGCGCGGAAGACACATCCATTCGACGTTGCCGCTGGGTGCGACCAGGGCACACACCTCGCAGTCAGAGAGGAACCCATAGTCAGCAATCGGGGGAAACCGACTTCCGCTCACCGTCGAGGTGGACAACGGAGGACCTCCTTCCGCCAAGGGTCACCCTGAGTGTAGGACGGCTCGGCTGTCCAAGCCTGTCGTCCTCCATCGGTCGACGCGGTCGTCCGGCATCGAGGACTTCTCTCAGATATGGTGGGCGGCGTCGGGACGAAAGCGGCGAGACGTTCCGACGTCGGAAGGACATGCGATGCGGGCGATTGCCGCTGTTCCGGGCAAAGTGGACCTTGCCGGCGTGGTCGATGTTCCCGACCCCCCGTCCGCGGACGGCTCGGTGCTCGTACGCGGGCGGACCGTCGGCATCTGTGGCACCGACGCCGAGATCGTTTTTGACGGCTACGGGACGCTGCCCGACGGGGCGGACCGGCTCGTCCTGGGTCACGAGTCGCTCGGGGAGGTCGTCGACGCCCCCGCCGGCAGTGGGCTCGAGGTGGGCGATCTCGTCGTGGGTATCGTTCGGCGCCCCGACCCCGAGCCGTGCAAGTGCTGCCAGAACGGTGAGTGGGACATGTGCCGCAACGGTCGCTTCGTCGAGCGGGGGATCAAGGGCGCTCCTGGTTACGGCAGCGAGCTCTGGCGCATCGATCCCGGCTTCGCCGTCAAGGTCGACCCGAGCCTCGGAGAGCTCGGTGTCCTTCTCGAGCCGACCTCCGTCGTCGCCAAGGCCTGGGAGCACCTGGAGAGGATCGGAGCCAGGGCCTGCTTCGACCCGCAGATCGCCGTCGTCACCGGGGCCGGTCCGGTCGGGCTGCTGGCGGCGCTGCTGGCACGACTGCGCGGCCTGGAGACCTGGGTCCTCGACATCGTCACCGAGGGACCGAAACCGCAGCTCGTGGCGGACCTAGGGGCGAACTACTCGACCTCTCCCGCATCCGAGCTGCCCGTACAACCGGACGTGGTCATCGAGTGCACCGGCCTGGGCCCTGTTCTCACCGAGGTCATCGACTCCGCATCTCCGAACGCCGTGATCGCCCTGGCCGGCGTCGCCCATCACCCCCACGTCGTGTCGACCGACATCCACGCCGTCAATCGCCAGATCGTGCTGGGCAACCAGGTGATCTTCGGGACCGTCAACGCCGCCCGCCGACACTACGACCAGGCGGCGGAGGCCCTCGCGCGAGCCGATCGCGGCTGGCTGGGGAGGCTGATCACCAGGCAGGTACCGATGGCCACGTGGCCCGACGCGCTGGCGAAAGAGCCCGACGACATCAAGGTCATCGTGGCGCTGTGACACCGCTGGGCTCCCGATCGAGCCCCCGAGCTTGTGGTTTGGAAGTCGGCCCGTCCGATGCCGACTGAGCCCAGCCTCATCGTGGTCGGCGGTGGGCCGGCGGGGACGACCGCCGCGCTCCAGGGTGCCGAGCTGGGCGGGCAGGTGACCCTCCTCGAGGCCGGAGGGCTCGGTGGCAGCACCCTCAATCGGGGCCCGGCACCCGTGCGCACCTTGGCCCGTGCCGCCCGGCTCATGCGTGACTGGTCCTCGTGGGAGGCCTTTGGTCTACACGGTGCCGCCCCTGCGCCCGACCTCGTCTCGGTGGTTGCCAACAGTCAGCGGGTCGCCAGGTACGCCCAGGAGAAGAAGGACCTGAGCGGCCACGTCCGTCGGCACGGGATCGATCTGCGCGAGGACCTGGGCCCGGTGCACTTCGTCGATGCCCACACGCTGGCTGCGGACGACGGCCGCACGTGGTCGGCCAGCCGCATCATTCTCGCCGTCGGCGGGCACGCGGCCCACCTTCCCATCCCCGGTGCCGAGCTGGGGCTCACCTACGAGGACATCCCGTCCCTGGTGGAGCTTCCCCGCCACGCCGTGGTAGTCGGGGGCGCCGATACGGGGTGCCAGATCGCATCCATACTCGCCGATCTCGGCGTCACCGTCGCCGTGTTCGAGGCGGGTGATCGGCTGCTGCCGAGCGCCGATAGCACCGTGTCGTTCGAACTGCGCCGCGCCTATGAGGTCCAGGGCATCGAGGTTCACACAGAGACGCTGGTCGAGGCGCTACGCAAGGAAGAGGCTGGTATTCGTATCTGCTGTCGGAAGGGCGAGTCGGCCGAGGACACCCTGGCCGACACTGTGTTCTTCGCCGTCGGCTGGCCCGCCAACGTTGACCAGCTCGCCCTCGCACAAGCCGGTGTGCTCGCTGACCGCAGGACGATCCCGGTGGACGTGTTCCTGCGTACCAACGTCGACCACATCTTCGCTGTCGGGGACGTCAACGGCCGGTCGATGCTCGTGCAGACGGCCCGGTTGGAGGGACGGATCGCCGCCCACAATGCCGTGCTGGGGCCCACCAGGCAAGCGACCTATGACGTGGTCCCGAGCGGCAGCTTCACCGATCCGGAATACGGCAGGGTGGGCCTCACCGAGGCCGAGGCAGCACAGGAGCACGACGTCGTCACCGGTATCGCACGCTACGACGACCTGCTCCGACCGGTTGCCGACGGCCGGCCCGAGGGATTCTGCAAGCTCATCGCCGATCGCAGCTCCCACATGATCCTCGGCGCGCATGTCCTCGGCGAGTACTCGGCCGAGACAGTGCAGACCGTCGCCGCCTGCATGGTGGGAGGAATGACCGTCGAGCGAGTGGCAGAGCTCCAGCTCGCCTTTCCGACCTTCACCGAAGGCGTGAGCATGGCGGCCCAGATGATCTGTCGCACCCTCGACGTCGGACGCTTCCCCCGCGTGTGGAGCTATCTGGGGTCGGAGGACGACGACTAGGGGCTTGGCGTTGCTGGCGAGCTCTTGATCGCCGACGGCCGATGGTGTTGGCGCAGCGAGCAGCTAGGGGCCTTGGGTAAGCGCCGAGAAGTTCAACACCTGCTGGAGCGGATCGGAGGAGACCGCTATAGACCCGGAGAAGGGGTATTCCAGGATCAAGACGGTGGCCAGCCCCAGGCCGATGATGAGAGAGATGGCGAGCACGAGCAGGATGTCCAAGCCTGGCTGGTGGACCTTGAGGAAGACGACCGTCACAAAGCTGATGGCGGACAAGACGAACAGGAGAGCTATCAGGGCGCCAGGGACAGAAGAGTCGGCGTCGCTGACGCGGGTGTCTCGATCGGCGATGAGGTCGTTCACCTGTGACACGGCCGAGTCGTAGAAGCTGACCTGGGTCTGGGTCTCCGGCGTGTAGGACCGCAGGGCCACCGAGATCCCTAGGAGGCGCGCCAGGCTTTGCGGGTCCTCATTACCTTGTCGCAACGCCGGGAACTCGTGGTCCCGAACCTCGGTCACGTACCGGTGGACCGCGTCCTTGATCGCGTTCTCGTTTTCAGGAGGAAAGGCATCGGCGTCTTGGATGATCTTGATCAGGCTGTTCGCTTCCGCAGTGACGCCCGCCGAGGCGTCCTTGTACGACGTGTAGAGGTCGACGACCACGAGGGCGAGGACGAGGGCGAAGAAGGTCATGGCGATGGCGCTGACGGCGAGGATCGACTGGCTCGAGGCCTCCGCTCTCCAGCCCGGCAGTCTGGTGCGGACGAGGAGCTCCCCCCCGACGCCGATGATCACGGCGACGGTGATAAAGATGAGAATCAGCGCCCAGTCCGGCAGATTGTTCAGGAGTGCCCGGCCCATCGGAGCCGTACCCTACGCGACGGGCGCTGCCGGTGCGTCCTATCCGTACGAGAAGGTGAGGGTGTTGGACGTTCCGGCCGCAGTCGTCACTGTTACCGTGACGGTGGAACGCGCTCCACCGATCGCGGGAACGGTCAGGGTGCACGAGGTCGGCGTCGAACAACTCGTCCCGGCAGCTTCACCGTTGAAGCGGGCCAGGACCTGTCCGTCGGAGCTGATGAGGTTGGTGCCGGAGACGACGACGGTCTGACCGGCCGTTCCATGGCCCGGGGTCATCGACGAGAGCTCGGGTCCCGCGCCTGGCGTGGCCGCGGCGGGCGCGGGGGCCGCAGCCGCTGCCGGGGCGGTTGGACCGGGCGGGATCGTCGAGACGGACTGGGGACTCGTCGGGGCGGGCGCCGGCGCCGTGGGGTGCGTCAGCGACGTGGTCGGCTGGTGGGTACCGGGCCGTGCGACGGCATGGGTGCGAGACGAGCTCGAGCCGCCGCGGGCGTTCAGGACGATGACCGCGACAACGACCGCCACCCCGGCCAGGATCCCGGCCGCGGCCATCCGGGGGAGCTTGCGTTGGCTGAGAGCGGCGGCGTCCGGGTAAGGGGGGGCAGCGAACGCCAGATCGTGATCGAGCAGCTCCGAGCCCGTCACACCCTCCGTGGGCGGCTCAGACTCCAAGATGGGAGGTGGGGAGCCGCCTCCTTCACCCGCGCTTAACCGGGGGTGGTGGTCGACGACAGCCGGCGGCGCACCACCAGAGTTGGCCGCTCGTGCCCGCCGGGAAGCGTCGCCCATGGCTCGGAGAGCGCGGTCGCCCGGTCCAGAGGGTCGAGGGTGGCGTTCGAGCTCGGTATCGGCCTGCTGGCGGGACTCGCCGCGTGGGGCCCCAGTCGCATCCACGGCCATCACCCCTTTGGCCTGGTTGGCATCTCCCCGCACAGTTCGTCGGTGGGTTGCTGGTCCACTCCGACCACTCCAGGCTACCTGTTGTAGTGACTCGCCAGTCGGGTGATGCGCTCCAGCAGCTGCTGCTCGTGGATCGCTGCCCGCCGCAAAGCCTCTTCCAGCTCTTTCTCATCACTCAGAATCCGTACCGCTGACGGTCTCCGGGTCGTGGACGGCGACGGCTCGAGGGCGGGTGCCGGGGGAGGACTGGCGGAATGAGCGGATCGACCCTCGGCCTCTGCCAGCACCGATGTTGCGCTCCCTCGTCGCCAGAACACTGCCACGGCGTCTCTCCCTACTCCTCTCGACGACCCTCGGCACAGACGACCTGCCGGAGGCGCAGCGAGGGCCGCCGCTGCCCGTGGCAAGACTCTCACACAAAGCGTCCGACCGGTAGAGCGGCATCGAACGCTGGACGATCGGGATCAGGCCATCGTCTCCGCCCACATTCAACGGATGAACGCCACGCGTATCGTGATCGCCGATCGTCTGAGCACGATCCGCCACGCCGACAGGATCTACGTGCTCGACCACGGTCGGCTCACCCAGGCTGGAGCCTTCGACGAGCTGATGGCCGTTGAAGGGCCCTTCCGCCGTTTGGCGGCACGACAGCTGCTGTGACGCCGCCCCCCACCGGTCGCGCCGGCGCAGGCGCCGGATGCAACCGCTGCGTTACATTCGGAGCTTGGCCGCCGGAAGGAGGGAGTGAGTGACCGAGGAGCGGGTAGCCGCACGGCTCTACTCACTGCTGGCAGCTCTGACGGGCGCTTCCACGGTCGAGGCCGTGGCCGATGCCGTGCTCACCGAGGGCGTCACAGCCTTGGGAGCCGACGGCGGGGGGATGCTGCTGGCCACCGACGAGAACCAGATCATCGTGCCCGGCGCGGTGGGGTACGAGCAGGTGGTCGTCGACCGCCTGCGGGCCGAATCGCCGTCGGCCGAGCTGCCCGCCGCCTTCGCCCTGCGCACGGGCCAGCCCGTGTGGGTCGAGAACGAGGCTGATCGCGACGCCAGGTTTCCCGAGCTGGCGGGGATCGAAGAAGGGACGGCCTCGATCTGCGCCGTGCCGCTGGAGGTCAACGGGCGACGCATCGGAGCCCTTCGGTTCTCATTCTCCGAAGCCAAGGTTTTCGACGAGAGTGAACGTCGATTCGTGTTCACGCTGGCAGGACAGTGCGCGCAGGCGCTGGATCGCGCCCAGCAATACACGACGCGACTGGAAGCCAGCAAACGACTTCAACGGAGCCTCCTGCCACCCGAGCTGCCCCGCATTCCCACCCTCGAGGTGGCAGCCGGGTACAGCCCTCTCGGATCGGGGCTCGAGATCGGCGGCGACTTCTACGACGCGTGGCAGGTGGGAGACCGGTGGGCCTTCGCCATCGGCGACGTGGGCGGCAGCGGGCTCGAGACCGCTGCCCTCACCGCGCAGGTCCGTTTCACGCTCCGGGCGCTGACCATCAGCACGACGTCGCCGAAGGAGGTCGTCGAGCTGCTCGACGCCAGCCTGTTGTCGTCGGCCGAGGCCTGGGGCGACGAGGAACGCTTCTGCACGGCCATCTTCGGGTTCGTCTCGGTGCGTGAGGCCGGGGTGACGCTGCAGATGGCCGGAGGGGGTCATCCACCTCCGGTGGTCCGACGGGCCGACGGGCGGGTCGAAGAGCTCGCCCCGCTCGGGTCGTTGCTGGGGATGCTGGACGAGGCCGAGGTGGGCGAGCGCACGCTGTCGTTGTCGGCCGGTGACTGCTTGCTGCTCTTCACCGATGGCCTCGCCGAAGCCCGACGCGATCGGGAACAGTTCGGCACCGAACGGATCGTCGAGACCTTCGCCCGCGCCCCCCTCGACGCCAAGGGCGTCGTCGCCGCCACGCAGCAAGCCGTGCTGGCCTTCTCCGAGGGCTCGCTAGGCGACGACCTGGCGATCCTGGTCTTTCGGGTGAGGCCGCAGTAAGCGGTCGTTGTTTCCCCCTACACAAGAACCCGATGGAGGCTAGGGGGTGCCCCTCCCCAACTCGAACCAGACGGCCTTTCCGCGAGGGCCGGCGTTCACGCCCCAGGAGGTGGCTAGGGCGTCGACGATCTGGAGGCCGCGGCCGTGCTCCTCCAACAGGCTTGCGCTCTCTCTCCGTCGCGCCGGTTGATTGCTGCTGTCGATCACGCTCACCCTGAGCCTGGTGTCGTCGATATCCACTTCCACGATCATGTCCGAGCGGGCGTGGAGGACCACGTTGGTGACGAGCTCGCTGCTGAGCAGGGCAGCCGTATCACTGAGGTCGTCACGACCAGCCCGCTGCAAGGCGCCCACGACGAACTGCCGGGCCGCCAACGCGCCGGTGGCATGCGGGCTCAGCGCGATGGAGTCTTGCATGACTGCAGCGTAATCACGCCCGGCCCGGGCGAGCCCCGCTAGCTGGGCCCCTGCCGTACGCTGGGAGTTGGATCCTAGCCGGAGAGAGAGTGCGGCCGATGGGCGACGAACTGGATACTGCTGCAGAGGGTGCGCACACCTGGGACGCGGAGGTCGACCACTGTGAGCTCACCGATGCCGAGCTCACGGCCCTGGCCCTCGCGGGCGACCCTGATGAGCCGCTTGATCGGGACGCGGTGCCGGTGAGGCTCTCGCCTTATCAGACGCCACCGCTTCCGGAGTGGTACATGCCGGCGACGACGGTGCGGAGAGCGAAACGGTGGCGAGCGGCGGTGGTGCTCGTGCTCGTCACCGCCTTTCTCGTGATCGAGGCGGTCGGCCTGTGCAGCACCTATGGCCAGCTCGTGCGCGGCTGACGGCTGGCCAGTCAGGCGCTGATCACCTGCTCGAGCCAGGCGTTGAGGCGCTCGGCCCACAGCTTGCTCATGGCGCACGAGAAGGCGAAGAATCCATGAGGCATGTCCGGGGCGACAAAGAGCTCGACCCGGTTTCCGGCTGCCGCCGCCCGAGCAGCCAGGAGCAGCGTGTCGTCGACGACGTGATCAGACGTCCCGACGCTGAGAAACATGGGTGGTAGCCCGTGCAGGTCGGCGTAGGCAGGGGAAATGGCCGGTGCTCGACGCTCATCGGCTGTCAGAGCCGGCAGGTAGCACTCGGTGACGAACTCGATTTCTTCAGGGTCGAGCAGATCGGGTCCCTCGTGCGGACGGAGGCCACGCTGGCTCGGAGTGTGGCCCCAGTCGTAGATGCCGAAGACCAGATTGAGGCCGATGACGCGGTCGATCGCACCGGGAACGCTGTCGCGGAGGCGGAGGGCGACCAGTGCGGTGAGGTAGCCGCCGGCCGACTCGCCGCCGATGATGATCCGCTCGGCCCCCAGCTCGTCGCGTGCGTGCTCTGTCAACCAGGCGGACACCATGAAGGCGTCGTCAGGTCCGGCAGGATAGGGATGCTCAGGCGCCTTGCGGTAGTCGGGTGAGACGACGATCACGTCGAGGTCGCGAGCCAGGTCGCGGTTGGGGATGTCCATGGTCTCGGGAGAGCCCGCCACCATCCCGCCGCCGTGGAAGTGGAGGTACACGGCCCGAGGTGCCCGTTTGCCTTCCGGCAGGAACATGCGGCATTGGACACCCTCGATCGTGCGCTCGATCGCCTCGGGAACCGGGATGGTTGGCATCGCCGCTCGTTGGAGGCGGACACGCTCGTCCCGCGACAGCGCTGCGGGCTCGATGTCGGGGCCGCTGAACATGTCCATCCCGGCCTTGACGGCGGCGCGAGCCTCAGCCCGCATGTCCTCGACCTCGTCGGACCACAGTCTCAGGGGTACGGTCATACCGGCTCCGGCATGCGACCGTAGACCGAGGCCCGGTCGCCGACAAACCGCGGTTCGATCGGGGCCGCATGGTCTTCGCAGCGGCCCTGGTGCGCACTGTGGGCTCGGCGGATGAACCAGACCGGCTCACCCGGCTACCGTGGACGAACGACAGGGGAGGCTGGCATGGAGGACGACTGGCCGCGGCCCGTCGTGCACTGGGAGATCGAGGCGGTCGACCCCGAGGCCCAGCGGGCCTTCTATTCAGCCCTTTTCAACTGGGAGATCGGTGACGGGCCGATCATGCCGATCCCGCCCGGGATCGGCGGACCCGACCCAGGCCCGGCCGGGCACCTGCGCCAGAGCGAGCGCAGCGGGGTCACCCTTTACGTGCAGGTCCGCGACCTGCAGTCCTCGGTGGCCAAGGCGGGCGAGCTGGGCGCCACTGTTGTCTTCGAACGCTTCGACATCCCCGGTGGGGCGTCCCTCGCCGCCATCATCGACCCGGAGGGAAACCCGGTGACGCTCGTCCAGCAATGAGCGGATCGTCACTCGAGGGTCTCGTACCGCCTCGAGGTGACCGTCGCCTCGTCCACCAGCGCCAGGAAGTCCACCCTGGCCGGATGACGGTCGAACTGGGCGCTCGACGCGTCTGCATCCGCCTCGGAGCCCCAGAGCACGACGACGAGCCACTCCCCATCGGCACCGCGGGCGGTCGTGCGTCGGAGGAAGGTCGGCTTCCGGAGCATGAGCTCGGTCTGAAGCCGTTTGTCGGCATCGAGGAACTCAGACACACCGGCGCCCTGGGCGAGCCGGAAGGTCTGCGTTTCGATCACCGCCATGGTGGCCGGCCTGACGCGGGGTGGTCCCTCATGTCGCGCTACGGGAGCGCGTGGTCGTTGAACCACGTGTTGAGGTCGGCGAATGAGGTGCTCGGGCTGGCCACGGCGCGGACGAACGTCTGGTGGCTGGGGATCGTCCACACGTAGGTGGGGGAGTTCTGGTTGTTGCCGAACTGGATGAGCCCACAGTCGACGAACTGGGTCGACTGTTGTGGGTAGTCTTGCGTGAACCAGGCTCTGGTGCCGTTCTCGTCGTTGCTCGGTGGGGGACAACCCTGCACGAGGCTGGTGAAGCCGACCACCTGCTTGTAGGCGTTGAAGCTGGTCTGGTAGTCCGACGGGTTGTCGAACTGGTACGCCCGCACGTTGGTGCCGGGCAGGTCGGTGTTGTCGGTGCAGTCGCGGGATCCTGTGAGTCCGGTGATGCCCGTGAAGGTCTGGTTCGAGACCCCGACGATCCAGTCCGCCCGTGCTGGAGGTCCGGTCACACGCCGCCCGGTTGGCCGTTGCTCGAAGTGCGCGGCCATACCGTCGTCTTGTGTGAAGGTGCCGTGGTCAGCCGGCACCACCTCGACGGGAGCCACGATCACCGCAGCCGGGCTGGGCTGGTTGAGGCCCGCCCCGGCCGTCCGGGACAGGTTGTGCTCAGCAACCTGAGCGACAGCACCTGGACCGTCACTCCGGTGGGAGAGGGCGAGAAGGAGGTGCGTCCGGGGCAGCGATTGGGTCTTCGGCCCATGGGCATCGACTTCGGTCCCGTGTGGGGCTCGATTCGACTCGACGAACCGTCGAGACCTGCGGTCCCCGACGATCAGCGCGGCAACTTGACCCCGTTTCACGTCGAGCGCCGATGAGACTGGCGACCTTCGGACGCCCGATCGGCGGGCGCCGCCGCTGTCAGCGGGGAGACAGCGAGGGAAGGACGCCGAGATCCACCTCTCGCTCCTGGCCGTCCCGACGCTGAACGATGTGATCTCCCGCCTCGAACAAGCGGTGCCGGCGAATCTTGTTAACCGCCTCACCCAAGTCGCGGCAGCTTGCGATTCCCACCGGCCGCCCGTCCCGGATCACTTCCCAGCGGCCGGGCACCTCGTTGATCGCCCAGGTTGCTGTCCACGCTGGCATCGTCCACCTCCCAGCCCGCCTGGGAGCCTATCCGTCTCGCCAGCGGTCGTCCATCGGCAGTCTCGCGAGCGGTGACCGACGCCGTCGCGTAACGTCGGCGGCTGGTCGCCCCGGCCACGTCGAACGATCAGCGTTCCTTGCCAATGGCCGAGGCGCTTGGTATATCAGTTGGTGAGTGAAGACATCTGGGGAGGGGTGTCGATGGCGGCTCAGGATCGATTCGACGTGATGGTTCGCGGCGTCGATGGCTTCGTGCGAGTGGCGGTGCTCGGTGAGCTCGACTGTGCCAGCGCGCCGCAGCTTGGCCAGGTGCTGGCCGGTTTGGCCGACGACCAGCGCGACCTGGTCGTGGACCTCCGATCGACGGAGTTCGTCGATTGCGCAGGTATCGACGTCATCGCCGTGGCCTACGATCAGCGCCGGCAGCTGGGTGGGAGCTTCGCGCTCGAGACGCCGAGCGGAGCGGCCAGTCGCGTTCTCGAGCTGACTGGTTTGGCCGAGCACATCCCGACGAGCGGCGACCAGGACCGCCGCTCGGCCGGCTCAGTTCCGTAGAGACGACGGCGCGCTTTCCCGGGCTATGCCGAGACGCTGCCGCGTCGGCAGCCTCCTCTTGCTGCCGGCCTCTCAGGCCGGCCTGGACGCTGAGGCGGCGGCCGTGTGGCGTACGCAGGGCATTCGGGCGGTCGCTGGTCGCTCGAAGGGAGCCCCGATCCTCATGTCGAGGGGTGAGCGGTCACCCCTCCTGGGGTACATCAAGGGCCGATGCAGCAGCTGGGACGGTTCGCCGTCACTGTCGTGGCCGCAGGGACGGCGCTGGCGCTGGGCGCGCTGGCACTGATTCCCGTCGCTCGTCTCGCCACCGGGGCGACGCACAACGCGGCGGTGGCGGACCCGGTGCAGCTCAAGCCCATGGACGTCCCGTCGAGGGTCTACGACGCCAAGGGCAACCTCCTGGCGGTGCTCCAGGACGACGACTATCGGGCCCCGGTGTCGCTCACGCAGGTGCCCGCGACCGTGGTCCACGCCGTACTGGACGCCGAGGACGCCACCTTCTACCAGCACGGCGCGGTGAGCATCCCGGCGCTGGTGCGGGCGTTCAAAAACGACTTGTCGTCGGGCGGCGTGCAGGGTGGGTCGACCATCACCCAGCAGCTGGTGAAGAACGCCGTGCTCGACCAGCAGCGCAGTGTTCACCGCAAGCTCCAGGAGGCCGTCCTCGCGTTCCGGCTCGAGCAGCAGATGACGAAGGACCAGATCCTCGAGCGCTACCTCAACACGGTCTACCTGGGCAATGGCGCCTACGGAATCGAGGCCGCGGCGCAGACCTACTTCGGGACCGACGTCAGCCGGGTGGACACGGCCCAGGCCGCCCTGCTCGCCGGCGAGATCCGCAACCCCGAAGGTGACGACCCGATCCACCAACCGGCTGCCGCCACGAGGCGCCGCAACGAGGTGCTCGACAGCATGGTCGCCAACGGCCACCTCAGCGCTGCCGCGGCCACACAGCTGAAGACGGCGCCCGTGCCGACCGCCCTCCATCCACCGGCCCCCCACCAGGACAGCCCGTTCGTCGTGGAGGTCAAGGCCGCCCTGCTCGACACGAGCGATCACCGCCTCGACGACATCGGAACCACGACAGCGCAACGATTGAACGCCCTGTACAGGGGCGGCCTGAACATCACCACCACCCTGGATCCGGGCGTCCAGCGCGACGCAGAGCAGGCGGTGGCCTCCGACCTCCCCGACACGGGGGGCAGGTTCACGGCCGCCGTGACCGCCATCGATCCGACGACGGGGTACGTGCGAGCCCTGGTTCCCGGCAACCCGGCGTCCGAGGGCAACGGCTTCGACGTGGCCACGGGCCGGGGAGGCGGGGGACGCCAGCCCGGCTCATCGTTCAAGCCGATCGTCCTCATGGCCGCCCTCCAGAGCGGGCTGAGCCCCAACGACGCCATCGACGGGACCGCTCCCTGCACGATCACCCTGCCCGGGGCGCCGCCCTACGTGGCCAACAACGCCGAGCCGGGGATAGGCGTCATGAGCCTCAACGACGCCATGGTCGCCTCCGTGAACTGCGCCTTCATACGTCTCGGGGTGGACGTCGGGCTGTCCAAGGTGGTCGACATGGCTCACCGCCTGGGCATCCCGGCGGGCGTCAAGCTCGGGGCGACGCCCTCGCTCAGCATCGGGTCCTACGAGGTCACGCCGCTGGATCTGGCGTCGGTGTACTCCACGCTCGCCGCGGACGGGGTCCACCGCCTCCCGACCTTCGTCGAGAAGGTCACCGACAGCTCCGGTCTTCTGCTCTTCCAGGGGGCCTCGGTCGGGACCCAGGCGGTGCCTCCCCAACTCGCCCGTACCGTCACGCAGGTCCTCAAGGGCGACGTCCAGCGGGGCACGGGCACCGCCGCCAACCTCCCGGGCCGCCCCCTGGCGGGCAAGACGGGGACCACCGACAACCGGGCCAACGCCTGGTTCGTCGGCTACACCCCGCGCCTCGTGGCGGCGGTGTGGATGGGGTCGCCGAAGGGGCAGGTCCCGATGAACCTCATCGACGGTGTCGATGTCATGGGCGGAACCTTCCCGGCCCGCATCTTCCACGACTTCATGGGTGCCGCCCTGGCCGGTCAGCCGGCAGTCGGCTTCCCCGCCCCCGAGCCGTTTCCACCGGGGCACTTCCTCGTCGCCCAGGACTCGCCGGGCTCGATCATCGCTCCGCCCCCGCCCGGAGCTCCGCCCCCCGGCGCGCCACCGGCCCCCCCGCCCGCGCCCCCGCCCCCACCTGCTCCGCCTCCAGCCCCCCCGCCCCCGGCACCCCATCATCACGGCCAGAACTGAGGTGAGCGCCGGCGCCGCTCCGCCTCCGGAAGACTGGTCGGGCCGTGGACTGGTCAGACGTCCCGTGGCCCAACACCGAGGAGGAGTTGCGTCGCGCCCAGGAGCGGCTGGCACACGAAGCCGCAGCGGCGCTGGCTGACGAGCCATGGTCGCTGAGCCCGGACCCCCTCGTCGCCGGGTGCTTCGTCGCCTTCGCGCCGGTCCCACCGGCGCCCGGCGGGGGCGACCAGGCCTGGGCGGCGGCGGTGACGTGGCGGCCCTCGGCGACCAGCGCGGACGGCGCTCGAGCATCCTTCCGTCGGTCGGATCGGGTGCTGCGGGGTAGCCACCGGGATCACGAGCCACGTCGGTCGATTGATGTGACCGACCAGGTGGTGGTGGGGGATCGGGTCGCCGAGCCTTATCGGGCCGGTCTGCTCGCCCTTCGTGAGGGACCGATCCTCATGGAGGCGGTGGCTGCGCTCGACCCGCCGCCGGACGTGCTCCTGGTGGACGCCACGGGGCTCGATCACCCGAGGGGGGCGGGCCTGGCGGTCCACCTGGGTGCCGTCACCGGCCGAGCGAGCGTCGGCGCCACCAACCGAGCTCTGGTCGCCAGCGGCGAGCTCCCGCCCGCGGTCCGGGGTGCGTCCCGCCCGGCCCGCCTCCACGGCCGCACCGTCGGCAGGTGGGTATGCACCAGGTCCGGGGCCCGGCCCGTGCTCGCCCACGCGGGCTGGCGCACGGACCCCGACACCGCGGCCGCACTGGTTCTCGCCGTGTCGACACCGGCAGCCAGGACACCCGTGCCGCTCCAGGAGGCCAGGCGGGTGGCACGGGAGGCGCGGGCCATCGGCCGATAGGGCCTCAAAGGGGCGAACCTCCGCCGGCGGGTGGCAGACTGAGACCGAACCGAGGAGAGCCGGCCGCAAGGGCGCGGAGGTGACGGCATGTCGACCAGTACCGCTCCGGACAAGCTTCGACCCCTCGAGCGGCGCGTGCTCGCCCTCCAGGAGGAGGGAGTGGACCGGGTGGAGATCGCCCGCCGCTTCCGGCGCAGCCCCGAGTTCATCGACCGGGTGATCGAGATGGCCCAGATGCCTCGCCATCCGAGGCGCTCCTCCGCACCGCGCCGGCGCCACGCCCTGCGCCCCATCGAGCGTCGTCTCCTGCGCTGGCAGGAGGAGGGAGAAAGCTTCGACGCCCTCGCCCCGAGGTTCAAGCGCAGCCCGGCGCACCTGCGACGGGTGGTCAAGCTGGCCGACTACAAGCTCAGACACCAGGACTGAGCGCCGGCCCCACCGCCGCCACCACGGACGTCTGGGTCTCTGGTCGGTTCCACGTCTCGTCGAAAGTGGGCGCAGCGGGCCGGCGCGGCAGGGCCCATTTCGACCGAACGTGGAACCCGCGAAGGGTGCGGCCGTCGCACGACCGTGGCGGCCCCGTGCTCAGCCGTCGCTGCCGGTGAGGGCGGGCACGTCTGGCTCCTCGGCCCCCTCCTCTGGGCGGGCACCGTCCGCCCCGTCGGCCTGCCGCTCGAACTGCGTTCGGTACAGCTCGGCGTAGAGCCCGCCCCGGGCGAGGAGCTCGCGGTGGAGCCCCCGCTCGACGATGCGTCCCTCGGACACCACGAGGATGAGGTCCGCCTCCTGCACGGTGGACAGGCGGTGGGCGATGACGATTGAGGTCCGTCCGGCGAGCGCCGTCTTGAGGGCCGCCTGCACGGCGACCTCGGACTCCGAGTCGAGGTGGGCGGTGGCTTCGTCGAGCACGACGACGTCCGGGGCCTTCAGCAGCAGCCGAGCGATGGCCAGGCGCTGCTTCTCACCACCCGACAGCCGGTAGCCGCGATCGCCGACGACGGTGTCCAGCGCGTCAGGCAAGCCCTCCACGAGCCTCAGGACCTGCGCCGCCCGCAGTGACTCGATGAGCGCGTCCTCGGTGGCGTCGGGCTTGGCGTACAGCAGGTTCGACCGGATCGTCTCGTGGAACAGGTGCGCATCCTGGGTGACGACACCGATGGCGTCGCGCAGGGATTCGAGGGTGGCATCACGGACGTCGACGCCGTTGATGCGAACGGCGCCTCGGCGCACGTCGTAGAGCCGGGGGACGAGGCTGCTGATCGTCGTCTTGCCAGCGCCCGACGGCCCGACCAGGGCGACCAGCTGACCAGGCTCGGCAGTGAAGCTGACGTCGAACAGGACCTGCTGGGACGGAGCGCGATCGAGCGTGGCCACCGACTCGAGTGAGGCCAGCGAGACTTCCTCGGCCGTCGGATAGCTGAAGTCCACGTGGTCGAGCTCAACGGTCGCCGGACCCCGCGGCAGGGCGACGGCGTCGTCCTTCTCCTGGATCGAGGGCGGGAGGTCGAGGACCTCGAAGACCCGTTCGAACGACACCAGCGCCGTCATGATGTCCACATTGAGGTTGGACAGCTGAGTCAGCGGACCGTAGAGGCGGTTGAGATAGGCGGTGAGGGCCACGAGCGTCCCGACGTTCAGCGCCCCGTTGACAGCTAGCAGCCCTCCCCAGCCGTACACGAGCGCGGTCGCCAGCGACGCCGTGAGCATCAGGGCGGCGAAGAAGATGCGGCTGTACATGGCCGACGTAACGCCGATGTCCCGCACCCGGCCCGCCCGGGCGTCGAACGTCGTCGTCTCGGCCCGAGGATGGCCGAACAGCTTCACCAGCAGCGCCCCCGCGACGTTGAAGCGCTCGCTCATCGTGGTGTTCATCTCGGCGTTGAGGGCGTAGCTCTCCCGGGTGATGGTCTGGAGGCGTCGGCCCACCCAGCGCGCCGGGACCACGAAGACCGGCAGCAGGGCCAGGGCGACGAGCGTGATCTGCCACGACAGGAAGAGCATGGTCACGATGACCAGGGACACGCCGATGAGGTTGCTCACCACGTTCGACAGGGTGTCGGTGAACGCCTGCTGCGCGCCGAGAACGTCGTTGTTGAGCCGGGTGATGAGGGCGCCCGTCTGGGTGCGGGTGAAGAAGGCGATCGGCATGCGCTGGATGTGGGCGAACACTTTGGACCGCATGTCGAAGATGAGTCCCTCGCCGACACGGGAGGAGAACCAGCGCTGGCCGAGCGAGAGCACGGCGTCGGCGAGTGCCAGGCCGGCGACGAGCAGGGCGAGGGCGACGATCAGTCCTGACCGGTGGCCGAGGATGCCCTTGTTGATGATCTCGCGGTAGATGAGGGGGTTGGCGACACCGATCACGGCGTCGATGACGATCAGGACCAGGAAGATGCCCAGCAGCCGCTTGTAGGGGGCGGCGAACCGCAGTATCCGCCTGCCCGTTCCGGGCGCCAGCTTCTTGTGGGCGACGGAGCTGTCGCGCCGCATCGAGCGCATTCCGCCCCAGCCCCCCATGCCGGGACCCATCATCTGTCGGCGAGGTCCTCGTTCATCGCCCATGCACGATACCGGGGAGAAGCGTCGCGCCCGGTCGCGAAGGGCCAGGTCAGCCGGGTCAGTGTGCGGGTCGCGCTACCCGCAGCGGGAGGAGAAGGCGGCCACGCCCGGCACCGTACCCGCCTGCATCATCGTGCCCAGGGCTGTCGGCTGGTGGTACAGCTCGGCGTCGAGGAAGGCGATCGACACCTGGGCGACGACCTGCTCGTAGTTGTTCCGGGCCACGTAGGGATCGAGGTGCGGCGCCCCCTGCAGGCACAGCAGGTACTTGTTCGGCTGCGGGTCGGCGGTGAAGAAGTCATTGGTCAGCGGTGGCGGATTGATCGTGTCCGCCGTGCCCTGCGTCGCCAGGAGGGGCGGCGAGCCAGCGGGGAACCACGTGCCGCCGGGATAGCCGTAGCGGGCACCGGAGAGCACGACGGCCGCCTTGACCCGGTGATCCTGGTAGGCCGTGTTGAAGCTCGTGGCGACGGTCGTGTTGCCCCCGTCGGACTGGCCGGCCAGAGCGACCTCGCCGGGGTCGATCAAGCGGTGAAGAGGATCCGAGGGGTTGCCGGCCGCGGCAGTCAGGGAGTCGATCAGGAAGGCGACGTCGTACGGTTGGTTGGGCAGGTCTCGCTCCTTGTCGCCGGCGTTGGGGACGGTGGGGCTGGTCACCGGGAAGGTCGTCGCCGCGACCACGAACCCCGCCTGGGCCCAATCGTGCAGGAGGGGCTGGTATGGCGGTGGGTCCTCGTTCAGGCCCGGTGCGAAGACAACCACCGGGAAGGGGCCGCCCTCCTCGGGCGGCGCCAGCGCGGTGTCGTCGCCCGAGGCGGGCACGGTCGAGGGGTACCGGACCTGGACCTGCAGGCGTCGGGGCGCGGACGCCGACCCACCCGGAGCGAACGGGGCGGGAACGACGTGACCGGCGGGCTCCACGTAGGTGACGGTCAGCAGGCCGACGCCGTACGGACGCCCGCCCGGAGGCGGCGGTTTGGCCGTCGTCGGGGGGCTGGTCGGCGGCGGGGTGGTCGGCGGGCTGCTGGGATGGGGCGCCGAGGTCCTCGTCGTGGTGGCTCGGGACTGACCCGATCCACACGCCGTCAGCAGGACGGCGAGTGTGAGCGCCAGCGACCCCACTCCCAGTCTGGTCGCCTGCGGCGCGCTCAGCATCGGCCGACGCAGCTAGACGAGCGCGGCACGCAGTCGGGAAGCCGCTTCGCTGACTGCCGCGTCGGCCACCGGCGTCACCCCAGCCATCTGGAGGAAACCGTGGACCATCCCGTCGTAGCAGCGCAGGTCCACGGCGACACCGCTGTCGCGGAGACGAGCGGCGTACGCTTCACCCTCGTCCCGCAGTGGGTCCAGCTCGGCAGTGATGATGGAGGCGTCGGCGACGCCACTCAGATCGTCGGTGTACAGCGGGGAGAGCGACGGGTGCTTGGGGTCGTCGGCGGGACCGAGGTAGTGGCCGAGGAACCAGGACATCGCCTCGCTGGTCAGCAGATAGCCCTCGCCGTTCTCGGCGTGGGACGGGTACGACCTGGTGAGATCGGTGGCGGGGTACACGAGCAGCTGGTGACGAAGGGCAGGAGCACCTTCGTCACGCGCCCGCACGGCGAGAAGCGCTGACAGGTTGCCGCCGGCGCTGTCTCCACCGACGGCCAAACGGGTGGTGTCGCCGCCGAGCGCGCCGGCCCGCTCTTCCACCCAACGCAGCGCCGCCCAGGCGTCCTCGAGAGGGGCGGGAGCGGGGTGCTCCGGTGCCAGGCGGTAGCCGACCGAGATCACGAGCGCGCCCGTCCGGTTGGCCAGCTTGCGGCAGGTCGTGTCGGCGGTGTCCAGATCGCCGATCACCCACCCGCCGCCGTGGTACCAGACGAAGATCGGCGGTGGGGCACCACCAGGGTCGATGGCCGCGGCCCGGTAGACCCGCAGGGGGATGGGTCCCACCGGGCCGTCGGCGTGGGCGTCCTCCACCGCTGCCACCGCCTCGAGGGGCCCGTCGGCGGCGGAGATCAGCTTGATCGTCTGGCGCATGCCCTCAGGCGTCACCTCGCTGTAGTCGACGCTCTCCACGGCGGCGAGCTGGTCCAACATGGCCTTGATCTGCGGGTCGATCGGCATGTCGAGGGCGACCTCCGTCTCTTCGGGCTCTTCGGGTCAGCTGTTCTTCGCCGGAGCGAGCCCCCTGGCCTCCAGCGCCGTGCGAATGCGCCGCGCCACCTGCTCGATCGGTGCGTTCCCGTCCACGTCGACGAGGATCTGGCGATCACGGTAGAAGGCGAGCAGCGGATCGGTGAGCGTGCGGTACTGGGTGAGCCGGTGGCCGATGGTCTCTGCCGTGTCGTCGCTGCGACCGGTCACTCGACCGCGCTCGAGCAGTCTCCGCACCAGCTCGCTGTCAGGGACCGTCAGGTGGATCACGGCCGAGAACGTGAGCCGGTGCTCCGTCGCCCACGCGTAGGCGGCCAGCGCCTGGTCCATCGTGCGGGGAAACCCGTCGAGGACGAAGCCCTCGAGGACGGTGGGTTTGGTCAGTCGATCCTGCACGAGGCGGAGAACGAGGTCGTCGGGGATCAGGTCCCCCCGCTCCAGGTAGGGCCGCGCCCGCTGGCCGAGGGGCGTCGACCGAGCGACGTGGTCGCGCAGGAGCTCGCCGGTCGAGATGTGGGGCACGCCGTACTCCTCGGCCAGCAGGTCGCCCTGGGTACCCTTCCCGGCGCCTGGCGGGGCGAGGAGGAGGAGCCGGATCATGTGACCGCGACGCCAGGCTCCGGCGGCTACGTGCCGGGGCCGGCCTCCGGGGCCGGCTCTTCCTCGGTGCCGTCCTCCCGGGCCGGCTCTTCCTCGGTGCCGTCCTCCCGGGCCGACCGGGTCTGGGAGCCGTGCTCCCCAGCCGACGCTGCCAGCGGTCGCAGCCTGACGACCGACAGCTGCCGGTCGGTGAGGGTCTGGTAGTGCGCCCAGCCGCCATAGAACTCGTGCAGCCGGCGCCACAGGTCATCCCGTTCCTCGGCGGCGGGCGTCTCGGCGACGACGTCGAGCGTGCGCCGCCCGTCCCGCACGGTGGCCTTGGGTTCAGCCTGCAGGTTGAGGTACCAGGCAGGTGGCTCTGGGCGGCCGCCGTTCGAGGCGACGACGATGAAGTTCTCGCCGTCCCGCATGAACAGCAGCGGCGTCGCACGGAGCTGGCCCGTGCGGCGCCCCACCGTCGAGAGCAACAGCATGGGCCCCTGTGAGGATGACGCGCCGACCCGCCCGTCGCTGGCCTCGTACATCCAGCGATGCAGCTTGTAGAACAGCGGACCCAGCGTTCGATCGAAGCGAACCGCGTTCTCTGGTTTCACCCTGTGGGACTTTACCCACCGACCGGCGTCGGCTGCCCACCCGTGATCCTCGGGACGGCCTCGGGGGGAGTGGCCCCGAAGAGGTAGCCCTGGCCCAGCTCGCACCCGAGGTCGGCGAGGATGTCGGCCTGGGCAACCGTCTCGACCCCCTCGCCGATCGTGAGCATGTCGAGCGACCTGGCCAGGTCCACGATCGTCCTGACGATCGTCTCGTCCTTGGTGCGGCGGCCCAGGCCGGACACGAAGGACCTGCCGATCTTCACCACCTCGACCGGGAGCTCGCGGACCGACGTCAGCGAGCTGTACCCCGTACCGAAGTCGTCGACAATCAGCGGGACGCCGAGATCGCGCAACCGCCACAGCGTCGACCTGGTGCTCGGGGAGGACACCAGCGCCGTGCGACCCGTCTACACCCTGTCAGATTTGCAGGTTATGTCGAGATCAATCGCCGGCTTCGACGGGCTTGGACCGGCTTCGACCGGCGAGCCCCTCCCGCTAGCCTGACGGCGATGGCGATGCTCGTCCTGCGCGGCGCCAGCCTGATCGACGGCACCGGGGCCGGCCCCGTTCAGCGGGCTGTGATCGTCGTCGACGGGGAGCGGATCAGTCAGGTCGGTGGGCAGCCCCCGGGCGGACGAGAGCTGGATCTCGCCGGACTGACGATCGTTCCGGGGCTCATCGATGCCCACGCCCATCTGACCCTGGTGGACATGACCGACCTGAACGGACGCCGCACCCCGGTGGCGGTGACGGCGGCGCGGATCTTCCACGTGTGTGACGTGGCGTTGGACGCGGGCTTCACGACCGTGAGGGACGCGGGTGGGGCCGATGGCGGTCTGGCCACGGCCACGGCGACCGGCCTGGTGAGGGGCCCCCGCATCCTGCCCTCGGGCCCGATCCTGTGCCAGTCAGGCGGCCACGGCGACTTGCGCGATCCGTTCGACCACCATGGTCGCGACGACGGCGTCCCCGGCCTCGTGCAGGCTTCCATGAGGATCGACGGGGCGGACAGCGCCCGGATCGCAGCCCGCGAGGTCTTCCGTCGAGGCGCCACGCAGCTCAAGGTGGCGGTGTCGGGAGGGGTGGTGTCCACGACGGACCGCATCGAGGACACCCAGCTCACGGTCGAGGAGCTGGGTGCCGTCGTCGCCGAGGCCCAGGCCCGTGGCACCTACGTGCTGGCGCACGCGCACAACGTCGGCGGGATCCGCAACGGTCTCACGGCGGGCGTCCGCAGCTTCGAGCACGCCAGCCTCCTCGACGAGGACACTGCCCAGCAGATCGCCACCGCCGGTGCCTACGTCGTGCCCACGTTGGCCGTGTTCCACGTGATGGAACAGGAGTGGCAGGAGTGGGGCCTTTCGGAGGCTGTCCTGCCCCGCCTGGCGGGGCTCGAGGAGGCCATGAGCCGCTCGGTGAAGCTCGCCGCCGCCGCCGGCGTGCCCCTGGGCTCCGGCTCCGATCTCCTCGGCCCCGAGCAACGTCACCGGGGGATAGAGCTGACGCTTAAGTCGCGGCTCATCGGGCCGATGGACGCCCTCGTCTCGGCCACCTTGACCAACGCTGAGCTGCTCGGCCGACAGGACGACATCGGCACCATCACCGAGGGCAAGCTCGCCGACATGGTCGCCTTCGATGGCGACCCCGTCCAGGACCCGGAGCTGTTCGATCAGCCCGAACGCGCCATCGTGGTGATGCAGGGCGGGAAGGTGGTCAAAGACCTCCGGGCCTGACCGCCGAGGGCGCAGGAGGCGCGGCGGGCACCAACAGCTCCTCGAGGAGCTGTCCGTACTGGATCAGATGGCGGTCACCCATGAAGAGATCGAGGACCCGCTGGCGAGCCTCGCGGCCCAGTCGGCGTCGCTCGCGCGGATCGCGCAGCAGGCTGTCTACGACCTTCCCGAACGCAGCCAGATCGGTCGGGTCGGTCAGCAGGCGGCCGCTCTCGCCGTCGACGATCTGATCGTTGATGCCGCCCACAGCGCTGGCCACGACCGCCCGCGTTTTCCACATGGCCTCGGCCACCGTGAGGCCAAAGCCTTCGACCAGGCTCTTCTGGACCACCACGTCGGCGTGGCGCTGAAGGGCGTTGACCATGGCCGCGTTGGCCTCGATGTCGCTCATCGGGAGGCGGACCAGACGGATGCGCCGACGCTGGTCGGTGGTCAGCTGACGCCAGCCGTCGAGGCACTCGCCGTACACCTTGAGGGCCTCGGGATCGTCGGCCACGCCCTTGGCTTCGGGACCGGCCAGGACGAGGTTGGCGCCGTGCTCGCCGCCGACGTGCTCGGCGAACCCACACATCACCCCGAACATGTCCTTGAGGTGGTCCCAGCGCGAGATCTGCACAACGAGCGGAGCTTCGGGGTCGAGCCGGCCTCCCTCGGCGACGATGTCGGCCACATCGGTCACGGTGCCGGGCAGACCGTCACGGTGCAGGAACTCGGGTGGTGCGGTAGCGGCGCTGTCGGGCAGCAGCCCGATCCGGGCGAGTATCGACTGGACGGCACCGGGAGCGAGCTCTTGGTTCTTGGCCGAGAAGGGGTCGATCGAGGGCGGGATCACGTGGACACGACCACCGTCGAGCCAGCTCGGGGGGTAGGTGGCTCGCGAGAAGATGAAGGCGTCGGCGTCCTCGAGGTAGGGCGCCAGGAAGTTCCAGGCTCCGACGACGAAGGGGTTGTCGCGGTCGTCGGCACCCACGTGGCAGCGCCAGATCACGACGGCCCCGGCCCGCTTCATGGGCGCGATCAGGCCGGTCGTCTGAGGATCGTGGAGGATGACGATGTCTCCCGGGCGCACCCTGGCGGCCAGCTCCATGTCGTTGGCTGCGAGGTTGCTCTCGTAGGTCCGACGCTCGGCCGACCCCAGCTCACCGCCGTCGCCGGGCACGCCGTGGAGCCAGTTGTGCAGACGCTTGGTGACAGCGAAGAAGTCCGGCACACCGGAGATCACCAGCCACCGGGTGTCGACCCCGCCCCCGCGGGCGTAGGCGAGCAGCACCTCGAGCATCTCGGCCACACCCCCGCCCTGTGCGGTGGAGTTGACGTTCCACACCGTTCGGCCCGCCAGGACGCGGTTGGTCGCCTCGGCCTGGGCGGCCAGCTGCGTGATCCGCTTCTCGCCGAGCAGGGCGGCCGCCGAGTCGAGCTGGACGGCCTCGATGAGGACCTCTTGCATGGTGGACACCTACCCGGGACGATGTGGGCTCGCAGGGCACGGGTGGAAAGCCCTGGCTTTTGACGGCGACACGGTTGATTTCGTGACGTCCATCCCCTCCACCTCTCTGCCCCGCCGCCATGTTGCCCCGCGCGCGCCCGCAGACGGCGGATTTCCCGTTCGAGGGAGAGACGCCCTCACCGGGCGAAGACGTCGGCCCGCCACCTACCCGTGAGGGGGACGGCACTGAGAGCCGCACCTGCCCGCAGGAGCCAGCTGAGGGTGGTGTCGGGGTCCTCCTCCGCCGGCACCATGATCACCAGGCCCCGGCGGGGATGGTCCTGGCGTACCCGCCAGCCGGCGGGCACGACGATGCCGAGGGAGCCGAGCCGGGCTACGGCCTTGGGCCCGGTGCCGTACTGCACGCCGATCTGCACCGGCTCCCGCCGGTCTCCGCGCCACTTGCCCGGCATCCACGTGCAGATCGGCACGGCCGGGCCGCTGGCCGAGAAGAGCCCGAAAAGCGAGGACCCCTCGGGCACCTCGGTGTCGTCGTCCACGCCCGGGTGGAAGTTGATCCACCCGCCGCGCCGGTCGGGGTCACCGGCGATGGCGCTCATGCGGGCGACGACCTCGGCCCGTGCGTCGGGCTCGAACTCGACGGACTGGGTCGCAGGCGTCACCGCATCAGTGTGGCCTGCGCCGCCCCGGACGGGGCCCCAACCCCGTCCTCCGCTGGTTCTCGGTGAGACAGGGCGGCGGCGACCCCCAACCCCGCCGCCGGCCGTCTCAAGCCAGCCCCACGCCTCGCGCCGCGGCGAAGAGGGCGATGACCAACAGCCCGGCCATGGCGATCGTGCACAGGAGCTCGTAGCCGCGGCGGCGGAGGCCGACGATACCGATGGCCTGAGCCAGGACGAGGGCCACCACGAACGTCGAGATGGCCAGCACCGGGGTCCTAGAGCCCCGCCCGCCGCGTCGGGTGGGACGGGCCCCGGGCGCTGGCGCGAGGCGTGGTCAACTCCTGGGACCGGCGGCGACGCTGTCAGGCTGGACGTCGAGCTTGGCCTCGCGGACGTGCTCGGGTCCGGCGGTGCCGAGCATGGGGCCCTCGCCCGATGGGTCGAGGATGCCTCCCTCGGCCCAGGTGTAGCGGCCGCTCAGGACGGCCTGGGCGGCGGCGTAGTTGTCGGCGTCGTCGTTGTGCCACAGCTCGTCGAAGAGCCGGTCGACGCGGCGGCGGGCGCCCTTGCAGAACAGCGCCGCCAGCTCGAAGGCGCTGTCGGCGTCGACCTCGCCGTCATCGGCCAGCATCTGGGCCCGTACGCAGGCGGCGCTCATGGCATAGAGCTCCGCTCCGATGTCGACGATGCGACCGAGGAAGCCCTGCTTGCGCTCGAGCTTTGCCTGCCAGCGGGACATGCCGTAGAAGGTCGAGCGAGCGAGCTTGCGGCTCGAGCGCTCGACGAAGCGCAGGTGGGTGGCGAGCTCGCCGAACTCGGCGTAGCTGCGGGGGGACTGCCCCTGGCCCACCACGAGGCGCGGCAGCCACTTGCCGTAGAAGGCCCCCGCCTTGGCCGCCGTTCTGGCCTTGGTCCGGGCGTCGGTGTTGGGGTCGATGATGGCGCCGGCGACGGCGAGGTGCTGGTCGACGGCCTCGCGCGCGATCAGGAGCTTCATGATCTCCGACGATCCCTCGAAGATCCGGCAGATGCGGAGGTCCCTGAGCACTTGCTCGGCCGGCACCGGCCTCTCGCCTCGAGCCTGGAGCGAGGCCGCCGTCTCGTAGCCGCGGCCGCCGCGGATCTGGACCATCTCGTCGGCCACCTGCCACGCCATCTCGGAGCAGTACAGCTTGGCCAGGGCCGCCTCGATGCGGATGTCGTGCTCCTCGGCGTCGGCGAGGAGGCTCGAGAGCTCCACCACCGCCTCCTGGGCGAAGGCGAGACCGGCGATGAAGGCGATCTTCTCCGCCACCGCCTCGTGCTTGCCGATCGGCATGCCCCACTGCACGCGCTCGTTGGCCCACTCCCTCACGATCTTGAGCGAGTACTTCGACGACGACGCGCAGATGGCAGGGAGGGAGAGGCGTCCCGTGTTCAGCGTCTGGAGGGCGACCTTCAGCCCGCGACCCTCGCCGCCGACGACGTCGTCGACCGGCACACGGACGTTCTCGAACCTGGTGACGCCGTTCTCGATGCCGCGGAGCCCCATGAACTGGTTGCGGTGGAGGACCTTCACGCCCGGCGCGTGGGCATCGACGATGAAGGCGGTGATGCCGCCGCGGTGCCCCTCGGAGCGGGGGACGTTGGCCATCACGACGAGCAGATCGGCGATGACGCCGTTGGTCGTCCAGAGCTTCTGGCCGTTGATGATGTAGGCGGATCCGTCCTCGGTCGGCACGGCGCTGGACTGCATGCGGGCGGGGTCGCTGCCCACGTCCGGCTCGGTGAGGAGGAAGGCGCTGATCTCGTCGCGAGCCACGCGAGGGAGGTACTTGCGCTTCTGCTCGGGCGTGCCGAACAGCTTGAGGGGCTGCGGCACCCCGATCGACTGGTGGGCGCTGAGGAGGGTGCTGAGAGCGGAGTGGCACGTCCCTGCCAGGGACAGAGCCCGGTTGTAGTAGAGGTTCGACAGACCGAGGCCCCCGTACTCCTCGTCGATCTTCATGCCCAGCGCTCCGAGCTCGCACAGTCCCTTCACGACGCTCTCGGGGATCTTGGCGTCGCGTTCGATGACCGCCGGGTCGACCTCGGTGCGCAGGAAGGCTTCCAGCCGGGCGAGAAAGGCGTCACCCTTGGCTCGGGCCTCGGCCGACGGACGGGGATGCGGGTGGACCAGGTCCAGCTGGAACCGGCCCAGGAACAGCTCCTTGGCGAAGCTGGGCCGTTGCCACTCCTGCTCTCTGGCCGCTTCGGCGACATCGCGGGACTGCTTCTCGCTGACGGCTCGGGTGTTCAACGCGTCGACCCTCCTCGATCTGGGCGACGAAAAACCTGGCGGCCCTCGCCCTGGTCTTGTACCCCCCTTGCAGGCGCCCATGTCAGGCACATCCATATTGCCAGCTGTCCCACCGGACGGCGGGACCGTGCGGTCGTAGCATGGACGCATGACCAGCGAACCGACGGCGCAGCCAGCAGCTCACGACGACGAGGAGGAGGCCCCGCGCTGGCGGGGTATCAACCACCTGGCCCTGGTCACGACCGACATGGACGCGACCGTGCGCTTCTACGCCGGGGTGCTCGGGGCTCGGTTGGTGGCCGACCTGGGCAACAGGTCGTTCCGGCACTACTTCTTCGAGTTCGGCGTAGGCAACACGGTGGCGTTCTTCGAGTACCACGGGGTGGAGCTGGAGCCGTTCGCCAAGCCGGCCGGGATCCCCGACCCGCGAGCGGTCCAGTTCGACCACCTCTCCTTCAACCTGCCCGACGAGACCGCCCTGCTGGCGCTCCGGGACCGGCTGAAGGCGGCCGGATCCGAGGTCACGGACCTCGTCGACCACGGCTTCCTCCGCTCGATCTACTTCACCGACCCGAGCGGCATCGCCCTGGAGGCCTCGTACTGGGTGACCGACCCCACCGGACGACCGGCCGACTACGCCGACGAGGGCCTGTTCGCCGACCCTGACCCGGTCCCGGCCGTGCGTGAGCTGCGGTCCGACGGCCGCCTGCGCTCCCTCCCGGCTACCCGCCTGGTCTGAGCCTGCGCCCGCCCGCCCCGGGCAGGGCGCCGGGCCGCCCACAGGCCTCCCTCAGGACCCCCCACTAACGTGAGCGCGTCCCAGCGAGGCCGGAGGAAGCGTGATGGAGGAGGGCCACAGCGTGGCCGTCAAGGGCCCCGACGAGGTTCCGGCGGCGCACCCGCTCGACCCACTGTCGGCGGAGGAGATCATGGCCGCCTGCACGATCGTGAAGGAGGTCCAGGGACTCGAGGATGGCGTCAGGTTCCCCTGGGTGACGCTCCACGAGCCTCCGAAGGACATCGCCTGGGGCCACCGGCCCGGTGACGAGATCGACCGCCAGGCCGAGGTGGCCGTCCTCGAGCGGACCACCGGGGCCGTGCACGAGGCCTTGGTGTCGATCACCCGCTCGTCCGTCCTCGCCTGGCGGTCGGTGCCGGGCGTCGTTTCCCCGCTGCTGGTGGACGAGCTGGTCTTCGCCTTCCACGCGGTCAAGCAAGACGGGCGGTGGCAGGAGGCCCTGCGGCGCAGAGGGATAACGGACTTCGACCTGGTCCAGGTGGACCCCTGGCCGGCCGGCAACTTCGGCATCGACGGCGAGCAGGGCCGCCGCATCGTGCGCTGCGTGTCGTACGTGCGCACCCACCCCACAGACAACGGCTACGCCCGCCCGATCGAGGGGCTGGTTGCCGTGGTCGATCTGGCCACGGCGGAGGTCATCGAGCTCATCGACAGGGAGGTCGTTCCGATCCCGCAGACATCGGGGAACTACGACCCCGCCTCGGTGGGAGCGCTGCGACAGGATCTGAAGCCGCTGGCCATCACCCAGCCCGAGGGACCGAGCTTCGAGGTCGAGGGATCCGAGATCCGCTGGCAGCGGTGGCGCCTACGGGTGTCGGTCCACCCCGTCGAGGGCCTGGTGCTCCACACTGTCGGCTACGAGGATGATGGACGCGTCCGGCCCATCCTCCATCGCGCCTCGATCGCCGAGATGGTCGTCCCCTACGGGGACACTGTCACCAACCACTGGTGGAAGAACGCCTTCGACGTCGGCGAGTGGGGCCTCGGGAAGATGATGCAGAGCCTCACGCTCGGCTGCGACTGCCTGGGAGAGATCCGCTATCTCGACGCCGTCCTCAACGACGATCGGGGTGGGGCCCGTACGATCACGAACGCCATCTGTCTGCACGAGGAGGACTACGGCATCCTCTGGAAGCACGTCGACCTCTGGAGCGGCGCCTCCGAGGTGCGGCGGTCGCGGCGGATGGTCATCTCGTTCATCTCGACCGTCGGCAACTACGAGTACGGCTTCTACTGGTACCTGTACCTCGACGGCACGATCCAGCTCGAGGTGAAGCTGACCGGCATCATGCAGACGTCGGCACGAGAGGCCTCGCACCGTCCCGCGTTCGGAGAGGTCGTGGGCCCGGAGCTCTACGCGCCGCACCACCAGCACCTGCTCTGCGCCCGCCTCGATTTCGACCTCGACGGCCGGGCGAACTCGGTGTACGAGATGGACGCCGTGGCCGATCCGCCAGGTGAGGACAACCCGGAGGGGACCGCCTTCCGCTCGCGGGCCAGGCTGCTGGCGTCGGAGTCCGACGCCAAACGGACCATCGACCCGCTGGCCAGCCGCCACTGGAAGGTCGTGAACCCGTCGTCGCTGAACGGCCTAGGGGAGCCCGTCGGCTACAAGCTGATCCCCGGTCAGACCCCGTGCCTGCTGGCATCGCCGACGTCCAGCGTCGGCCGACGGGCCACCTTCGCCACCAAGAGCCTGTGGGTGACAGCCTTCGACCCGAGCGAGCGCCGCCCCGCGGGTGACTACCCCAACCAGAGCGGCGGCGGCGACGGGCTGCCGGCCTGGACGGCGGCCGATCGGCGACTGGTGGACGCCGACGTCGTCCTGTGGCACACCTTCGGCGTTACCCACGTGGCCCGGCCGGAGGACTGGCCTGTACTTCCCGTGGAGTACGCCGGCTTCGTGCTGAAGCCGGTCGGGTTCTTCGACCGCAACCCCGCCCTGGACGTGCCCCCGACGACGAACGGTCACTGCAGCAGCGGAGGCTGACGCGGGTCTCGTCAGGACGAAATTGGGCGCTGCGACCGCAGCCGCGGCGCTCACTTTCGACCAGACGTGGAACGCGGGGACACTGCCGGGACCCGCCGACGATGATCACGGACGAGGGTCCGCGGACCACGAGATCCGTAGACTGGCGCCAATGCGTACCCGTGGCGCCAGCGACGCCAGGGTGGATCGCGTCCTCACCGTTCCCAACGGCGTCACCGCGGCTCGACTGGCTGCGGTTCCGGTGTTCTTGTGGCTGTTGTTCGGGCTGCACGAGCGGGTGGCAGCGGCGGGGCTGCTGGCGGTGCTGGGCGCCACCGACTGGGTCGACGGCTGGCTGGCCCGGCGGCTGGGTCAGGTGTCCACCGTGGGCAAGGTGCTCGACCCCGTGGCCGACCGCATCCTGATCGGCGTGGCCGTGACGGCCATCGTGGTCGACGGCTCCGTACCCCTGTGGCTGGGTGTCACCGTGCTGACGCGAGAGGCGCTCGTGTCGGCCGCGGTCCTGGTCCTCGCCGCGCTGGGTGCGGCGCGCATCGACGTGGTCTGGGTGGGCAAGGCCGGCACCTTCGGCCTGATGGTCGCCTTCCCGCTCTTCCTCGCCGCCGGCCCGTCGGCGTCGTGGTCCAATCCTGCCTACGTCGCCGCGTGGGTGTGCGCGGTGCCCGCGCTGGCGCTGTCCTGGTACGCCGCAGGCGCGTACATCCCGGCGGCTCGTGCTGCGCTCGCGCAGGGACGTCCCGGGAGGTCCTCCGGTCGAGGTGGTCGGGTAGGGTCGAGCCCGTGAAGGCGGTGATCATGGCGGGCGGGGAGGGCACGCGCCTGCGTCCGCTGACGTCGAACCAGCCCAAGCCCATGCTGCCCATGGTGAACCGCCCGATGATGGAGCACATCGTCGGGCTGCTGCGGGAGCACGGTTTCGACGACATCGTCGTCACCGTGGCTTTTCTGGCCAATTCTGTACGGAACTATTTCGGTGACGGGTCGGAGTTCGGCGTGAGAATGGTCTACGCCACCGAGGAGACGCCGCTCGGCACTGCCGGCTCGGTGCTCAACGCCAAGGACGAGCTGGACGAGCGCTTCCTCGTGATCTCGGGAGACGTCCTCACCGACATCGACCTGTCGGCCGTGCTGGCGTTCCACGAACAGCGTCAGGCTCTGGTCACCATCGGCCTCAAGGCCATGGAGAACCCACTCGAGTTCGGCATCGTGATCACCAACGAGGACGGCTCCATCGACCGCTTCCTCGAGAAGCCCACGTGGGGCCAGGTGTTCAGCGACACCGTCAATACCGGGATCTACGTGATCGAGCCGGAGGTGCTCGAGTTCATCGAGGCGGGACGCCCGGTCGACTTCTCGGGCGAGGTCTTTCCCGCCCTGCTGGCGGCGGGCGAGCCTGTCTACGGCTACGTCGCCGAAGGCTACTGGGAGGACGTCGGCAACGCCGAGGCCTATGTGCGGGCTCACCAGGACGTCCTCGACAAGAAGGTGGACATCGACGTTCCCGGGTTCTCGCTGCGTCCCGGCGTCTGGATCGGCGAAGGTGCCGAGGTGCACCCGTCGGCGCGCATCGACGGGCCCGTCGTCATCGGCGACTACTGCCGCATCGGACCTGGTGCCCACCTGACCGACCACACGGTGCTCGGGGGAAATGTGCTCGTGGGCCCGGATGCGTCCCTGCAGCGGGCCATCGTGCACGACAACTCGTACCTCGGCCAGGGCGTGAGCCTGCGCGGGTGCGTCCTCGGGCGGGCCAACGACCTCCGGCAGGGGGTCCGGTGCGAGGAAGGCGTGGTGGTGGGCGACGAGTGCTTCGTGGGCGAGCAGGCGGTGATCAACCCCGGGGTGAAGGTCTATCCGTCGAAGACGGTGGAGGCCGGCGCAACGGTCAACACCTCGATCGTCTGGGAATCGCGGGGCACGCGGAGCCTGTTCGGACGGCTGGGCGTGGCGGGACTCGCCAACGTGGACATCAGTCCCCAGCTGGCCGTGCGGGTGGCGATGGCGTACGCCACGACGCTCAAGCGGGGGACGACGGTGACGACGTCGCGCGACTCGAGCCGGGCGGCGCGGATGCTCAAACGCGCAATCATGGTCGGCCTCAACGCCGCCGGGGTGAACGCCGACGACCTGGAGGTGGCGCCTCTGCCCGTCACCCGGTTTCAGGTGCGCCGGGGGTTCAGCCAGGGGGGCATCAGCGTGAGGCTGTCGCCGGGCGACCCGCAGGCCGTCCTCATCCGCTTCTTCGACGTTGCCGGCGTCGACATCGACGAGACGACCCAGCGCAAGATCGAGCGGCTGGTGCACCGGGAGGACTTCCGGCGGGTGCCGGCCGCCGAGATCGGCGATCTGGGCTTCCCGCCCAGGACCCTCGAGTTCTACACGGCCGCGCTCATGGACAGCATCGACCTCCAGGCCGTCCGGTCGGCGCGGTTCAAGCTCGTCGTCGACTACGCCTACGGCACGGCGAGCTTCGTGATGCCCAACGTGCTGGCCCGTCTGGGCGCCGACGTGCTGGCCGTCAACCCCTACGCCTCGACCGAAGGCGCCGTGGCCTTCGACCGGGAGACCCACGCCCTGCAGGTGAGCCAGCTGGTGAAGGCCTCCGGTGCCCATCTCGGCGCTGTGATCTTCCCGGACGGTGAGCGCCTGGTCATCGTCGACGACGCCGGCCAGGTGCTGGGCGACGACGAGTCCCTCCTCGCCCTGCTGCGGCTGGTGGTCACCACCCGCGATCGACCCCGGGTGGCGCTTCCGGTGGTCACCAGCCGGGCCGCCGAGGCGATCTGCGCCGAGGCCGGGGCCGAGATCCTCTGGACCAAGACCTCCACCGCCCATCTCATGGAGGTGGCGGAGGTCGGCCACGTCGACTTCGCCGGAGGACGCGAGGGCGGCTTCGCCTTTCCAGGTTTCCTTCCCGCCTCTGACGCAGCCGCCACCCTGGTCAACATGCTGGCCATGCTCGCCGCCACCGGGTTGCGGCTCTCCAAGGTGGTGAGCCAGTCGGCGCCCGTGCACCTGGCGCACCAGCGCGTGATCACCCCCTGGGAGCAGAAGGGTCTGGTCATGCGGACCCTGGTCGAGAACCTCAAGGACCGGGAGCTCGTCCTGGTCGACGGGGTGAAGGTCTTGGAGGACCACGGGTGGGCCCTGGTGCTGCCCGATCCCGAGCAGCCGGTGACCCACGTGTGGGCGGAGGGACGCGACGACCGGGCTGCCTCGGCGCGAGCCGACGAGTACGCATCGCTCGTGCGGGAGCTCCTGCGGTAGTCCAGGGCGTCGATCCGGGGCGCCGGGTCCGTGTGAGAGGTGCCGGGCCGGATCGGGTAGCTTCCTGCCATGAACGTGCCCGACGGCCTCCGGTACACGTCCGACCACGAGTGGGCCCGGCTCGAGGACGGCAAGGTGCGAGTGGGGATCACCGACTACGCGCAGGACGCGCTCGGTGACGTCGTGTTCGTCCAGCTCCCGGAGCAGGGCGCCACGGTCGAGGGCTCGGCGGTGTTCAGCGAGGTCGAGTCGACGAAGTCGGTCTCCGACATCTACGCCCCGGTGGCCGGCGTGGTCGTCGAGGTGAACACCGAGTTGGCCGACGCGCCGCAGCGCGTCAACGAGGACCCCTACGGTGAGGGCTGGATCTGCGTGATCGAGCCGCGGGATGCCGACGAGCTCGACGGCCTCCTGGACGCAGATGCCTATCGTCGCCTGATCTCGGATTGACCCCAGTCCCTGCCCGGTGAGCGCGAGACCGCCAAGGAGTACGGTGGACGTCGATGTTCTGCAATAACTGCGGTCACCGCAATCCGCCCGACGCCAAGTTCTGTTCGTCGTGCGGAGCGACGCTGCCCACGTCCACGGACGACACGACCGTGTCGTTCCTGCCGGTCGAGGGGGGCAGCGAGACGGCCGAGCAGGAGGTCGGTGTGACGCTCCCCGAGCTGCCGGAGGGTATCGGCATGCTCGTGGTCAAGCGTGGTCCGAACGCCGGCTCGAAGTACATGCTGGACGCAGACATCACCAGGGCCGGGCGTCATCCCGAGAGCGACATCTTCCTCGACGACATCACCGTGTCCCGACGCCACGCAGAGTTCGCCCGCCGCGACCGGGGGTACCTCGTGCGCGACGTGGGCTCGCTCAACGGCACCTATCTGAACCGGGAGCGGATCGAAGAGGCGGAGCTGGCGAGCGGAGACGAGGTCCAGATCGGTAAGTTCAAGCTGGTTTATCTGGCGGGTGCGGCGGAAGGGTAGGGGGACAGAGCTTGGTGGAGCGGACGTATCTCTCGATCGGGGACGTGCTCTCCCTGCTGAAGGGTGAGTTCCCGGACATCACCATCTCCAAGATCAGGTTCCTCGAGAGCCAGGGGCTCCTCGACCCCGAGCGCACGCCGTCCGGCTACCGCAAGTTCTACGAGGAGGACGTCGACCGGCTCCGGTGGATTCTCCGCCAGCAACGCGAGAACTTCCTGCCCCTCAAGGTCATCAAGGGCCGTCTGGGCGCCAACGGTGGCATGTCGGCCCACCACGAGGGCGGGGGCGGCGCCCGCGTGGGCGTGGCCCTGCAAGAGGGTCCCGAGGAGGGCGGCGACCAGGACGTCGTGGGGGGTCCTGACGAGCTCGCGCCCCAGGCGGCAGACCGAGCCGGCACCCGTGGCGAGGGCGCCGAGCGGGAGTGGAGCGTTGCCGAGCCGCGCCCGGGGGAGCCGACGCCGGCAACGCGGATGTCGACCGGGACCTCGTCGCCTTCGGCGGCGCCGGAAGCGAGCACCAGGAGTCCTGTCGGAGTGGTCCGGCCGGCGCCGGCGGGTCGCCCTGGCCCTGCCGAGACCTCGGCGGCGGAGGCCCGTGGTTCTGGAGAGCGCTCGGGCCGGTCCGCACAGCCGGCAGTCGGCGCCGAGGGCCGGCCCGAGGCGACGACCGGCCGGGGAGGGCGGCCCGAGGCGACGGCCGGCCGGGAAGGCCGGTCCGGAGAGTCGGCGGCCAGGCGGTCGGCCTCGACCGAGGCCACCGGCGATGAGACCGGGAGCCCTCTGTCGATCGGCCTGTCGGGGGTGAACCTCACCGCCGAGGAGCTGGCGGGCGCCAGCGGTCTCAGCGTGGACGAGCTCGCCGAGCTGGAGCGGTACGGCCTGCTCGCAGGCCGCCCGGTCGGGGACACGACCTACTACGACGAAGAGACCCTGACGGTGGCGCGTCTGGCGGCGGGGTTCCGTCGGTTCGGCATCGAGGCTCGACACCTGCGCATGTACCGGACCGCGGCCGACCGCGAGGCCTCGTTCTTCGAACAGATCGTCATGCCACTGCTCAAGCAGCGCAACCCGGTGGCCAGAAGGCGCGCCGTGGACACCCTGGCCGAGCTGGCGCGCCTCGGCCAAGGGCTTCGAGGGTCGCTGTTGCGCAGCGCGCTCAAGGACAACACCGGGGGGTGATACCGGCACCGGCCCGGGTCCTGATCGACGGCGACTCGCTGAGGACCGGGGTGGCCCGTCTTGGGGCGGAGCTGTCGGCGGCCTACCCGCAAGGCATGGTGCTCGTGGCGGTGCTGAAGGGAAGCGTGTGCTTTCTGGCCGACCTGGTGCGCGTGGTCACGGTCCCGTGCGAGGTCGACTTTCTCGCCATCTCGTCCTACGCAGAGGGAACCGGCCGGGTGCGCATCGTGAAGGACCTCGACACCGACATCTCCGACCGTGACGTCGTGCTCGTCGAGGACATCGTCGACACGGGACTGACCCTCACCTACATCCTGGGCGAGCTCAGGCGGCGAGGACCACGCTCGCTCGAAGTGTGTGCGTTGCTCGACAAGACGGCCCGTCGCATCGTGCCCACTCCGCTCCGATTCGTCGGGTTTCCCATCGATGACGAGTTCGTTCTCGGTTACGGACTCGACTACGCCGAGCGCTATCGCAACCTCGACAGGGTCGTGGCCGGGGACCTCGCCGCTCTCCGGCTCGAAGCGGACGCGCATGTGGAAGAGCTGTTCTCACGCTAAGTTGCTCCCATGGTCGAGGTGCACTTGGCAGCCGTCCGGGTTGACCTCCAGTCGAACACGCCGGTCGTGCTGCTCCAGGAGACCGAGGGCGCCCGGCGGACGCTTCCGATCTTCATCGGGGCACCCGAGGCCACCGCCATCGCCTTCGCCCTCCAAGGGGTGACCACCCCCCGACCGATGACGCACGACCTGATGCGGGACATGTTGGCGGCGCTGGGGGCCACCGTGGAGCGGGTCGTGATCACCGAGCTCAGGTCGGCGACCTACTACGCCGAGCTCCAGCTGCGGATGGGTGACCAGAGCCCGACGGTGTCCAGCCGGCCTTCGGACGCCATCGCCCTCGCCGCCCGCCTGGGGACGTCCCTCTACGTGGCGGACGACCTCCTCGACGCCGAGGGCGTCGTCCTCCAGACCGAGGACGAGGAGGAGGAGCCGGCCAACCCCGAAGAGCTGGTGGGCGAGTTCCGCCAGTTCCTGCAGAACATCCGGCCCGAGGACTTCAGCTCTTAGGGCCGGTCCGGGAGACCGGCCGGGTGGATGACCCACAGGCGCGAAGCGCCCAGGGCCGGTCCGGGAGCCCGGCAAGCCCGCCCGATCCGCCGGCTGCGCCCGTTGACGCCTCCAAGGGGGCGGCGTACCCTGTCACATCGGCGTAACTACGCCCATGTGAGTGCTCCGAAGTCGGTGTGATCAGGCGAGTCGGCGCCCCTGACCCCTGGAGACCGGGTCACCGGTCTCCGTGAGCCGGGCGTCGACGTGGAGGCAGGTTGTCATGGCAGAGGACGGGTTCCGGGGACCGCAGGTCTGTTCGATCGTCGGCATCACCTACCGCCAGCTCGACTACTGGGCCCGGACGGACCTGCTCCGCCCCTCGATCTCCGAGGCCCGGGGGAGCGGGACCCAGCGGCGGTACTCGTACCGCGACCTGCTGGAGCTCAAGGTCATCAAGCAGCTGCTGGACGCGGGCGTCTCCCTCCAGTCCACCCGGCGGGCCATCCAGTGCCTGCGGGAGAACCTGGGGGCCGATGTCGCCTCGGCCAACCTCGTCCTCGGCGGGTCGGACTCGCTCCTCGCCCACTCCGGCGCCGAGGTCGTCGACCTGCTCAAGGGCGGCCAGGGCGTGCTGAACATCGTCCCGCTGGCCGGAGTGAAGGAGGCGATCGACGCCGCCATCGTCCGGTTCGCCCCCGAGACCCGGCCCTCGACGGCGGCGTTCGGGAGCGACGTGTCCGAGGAGTCGGAGCCGGTCGCCCGGTCGGCGGTCGGCCAGGGGGGGTAGGGGACACTGGATCGAAGCGGCCTCCCGCACGAGAGCGTCCGCTTCGCCCACAACTCGGAGCGGCAGTTCGCCAAGCTTCTCGACTTCTACGGGATCGCGTGGGAGTACGAGCCCGTCGAGTTCACCCTGGATCGAGACAGCCAGGGTGCGCCGGCTGCCGCGCTGCGTCCTGACTTCTACCTGCCCGCCTACGACCTGTACATCGAGATCACCACGCTCAACCAGCGCCTGGTGACCAAGAAGAACGCCAAGGTGCGACGACTGCGCCAGCTCCATCCCGAGGTGAAGATCAAGATCTTCTACCA
>JBPYEI010000104.1:0-26027 GCA_051985455.1 Acidimicrobiales bacterium
GGCGGCGGCGGTGCTGTGGTCGGCGTTGGCGCGGGGGGCGCCGAGCCGGTGGCCGCGGGCGGTGCGGGAGGTGGTGCGGGAGGCGGTGCGACCGGCGCCGGCACCGAACCGCCCCCCGTCGTCTGCACGGCGGCTCCGTTTCCGGAGAGATACGTCAGCTTGGACGGCACCACCATGCCGAGGCGCTGCTCGGCCTCGGCGACGATGCGCGCCGGCGACTGGAGCTGGGCGAGCTGCAACTGCAGTTGACCGCGACGGGCGAGCGCCGCGTTCCTCTGGACGTCGAGCCGGTCCAGTCGCAGCTGGTCCTGAGCGATCATGACGTTGATGGCGACCACGCCGAGCAGCGACACCGCCACAAGCGACGCGGCGACCGTCACGGTGAGCCGCGCTCGGCGACGGCGGGCACGCCGCTCGAGGTGATCGCTCGGCAGGACCCGCAGCGGCACACGCGCCGGCGCCGTCGCCGGGCCCTGCGACGCGTCGGGCAGCGCCTCGGCCCGGGCAGACGCCGGCAACACTTTGGGCTCCTGCGTGGCCGTCACGAACCTGAGTCGGTGTCGTCGAGTCGCTCGAGGGCCCGCAGCCGGGCGCTGGCCGCCCGGGGGTTGGCTGCTGCCTCGGCGGCCGACGGACGCCGGACCCCGCGCCCGATCAGTCGTCCGCGCGGGCGGGCGCCGCAGACGCAGGGAAGCGCCGGTGGGCACGTGCAGCCGCCGGTCACCGCCTCGGCGAAGTGCTCCTTCACCAGCCGGTCCTCACCGGAGTGGTAGGAGAGCACGACGCACCGGCCGCCGGGCGCGAGCACGTCGATGGCGGACTCCAGGCCGCGCTCCAGCACCTCGAGCTCGGCGTTGACCTCGATGCGCACGGCCTGGAAGACCCTCTTGGCGGGGTGACCACCGCGACGCCGGGCCGGCGCGGGTATGGCGTCGCGCACCACGTCGGCGAGCTGGCCCGTCGTCGACAAGGGTCTCGCCGCCACGATGGCGGCGGCGATGCGGCGGGCGAACCGCCCCTCGCCGTTGGCGGCGAGCAGCCGGGCGAGCTCGGTCTCGGGCAGGGTGTTCACCACGTCGGCCGCCGTGCGGTGGTCGGCGGGATCCATGCGCATGTCCAGCGGAGCGTCGTGGCGGTAGGAGAACCCTCGGACGCCCTCGTCAAACTGAGCTGAGCTCACGCCGAGGTCGAACAGCACCCCGGTGACGGGAGCCAACGCCGTATCCTCGACGACCTCGCGCAGTCGATCGAACCGAGCGCGCCGCACCACGGCACGGTCCCCGTACGCGCGCAAGGCGGCCGACGCCGCCGCCACGGCGGCGGGATCCCGATCGATCCCGAGCACGGTCAAGTGGGGGTGGGCGTCCAAGATGGCCAGGGCGTGGCCACCCCCACCGACCGTGGCGTCGACGATGACGCCGGACGGCACCGGGGCGAACAGCGACACCACCTCGCCGACCATGGCCGGTCGGTGCTCGAACCCTCGGCTCATCGGCAGCCCCTCGACCGGCAGGACGCCGTCGGGTTGTCTCCCCAATCGACCAGGATGGAAGTGGGCGGAGTAGGGGTCTTCCACCTCGCCGATCGAGGGGCTGCGGATGAGCCCGGATGCACTGTCGAGTGTCGTGTCGTGTGCCGTGTCGTGTGCAGTGATCTCCGTTCCGTTGTGTCGCGAGCTGGGTGCCACGGGCATCAGCCGGAGGCGGGCTCGCTCTCTCCCTCGGTGAGACGGCGCTCCATCGGCTTCACGCGCTGGTCCCACACGGCCGGGTTCCAGAGCTCCACCCGGTCGATGGCGCCGTGCACCAACACGTCGCCGTCGAGGCCGGCGAACTCCCGCAGATGAGCGGGAATTGCCATCCTGCCCTGCCGGTCCACCTCGACCTCGTGCGAGCCGGAGGCCCACACCCGGGCGAGGTTGCGCTGACCGGGGCTTTCGCTGGCGCTCTGTTGCATGCCAACCATCTGCTTCTCGAACTCCTCTGGGGTCCACAGGGCCAGGCAGCCGTCGTGGTATTGGCTCAGGTAGCCGCCGTGCTCGAAATGGACCCGAAACTTGGCCGGAAGGATCACCCGCCCCTTGGCGTCGAGCCCGTGCTCGAACCTGCCGAAGAACCTGGCCATTGGTGATCGCTCCCACGACGCTCCCCAAATCCTTGAGGACCCTCCCTTTTACTCCACTATCCGCCACCGTACGCCCCCTCCCTCCCCTCGTCAACACCAACGCCCCCCCAGGCGCCACATCGTCGGCCCGGCCCGTGCCGCACCCAGGGTGAATCCACCCTGACGCGCCGAGGACCACGATTGGTGGATGCCTCGCGCCGCGCCTTCCAACGCTCCATGTGACGACCGTCACGTCCGGCCGGCCTCTCGGCCGAAGGAATCACCGCGCAGCCGCGACGCGGCTATGGGAGGTGCGAGACGAAGCTCTGCTCGATGTCGGCGACACCGACGGCGGGGCCGAGACCGGCTGCGGCGGCGCCGAGCGACAGGAGGCCCTCCTCACGCTCCGGAGGGGTGAGGGCCAGGACGCCGAGCAGCCGGTGCGGGTCCCACCGCACGAGCGCTGCGCACTGGAAGAGGGCGCCGGCGCGGGTCCTCCGCTGCGCCATCCCCACGACCTTGCGCCCGCCGACCGTGACCTCTCCCGGTCCGACGCCGGCGAAGCACACCTTCGACGACAACGAGCTCGTGACCGGCGGGTCCTGGTGCACGCGGGCCCCGGAAACCCCGAGCGCGGTCAGGACGTCGGCCCACACGTGGCCCACCCACCAGAACGCCCGTCCCACGTCCTGCTCCCATACGAGGTCATGGCGCGGAACGAACACGTCGATCCACGCCAGGGCGTCGGGCTCCACGAGCACGGCCCCTCCACCACTTCGACGGCGCGTGACCTCCAGACCGGACGCCGCCACCGCGGCGCCGTCGACGTCACCGTCGGACTGCGTGCTGCCGAGCACGAGTGCGGTGTCGCGCACCCGACAGAGCGCGACGGTGCGGCCGGCCGCGCCGGTGTCCCGGTGATGTAGCTCGCTCGCACTGCCCGCGAGCTCGACGACTCTCCACGGGGACGTGGCCACGCCGTACGGCAAGGAACCGCGGCCGGCGCTAAGCGGACGCCGACAGCGAAGCCGACCCGAGGTACGGCTCCCAGTCGGGGCGTAACCCTCCCGTCGCCACCAGGAACCACACCCGCTCCCGCGGCTGCGACGGAGAGCGGCGGAGGGTGAGCCCGACCTCGTGGACGAGTCGGTCCTCCTTGCGGGTGTTGCAGCGCCGACAGGCGGCGACGACGTTGTCCCAGGTGTGCGTCCCTCCCCGGCTCCGGGGAACGACGTGATCGATGTTCTCGGCCGTCGCTCCGCAGTACTGGCAGCGATGGCCGTCGCGGGCGAAGACCGCCCTGCGGTTGAGCGCCACCCGGCTCTGGTACGGCACCCGTACGTACCGAGCCAGACGCACCACCGACGGCTCGGGAAAGGCGACCCTCGCGGCGCGGAAGTGCCGCTCGGTGGAGTGGATCAGCTCGGCCTTCTCGTCAAGCAGCAGCATCAAGGCCCGGCGCGAGGGGACGATGGAGAGTGGCTCGAACGTGGCGTTTAGCACGAGTGCCCTGGTCACCGCCTCTCCCCGACCGCCACCCAGGCCCCGCCGACTAGGCCACCGCGCCCCGGCCCCGGGTACCGTCTCCGGCCGTCCGGGCGGGGGCCCATGGTGGTGGTGGCAAGGGCATCGGGCGAGAGGCTAGCGCGCCGTGAGCCACGCCTCGCGGCACCAGGCAACGTACTCGACCACGTCACTGGCGACGATCTCGGCCTGACGGTCGCCGTAGGCCGTCTCGAGGCGGAACCGGAGGTAGCGCGCGTCCGGGAGCGGAACCGGGGGCCAGCGTCTCCACCAGCCCGGCCGCGCCAGGACCGCAGCCTGGACGACTGTTGTCCGCCACAAGCGGGGGCGGACGACCAGCGCCACTGCGACCCGGCGTGAGGCGGAAGGCGATCGTCCCGGACTGGGGCTGGACGACGAGGAGGTCACGGCGAGACCCAGTCGCCACCGAACGTGGGCAACCGACCCAGACCCCGCCACCCGACGGCCCCCGCTCCCACGAGAGGTCCAGCCGGCCCCAGGCCCACCGGCACGATCCGCGTCCCGACCGAGAACTCGAGCCGCGCCAGCGCATCGAGCTCGTCCTGCGCGGCGTCGAAGAACGGGGCCCCGAACCCGAGCGAGACCGAACCTCCCACGACGACGAGCTCGAGGTCGAGGAGGTTGACCACCGACGCCACGGCGCGTCCCACCAGCGTGCCGCTCCGGACCGCCACGTCGGTGCCGGCCAGACGGGCGGAGCCGCCGGTGATGGCCGCAATGGCCGTGCCCGAGGCCTCGGCCTCGAGACAGCCGTGCGCCCCACAGGCACAGAGTCGTCCGCCGGGCGCCACGATCACGTGACCGACGTGGCCGGCGTTGCCGGCGGCGCCGTCGAGCAAGCGACCGTCGAGCACGATCCCGCCGCCCACCCCGGTCGACACGACCATGGCCAGGAAGTTGCCCGACCCCACAGCGGCCCCAGCCCACCCCTCGCCGAGAGCCAGGGCCTTGGCGTCGTTGTCGACGAAGGTCGGCAGACCGCTCACCTGCGCCAGGCGGCGTCGCAAAGGGAACCGGCGCCAGGCGGGGATGTTGAGCGGGGACACCTCCTCGCCGCCCCGGCTCATCGGACCGCCGCAGCCGACGCCACAGACGACCGGGCGTCCGCAGCCGACAGCTCCAGTCACCGCCTCGATGAGCGTCGTGGCCGCGGCGAAGAGGTCCTCAGCATCATCGACCGGCGGCGTCGGGACGACGTCCTGCGCCAGGATCTCCGCGTCCTCGCGGACCAGCCCGGCCGCCATCTTGGTGCCGCCGATATCGACGGCCAGGCACAGCTCCACCGGCCCACGGTAACCGTCGATCCCGCCGACGAGGGGTCCTGCACGGTTAGTAGGCTCGGCTTTCGATGACGCGGCGCAGGAGCGGGTAGAGCGTGGCCACCGAGCGCACCGCGGCGCGCCGCACGTTCGACTTCATCGGGTGCTTCGAGGGCATCGTCGACAACGTGGAGCGAGTCATCCAGGGGAAGGACGAGGCCGTCCGCCTCGCCCTGGTCTGCCTCGTCGCCGAGGGCCATCTGCTCATCGAGGACGTGCCCGGTGTCGGCAAGACGAGCCTGGCCAAGGCCCTCGCCACCTCCCTCGATCTGCAATGGCAGCGGATCCAGTTCACGCCCGACCTGCTCCCCTCCGACGTGACCGGAGTCAACGTCTACAACCGGGCCAAGGGCACCTTCGAGTTCCGACCGGGCGGAGTGTTCGCCAACATCGTGCTCGGCGACGAGATCAACCGCGCCTCTCCCAAGACACAGTCCGCCCTGCTCGAGGCCATGGAGGAGCGCCAGGTCACCGTCGACGCCAGCACGTACCGGCTGCCGGCTCCGTTCATGGTGATCGCTACCCAGAACCCCATCGAGCACGAGGGCACCTATCCCCTGCCCGAGAGCCAGGTCGACCGCTTTCTCATGCGCGCGCACATGGGCTACCCGGGTCGCCGAGCCGAGATCACCATGCTCGACGCCCACGGCGCTGACGGCGTGATCGGCCATCTCCACTCGGTGGCCGACGAGCACGACGTGGCCGACATGGTCGCCCAGGCCCGATCGGTGTTCGTGGCGCCCGCACTGAAGGGCTACATCGTGGACATCGCGGCCGCCACGCGCTCCCACCCGAGCCTCGCCCTCGGAATGTCGCCGCGGGCGGCCCTGGCCCTGCAGCGCGCCGCCCGGGCGTGGGCGGCCGCCCAGGGAAGGGACTACGTGACCCCCGACGACGTGAAGTCACTCGCCCGACCGGTCCTGAGCCATCGCCTGGCGTTGTCAGCCGACGCCCACGTGGGCGGCCTCGGCGCCGAGGACGCGCTCGAGGAGATCCTGGCGTCGGTGCCGGTACCCACGGGCCGGGCGGGTCAGGCCTAGCGGGCGGGCTCGGCGGGTGCCCACTCGGCGCGGCTGGCTGCTCGGAACCGGGTCGCTCGTCTCGATCTTCGCCGGACGGCTAGTGGGAATGGTCGAGCTCTATGTGCTGGGCGCAGCCGGTATCGCGCTGACGCTCGGCGCCGTCGTTTACGTCCACGCCCTGCGGTGCCAGCTCGAGGTGGCCCGCACCCTGCACCCCGCCCGGGTGTTCGCCGGAGGCACGAGCCTCGTCCAGCTCGCCGTTCGCAACGTGGCCTGGCGGCGGTCACCGACACTCGTGGCCTCAGATCCCTTCGATGGTGGGAAACGAGTGGCGCGGTTCCTCGTGCCGCCGCTCGGCCCCAGCGACTCGGGCCGGGCCGCCTACCGGGTCCCCACGGAACAGCGCGGCGTCTTCGGGCTGGGCCCGTTGGCCTTGCAGCTCGGGGACCCGTTTCGCCTGGCGTCGCTGTGGTTGATGGGTGCGCCTGCGACCCGGCTGGTCGTCTATCCCAGGATCGACCGCATTCCCGCCCCGCCGCACACCCAGGGTGACGACCCGCGTGCCGGTGCCGACCACCGTTCCTTCCTGAGCCGCAGGGGTGAGGACTTCTACGCCCTGCGTGCCTATCAGGTCGGCGACGATCTGCGCCGCGTGCACTGGCCATCCACCGCTCGCCTGGACGACCTGATGATCCGCCAGGAAGAGATGCCCTGGCAGGGGCGGGCAAGCGTGCTGCTCGACCTGCGCGAGGCGGTGCACACACCCGACTCGCTCGAGGTGGCGGTCTCGGCCGCCGCCAGCGTCGCGAGCTCGGTGTCGCCCGGACACGCGCTCGTCCGACTGCTGGCCACCGACGGCACCGACACCGGGTTCGCCGCCGGCCGGGCCCACGTCGACGCCGTGCTCGAGCGGTTGGCGGAGGTCCGCATGACGTCGTCGGGCAGTCTGGTCAACGAGCTGGGGGTCCTCGGCCGGGCCGCAGGCGGTGGAGTGCTCGTGGTGGTGACCACCGTGCGCGCCAGCAGTACCGACGTCGAGCGCGTCGCCCGGCTGCGCAGCAGCTTCCCGACCGTGATCGTGGTACTGGTCGATGACAGTGCCGCGGGCGCGCCGACAGCGCCGACAGGACGTATGGCGGGCGGACGGCCGAAGTCCCGGGCCGTGATCCCCATCACGGTGACTCCGACGCGCCCCTTCGCCACGGCCTGGACCGAAGCGCTCGGCCGTGACCGCTCCCTCGCGGGAAGCGTCGGAGGGCCGCGGTGAGCACGTCGCGGTCCGAGACCTCGACCGCGGAGACGATCCGCTCTTCGGCGGTGGCGACGCTACCCGCCACGGTGGCGCTGACCGTTCTCACCATGGTGACCGCGGCGGGCATGGGCCGGCTGTTCAACAGCACCTCTTACCTGGGTCCGGTGCTGGGAGCCGCCATCGCCGCCCACGCCCTGGCGTGGCTGTGGCGACGCCTCGGCTTGGGCAGCATCGCCGCCCTGGTCCTCTCGGCCGTCGGTGTCGTCCTGGTCACCACGTGGGTGGTGTTTCCCCACACGACCGTGCTCGGGCTGCCCTCGGCGACCACATTCGACCAGGCCTCGTCCCAGCTCTCCCAGGCCCACCAGCAGCTCCAGGAGCTGACGACACCGGCGCCGGTGACGACCGGGTTCCTCCTGGGATCGGTGTTGATCGTGGGCATCCTGGCCGTGTTGGCCGACTGGGCGGCATTTCGACACCGCTCGACCCTCGAGGCCACGGTGCCGTCCCTCGCCTTGTTCATCTATACGGCCGCCCTGGGCACGTCCCGGGAGCGCACGCTGGCCGTGGCGACCTACCTCGCCGCGCTCATCGGCTTCGTGCTCGTCTCGGAGAGCAGCAAACGAGCCGCGACTATGCCGTGGCTCACGAGCCGAGCCGGACGGGGCCTCGCCCCACTGCTCCGTGGAGGAGCCACCCTCGGCATCATCGCGGTCGTCGCCGCCGTGGTCATCGGTCCGAACCTGCCGGGCGCCCGCTCGGCGGCGGCCGTGGACCTCCGCCACCTCACGCAACCCGGTCCCAGTCAGCGCACCACCATCAGCCCCTTGGTCGACATCCGTTCCCAGCTGGTGAAGCCCTCCGACGTCGAGCTGTTCACCGTCGCCACGACCGGCCGGACGTACTGGCGCCTCACGTCGCTCGACACCTTCGACGGCGCCATCTGGTCCGCCAACCAGTCGTACCGGACAGCCGGCGTCGAGCTCCCTTCGTCGGCGGCCGCCGCTCCCCCCGGCGTGGCGCCGGGCGTGAAGCAGGCCTTCAGCATCTCGAACCTCGCCAGCGTCTGGGCCCCGGCCGCCTACCGGCCGAGCCGCCTGATCGGCATCCCCGGCGCCAGCTACAACCCGGAGTCCGGCAGCATCATCACCCCCTCGGCCACGCCCGACGGACTGACCTATCAGGTCACCTCGGACATCCCCCATCTCGACGCCACCGGGCTCGCCGACGACGGGCCCACCCCGCCGGGGATCGACGTCTCCCACTACCTCGCGCTCCCGGCCGGCATCCCGGAATCCATCCGTCAGACGGCGGCACAGATCGTGCGGGGCCAGACGACCGACTACGGAAAGGCACTGGCGCTGCAGAACTGGTTCCGGAACAACTTCCGGTACAACCTCAACGTCCCGTCCGGCCACGATGACAACGCCATGCTTCGGTTCCTGTCGGCACGCCAGGGCTACTGCGAGCAGTTCGCCGGCACCTACGCCGTCATGGCCCGCTTCGTCGGGCTACCCACGCGCGTCGCCGTCGGGTTCACCCCGGGACAGGTGGAGGGAGATGGCCTGTACCACGTCAGGGCGCTCAACGCCCACGCCTGGCCAGAGGTGCTCCTCGGTCGCTACGGGTGGGTGAGCTTCGAGCCCACCCCCGGACGAGGCGAGCCAGGTGCCGAGGCCTACACGGGCGTCGCCGCCGCCCAGGCCGGCCCCGTCGACACCCCACCGCAGAGCGCGACCGGTACCCCCTCCGCTCCTGCCACCACGGCGCCGGCACCGCCGGTCACGCTGAAGCCCTCGCCCAATCAGGTGCACGCCGGCCCTACCGCCCACCACGCCGGCCCGTTCCCGGTCAAGGCCGTTGCCGCACTGGGGACCGTCCTGGCTCTGGCCCTGGCGTGGGTGGTCGGCATCCCGGTCCTGGTCCGACGACGGCGCGACCGCCGGCGCGCCGCCGCGCAGGGCGCCGACCGGGTGATGGTGGCGTGGGCCGAGGCAGCCGACTCCCTCGCGCTCATGGGCGTCGGCCGTCAGGCGTCCGAGACCCTGGAGGAGCACGCCCGACGAGCCGCCCGATCCCGCGTGTCGCCCTCCGATGTTCCGGGCGCGCTATCGACCCTGGCCCGGGACGCCAGCGTCGCCAGCTACTCCCCTGGCCCGCTGCACAACGACGTCGTCTCGCGCTCGGTCGTGGCCGCGGCCGTGATCGAGGGCGCTGTTTGGCGACAAGCCACGCCGTGGCAACGGCTGCGTTGGCGCCTCGATCCGCGTCAGCTCATCCGAGTCAACCGGCGCGATGGTGCTGGTGGCTGGCAGGGTCACGATCCCGAACAGCGGCCGCGCCACACGCCTCGCTGACGCGCCGGTAAGGCTCAGTCGCTGCGCTTGAACCGCTCACGGAGACGGCGTTGCGTGTCTCCCAACGTCTCCGACAGACCGTGGGCGCGCACCGACTTGGTCACCTGCTGCCAGCCCGCTCGGCCCATGTTGCGCAGGTTGCGCTCGAAGTAGATGGCCGAGAACAGCATGATGAAGAAGCCCAGCAGGCCGAGCAGGAGCGAGGTCGAGAACCAGACCACGAGGATGGCCAGACCGCCCAGGAAGGCGAGGGCGGACCACTTGCAGTTCCGACCGGCGTGGCGGTAGACGGTCTCCCGCCGCACCCGAGCAGCGAAATCCGGATCGTGCTCGTAGAAGTTGCGCTCGATCTCGTGGAGTATCCGCTGCTCTTCCTCGGAAAGCGGCACAACCGCCCCCTTGCCACCCCTCGACGTCGGTGTCCTCTGCCTTTCAATCTTCGCGCAGCGGCCACGCTTCAACAACGCGTGGCTGGCGGGGCCGACCCGGGCCGCTCGACCGGCCTGTCTCTGTGCAGCTACGAGGGCCCAGAGCTCGCCTGCCGCCGACGCCTAGCCGGGCCTGGCCTGTCCGGACCGGGGGCCCCACTGGGTGTCGCCCTGCCGCTTGACGTCGACTCCGTCCGGGCGGGCCAGTGAGGCCGGCCCCACCGCCTGGACGCCGAACCGGGTCCGGACGGCGTCCAGGGCGTCGGTCGCCGCGCCACCCTGATCGTCGGAGTCCCCGTCGAGGTCGCCGAAGCTCAGCTGTTGGACGGCGCGGTCCGACGCCGGAGTCAGACCCGAGACGCTGACGCCGAGCAGGCGTACCCCGCGGCGGACGTCGACGCCGCCGAGCAGCTCGACGCCCACGCGGGCGATGACGGGTCCCTCGTCCACGGGGTCGGCGAGGCTGTGCGAGCGGGTGATGGTCGACATGTCGCCGAAGCGAATCTTCAGGGTCACCGTCCTGCCCACGCGGTCAGCGCGCCTGAGCCGGGACCCCACCGCATCCGACATGCGAACGACCTGGCGGCGAAGGCTGGCCCCGTCGTGGTCGTCGAAGGCGTAGGTCTCCTCGTGCCCGATCGACTTCACGTCGCGATCGGGCTCGACCGACCGGGTGTCGCGTGCCCAGGCCAGCTCGTGCAGCTGGCGGCCGACCGCCCGGCCCAAGGTCACCACGAGCGTCTCCGCGGGGACCGCAGCCAGGTCCGCCACGGTCGCCACGCCCAGGCGGGCCAGGCGAGCCGCGGTCACGGGCCCGACGCCCCAGAGGGCGGACACGGGCAGCGGGTGGAGGAACTCGAGCTCGGCACCGGGCTCGACCGCCACCACGCCGGCCCCAGGTCGCGGCCCGGCCGGGGTGGCGACGGGCTTGGCCGCCTGGGAGGCCAGCTTGGCCAGCAGCTTCGAGCGGGCCACCCCGACCGACGACCAGAGGCCCAGCTCGTCGTGGACCCGCGCTCGCAGGGCCTCGCCGATCTGGGGTCCCGATCCGAACAGGCGGTGAGCACCGCGCACGTCGAGGAAGGCCTCGTCGAGCCCGATGCCCTCCACCAGAGGTGTGAAGGAGGCCAGCACCTCGTGAAGCTGTCGGCTCACCGCCGCGTAGGCGTCGAAGTGCCCCGGCACGAAGACGGCGTCCGGGCACAACCGGCTGGCCTGCACCGAGGGCATGGCCGAGCGGACCCCGTGGGCCCGGGCTTCGTACGAGCAGGACGCGACGACGCCCCTGGCGCCGGGCCCACCCACGATCACGGGGCGGCCCGCCAGCGTCGGGTCGGCGAGGACCTCGACGGCAGCGAAGAAGGCGTCCATGTCGAGGTGGACGATGTCGAGCGCGGCGACATCCCCTGCGGCTTGCCCGCCCGCGTGCCCTCCCGTCACAGTCGGACGACCTCGAGGCGACGGGCGTCGTCACCCTCGAGGCGGTAGCAGTAGGAGCGGTCCGAGCGGTCCACATCTCCGGCCGCCGTCGAAGGCCCGGGCCGGGCCGGCCGCTCGGCGAGCCAGGCCACGAGCGGCTCCGCCACCCAGGGGCGGGAACCCTCGAGGTGGAGCTCGGTTGCTTCCCACGGCACGAACCGGGCATCGACGACGATGCCGTCGGGATCGTCGACGGCCAGCTCTCCCGAGTACGAGACGGCGAGGTGCACCTCGACCCGCAGCAACCAGCCCAGCCGCTCGGCCCGTGCCTCGACCTCGTACACCGGGCCGGCCCACTCGTCGACGTGGATCCCGGTCTCCTCATCGACCTCCCGGGTGAGACCGGCCCGAACCGACTCGCCTCCACCCACGTCGATCACGCCCCCCGGGGGGGACCAGTCCAGCGAACCGTCGCGCCGACGGTTCTGAACCAGCAGCAGGCCGTCGCGGCTCTCGACCAGGCCACCGGCGACGAGCCACTCATGCACAGGAGCATTCTGCCCTCCGGGCCGGCGCCGGGGCCCGGCTTGGGGCCTGGGCCCCGATCGTCCCTGCCGATCGACCGACCGTCGGTAACATGCGGTTATGTCACAGACTGCGTCATTGCTCGAGCGCCTGCGGGCGCGACAGTGGCGCATCACGCCCCAGCGGCGAACGGTCGCCGAGGTCCTCCACGGCGATCACGTCCACCTGTCGGCCGACGAGGTCTTCGCCGCCGCCCGCCACCGGCTGCCGGAGATCTCGCTGGCGACGGTCTACAACACCCTCAACGAGCTCGTTGCCATGGGAGAGGTCAGCGAGGTGCGAGCCGGTACCGGGGTCACCCGCTACGACCCCAACGTGCACGTCCGCCACCACCATCTCGTGTGCACCGGCTGTGGCGCCATCCTCGACGTCCGGCCTGAGGGCCTCGCCGGTCTGCGGCTCACCGGGACCGATCGGCATGGGTACAGCGTGAACGATGTCGAGGTGGTCTTTCGTGGGCGCTGTCCCAACTGCGCGGACGATCGGGCCGCACGCTCCGTTGGCTGACGCATCTCGACCGGGGCGAGCGGGGAGCATCCCTCGGTTCCACATTTCGTCGAAATGAGCCCGGCGCCCGAGGGTGGGGTATCCCCTTCGGTTCCACGTTTCGTCGAAATGCGCCCCATCTCGTGCGGGCGTCAGCCGGTCAGGCGGAGACGCCGGAATCCTTCTGCATAGCGCACCCCGGCCTGACCGCCGCCCTCCTCGGCCCGCTGACGGATGACGGTGCGCAGCCACTCGCCAGTCTCCGTCAGCTGGCTCCGGTGGCAGAGGACGGCTTCGAGCTTGACGTCCAGGGTGGCCGACACGTCGACCCAGACGTCGGGCTCCAGGGTGCCCGACAGGTACACGACCTCGACCTGGTGCGGCGGACCCGTTTCCGGGAAGTAGAGCGGCAGAGCGGCGGCGGGCGCCACGGCATCGAGGGTGGCCCAGCCGACCACCCGGTGGTCCAGGTGATTGAAGTAGTCCTGCCCGAACAGCACGGCTTGAGGATCGGGGCACACGACCACCTGCGGGCGCACCTGGCGTACGAGCGCGACCAGCTCACGCCGCAGCTCGGCGCCGTCGTCGAGCTCGCCGTCCGGATGGCCGAGCAGATGGTGCCCAGCCAGCCCGACGAGCCTGGCCGCGGCGGCGACCTCTTGTGCCCGTCGGGACGCCAGCTCGGCGGGATCGGTCGCCGGATCCGACGAGCCCTTGTCGCCGCTCGTACAGACGACCGTGTGCACCTCGGCACCGGCCGCCGTCCACCGGGCCAGGGTCCCACCGCAGGAGACCTCAGGATCGTCGGGATGCGCGTAGCAGGCGAGCACGCTCGCCGGTACGTCACGGACCAGCTCGGCCACCTCGGCGAGCGTAGCCAGCGGGCGAACCACCCAGAGGGCCCGTCAGGGTGCGCTCGACAGCGCCTTGGCTGCCCGCTCGATTCCATCGTCGTCCACGTCGTGGTGGGTCATCAGCCGCACCACACCGGGCGCGACAGTCCCGGCCAGCACTCCCTCCGACCTGAGGTGGTCCAACAGTCGCGCCGGTCGATCGTGAGCGAACATGACGATGTTGGTGGACACCTGGGAAGGCTCGCACCCCGCGTCGGGCCAGCGCTCTGCCACCGCCACCGCCAGCCGCAGGGCCCGGCGGTGGTCGTCGGCCAGCCGCTCGATCATGCGGTCCAGCGACACCAGGCCGGCGGCGGCGATGACGCCGGCCTGTCGCATCCCCCCGCCCATGCGGGCGCGCTCGACCCGCGCCGCGGCCATCACGTCCTCGCTGCCCGCCAGCAGCGATCCGACGGGTGCGCACAGCCCCTTCGACAGACAGCACATGACCGTAGTGGCATGGGCGGCGTAGTTCGCTGCAGGGATACCGGTCGCCACCTCGGCATTGAAGAGCCTGGCCCCGTCCATGTGCACGGGCAGCCCCCGGGCTGCGCCCGCGACCGCCTCGAGCGCCTCCAGCTTCCACGGTCGTCCCCCGGCATGCATGTGGGTGTTCTCGACGGCGACCATGCTGACCCGCGGGTGGTGGTGCTCGGACGCCTCCAGCGCCCATTGCACATCCGACGGCAACAGAGCGCCGGCTTCGTCCGGGACGGCGTGGAACTGGATGCCGGCGTTGCGCCCTCCGCCGCCGTGCTCGTGCACGACGACGTGTTGGCGGCGGCCCGCCACCACCACGGTGGCCGGCTCGGAGAGCACCCGCAAGGCGACCTGGTTGCCCATGGTCCCCGACGGCACGAACAGAGCCGCCTGCTTGCCGACCCGTGACGCGAAAGTGGCCTCCAGGGCGTTGACCGTCGGGTCCTCGCGGTAGACGTCGTCGCCCACCTCGGCCTCGGCCATGGCCCGCCGCATCTCAGGTGTCGGACGGGTAACGGTGTCGGAGCGGAGGTCGACCATGCCGTCGCGCATCGCCGCCAGGGTACCGCTGGCACCGCGTCCCCCGGCCAGCCTGGCCTCGCGCTAGACCGTGGCCATGTCGGATCTCGAGGAGCTCCTCCAGATCGCTGTGACCGTGGCCCGGTCGGCGGGCGAGCTCCTGCTCGACGGTCTGCACCGGGCCCCGACGATCGTGCGTACGAAATCCAGCCGCACCGACCTGGTCACCGAGATGGACCTCGCCAGCGAGTCGCTCATCACCACGTCCTTGCACCGTGAGCGCCCGGGAGACGCCATCCTCGGCGAGGAGGGCGCCCGTCAGGAGGGCAGCACCGGCGTCCGGTGGATCGTAGACCCCCTCGACGGGACGACCAACTACCTCTACGCGTGGCCGGCGTTCGCGGTGTCGATAGCCGCCGAGGTCGACGATGTCGTCGCCGTCGGCGTGGTCCACGATCCCTCGCACGGGGAGACCTTCGCCGGCCTCCGCGGTCGTGGCGCCTGGCTGTCGAGCCCAGGCGGGGGCCGTGGAGCGCCGATCGATGCGGCCGCGGTGCCGACGTCGCTCGGCGCAGGCGCCGTCCGGCTCCAGGTGGACACGGCGCCCGCGCTGGGCGACGCGCTCGTCGGCACCGGCTTCAACTACGACGCCCGCCTCCGGTCCCGTCAGGCCGAGGTGCTCACCCACGTCCTGCCCGTAGTGCGCGACGTGCGGAGAGGCGGCGCCGCCTCGCTCGACCTGTGCTGGGTCGCAGCCGGGCGCCTCGACGGCTTCTTCGAAGCCGGGCTCCAGCCGTGGGACTGGGCCGCTGGCGCCCTCGTCGCCCGAGAGTCGGGCGTCTGGGTCGGTGACCTCGAGGGCGGACCACCGTCGGGGTCGATGGTCCTGGCGGCGGCTCCGGAGCTGGCCGACCGCCTGAGGGCGCTTCTGCTCGAGGCAGACGCAGGAAGCGCTCGTCCTACTCGAAGAACACCTCGGCCACGTCGCTGACCAGCTGCTCGTCGACCGTCTTGAGCTCGGCCAGCGCCTCGGCGAGGGGCACGCGCATGATGGTGTTCGATCGGAGGGCGACCATCGTGTCGAACGCGCCGGCGTGCACGGCATCGATCGCCGCCACGCCGAAGCGGGTGGCGAGCACCCGGTCGAAGGCCGTGGGTGTACCACCCCGCTGCACGTGCCCGAGGATGGTCACCCGGGACTCAAACCCCGTGCGTCGTTCGATCTCCTCGGCCAGGAGGTTGCTGATGCCGCCGAGGCGCTCGTGACCGAACTGGTCGACGGCAGACGAGGAGACCGAGAGCGTTCCCTCCTCGGGCTTGGCTCCCTCGGCGACGACCACGATCGACGCGAACCGGCCCTTCTGATGACGCCGCTTCAGGCTCTCGCATACGACGTCGATGTCGAAGGGCTGCTCGGGCACGAGGATCTCCGCCGCTCCACCGGCAATGCCGGCGTAGGTCGCGATCCAGCCGGCGTGGCGACCCATCACCTCGCACACGATGACCCGGTCGTGTGACTCGGCCGTGGTGTGCAGCCGGTCGATGGCGTCCGTGGCGATCTGCACGGCGGTGTGGAATCCGAAGGTCACCTCGGTCGCCGACAAGTCGTTGTCGATCGTCTTGGGCACGCCGACGATCGACAGTCCCTCGCCGCCGAGGCGATGGGCGACCCCCAGGGTGTCCTCGCCACCGATGGCAACCAGGACGTCGAGGGCGTGGTCGGCCACCGTCTCGCGCACGCCCTCCACGCCCCCGTCTACCTTGTACGGGTTGGTCCGAGACGTGCCGAGGATCGTCCCTCCTCGGGGAAGGATCCCTCGACAGCGCTCGACGTCCAGCTGGAGCGTGCGGCCCTCGATCGCCCCTCGCCAGCCGTCGGCGATACCGACGAACGTGTCGCCGTGGGCGACCTCGCCCTTGCGAACAACCGCCCGGATCACCGCGTTCAGCCCCGGGCAGTCGCCCCCACCCGTCAGCACGCCGACTCGCACCGGCCGACCTCCTCACACTCGTCGCTTGGGCTCGGTCGCCTTGCTGAGCAAGCCGACCTCGCGCTCGAAGTCGCCCACATCCTCGAATCCCTTGTAGACGCTGGCGAAGCGCAGATACGCCACCTCGTCCAGGCGACGGAGGCGGTCGAGGACCGCCACACCGATCTGCTGGCTGCTCGGCTCGGGGCCGAGCAGCCGTACGGCCTCCTCGACCTCACTGGCGAGCGTCTCCATGGCCTCGGTGCTGACCGGCCGGTTCTTGATCGCGGCCTGGACGCCGGCGACAACCTTCGAGCGATCGAACGGCTCCCGGTCGCCCGATCGCTTGACGACCATCAGCACCGCCTCCTCGATGCGCTCGAAGGTGGTGAAGCGGCGTCCGCAGGCCGTGCACTCGCGCCGCCGGCGGATGGCCGTGCCGTCGTCGGCCAAGCGCGAGTCCACCACCCGGTCCTCGAGGCTCGAGCAGATCGGACAGCGCACGAGCGCGGACGCTATCGCCCCGACCGCGCCGACGCGTCGGTTGTTCGTCGCAGCTCGCTGCCGCGGTCGGACCTCCCCGGTTCAGCGCAGCACGAGACGCTGGCCGACCTGGAGGGAGCCCCCGTGGATCTGGCTGGCCAGTTGATCGACCACCGGCCGCGGGTCGTCCTGCGGACGGACCTGGCGGGCGATGCTCCACAGCGTGTCGCCGGGCTGGACGACGTAGACGCGTGTCCCGCCGGCGGCCGCGGCAGGTGTCGCCCGCCCGGGGACGACGAGGGGATCGCCCCCGGGCAGGAGGAGGGGCCGGATGACTATCACCAGCCCCACGACGAGCGCGATGGCTGTCAACCGCCGCCGGATCACGGCCCTGCGCCTCGCCGCCGGGATGGGGGGACGACGGCGTCGGCGCTCGACGAGATCGACCGGCTCCACGACGTCGCCAGGCTCGCCGCGCTCGCCGGGCTCGATGGACCCGCCCCGGTCCCACCGCCGCCCCTCCGGCGCCGGCCCTGGCGCCCGCACCCGCAGGCGATCGGATCGGTCTCGTGGCAGCGGGTAGGCGATGGCGGCCATGCTCGCTCGCTCCTCGTTCGAACAGTCGAACACTTGTTCTGTGGTCGATCCCAGCAGACCACGAACGCCTGTTCGTGTCAAGCCCGAGTCGAACAGATGTTTCCCCCCAGCCGATGAGCCTGGTAGCCTGGGAACGCACGTTCGACACGGGTCCGCAAGCTGGGCCCGGGACCAGGGAATGCGCCCACTCGACGGGCCGACGGGAGGAGAGCACGACCATGCCGGAAGCGACGCTGAGCGGCAAGCGGCGGGAGATCCTCGACTTCATCGCCGAGCGGCTCCAGGAGCGCGGCTATCCGCCGTCGGTGCGCGAGATCGGCGAGGCGGTGGGCCTCAACTCCTCGTCGACCGTCCACGCCCACCTGGCCACGCTGCAGCGGCAGGGGTTCCTGCTGCGCGACCCGACCAAGCCCCGCGCCATCAAGGTCAGCTACGACCCCTCCTCGGGGGCGGCGCTGGCCAGCCGGCCGGTGCGGCACGTGCCGCTCGTCGGCGAGGTGGCCGCCGGCACCGACGTCCTCGCCCAGGAGAACGTCGAGGACCTGATGCCCCTCCCGCAGGACTTCACCGGGACGGGCACACTCTTCATGCTCAGGGTGCGGGGCGACTCGATGGTCGACGCCGGGATCCTCGACGGCGACTACGTCGTGGTCCGCCAGCAGCCCGAGGTCGAACGCGGCGACGTCGTCGCCGCCGGCCTGCCCGATGGCGACGCCACGGTGAAGTTCTTCAGTCGCCGAGGGCGCAAGGTCGTGCTACGACCGGCCAACCCGGACTACGACCCCCTCGAGCACGACGCCGCCGACGTCACCGTCTATGGCAAGGTCGTCACCGTCCTCCGCCGCCTCTAAGGCGGCGCCAGCGAGTCAGCTGAGCTTGGCCAGCGCTGCCTCGTAGTCGGCCCTGTTCCGAGGCGTGATCAGCTGCGGCGACGCGAAGTTGGCCACGACCGTGCCTTCCTTGTCGATCACGAAGGTGGCCCTGTTGGCGCAACCCAGCGCCTCGTTGAACACGCCGTAGGCCCGAGCCACGCCGCCGTGGGGCCAGAAGTCGCCCAGCACGGGAAACCCGAAGCCCTGCTCCTCGGCCCATCGGGCCTGCGAGAAGGGGCTGTCGCAGGAGATGGCGATCACCTGGGCGTTCGCCGTCTGGAAGGACGACAGGTCGTCGCGCAGCTCGCACAGCTCGCCCTGGCATACGCCCGTGAACGTGAACGGGTAGAAGACCAGCACCACGTTCTCCTTGCCCCGGTAGTCGGACAGCTTCACCTTGTCGTAGCCCTGGCCGAGCTCGAAGTCCGGGGCCTCCTGGCCTACCTCGATCGCCATTCCACATTCCTCCATTCCCCGGTCGCCGGCATGGTCGGCTCTCGACGAGCTGACGGGGCCGTCAGTCTACGGGGGCTCCCTGGATGAGCGATCGCAGCGCGCCGTACGCCGTCTCGAGCTCGTGGCGCGCCACTCGCTCGTTGGCGGTATGGGCGAGGACCGGGTCGCCCGGTCCGAAGTTCGTGGCGGGCACGCCTCGCGCGCTGAAGAACGCCACGTCCGTCCATCCCAGCTTGGCCCGCGCCGCCACGCCTGACCGCTCGACGAGCCCCGCCAGCAACGGGTGATCCAGGGCGGGAGGTGCCGGGTGCGACACCGACTGCACTTCGATTGCGTCACCCCGGGCGACGTCGATGGCCGGGCCCAAGAGGTCGCGCAACCAGGAGACCGCCTCGTCGGCGTGGCGGTCGGGCGCGAAACGGTGATTGAGGACGAGCCGCGCCCGGTCAGGAACGACGTTGCCCGCTACTCCCCCGTCGACGCCCACCGCCTGCAGTGACTCGCGGTACTCGCAGCCGTCGATCACCGGGCAGCGCGGTTGGTACGAAGCCACGAGGGAGAGCACAGGGGCGAGGCGGTGGACGGCATTGACGCCCATCCACGGCCGCGCCGTGTGGGCCCGCTCGCCCGTCAGCGTCATGGCGACGCGTATCGTTCCCTGGCAGCCTCCCTCGACCCGGCCACCGGTCGGCTCGGCGAGGATGGCGGCGTCACTCCGCAACAGGTCGGGTCGCCGGTTCTCCAGCAGGGCCAGCCCGTTGTGCTGCTGGTCCACTTCCTCGCACTCGTACAGCACGTAGGAGACGTCAATCACCGGCTCCGGCGCCGTCACAGCCAGCTGGCACAGGACCGCCAGGCCGCCCTTCATGTCTGCCGCTCCGAGGCCCCAGAGGGTGTCACCCTCGACGCGCGCCCCCTCGTTGCCGTTGGGCGGGACGGTATCGAGATGGCCGGCGAGCACCAGCCGCCGGGCGCGACCGAGTTGGGTACGGGCGACCACGGTGTTGCCGACCCGGTCGACCTCGAGCCAGGGCGCGGCGCGCAGCGCCGCTTCCACGTGGTCGGCGATGGCGGCCTCCTGGTGGCTCACCGAGGGGATGTCGACGAGCTCGGCGCTGCGGGCCAGGAGATCGGTCACCGACCGCTCACACCGATACACCGTGGTCGCGGAGCGCGTCGTTGAGCCTCGACTTGTCGTGACGCTCTCCTTCGGTGAGCCGCCTGATCACCAGCACGCAGGGAACGAAGAACTCCCCACCCGGGTACTGGCGACGTCGGGACGCGCTGATGGCCACGCTCCATGGGGGTACGACACCCCGGCTGATCTCGCCGCCGGTCTCGGCGTCGATCACGGGAATCGAGGGATTGAGGATCACACCCTCGCCCAGCACGGCGCCCTGCCCGATGCGGGCCCCCTGGGTCACCATGCTGCGGCTGCCGACCATGGCCTCGTCCTCCACCACGACCGGGGCCGCTTGGGCCGGCTCCAACACGCCGCCGATGCCGACACCCCCCGAGAGATGCACGTTGGTGCCGATCTGGGCACACGAGCCGACCGTCGCCCAGGTGTCGACCATCGTGCCCGCCCCCACCCGGGCGCCGATGTTCACGTAGCTCGGCATGAGGACCACGCCGCGGTCGAGGAACGATCCCCATCGCGCCGACGCCCCCGGAACGACCCGGACGCCGCCAGCCGCGAAGTGCCGCTTGAGGGGGATGCGGTCGGCGTACTCGAAGGGCCCGAGCTCGACCGTCTCCATGTCCGAGAGCCGGAACAACAGCAGGATGGCCCGCTTGAGCCACTGATGCACGACCACGTCGTCGCCGCCGCCCGCGACCTCGGCCACGCGCGCCTCGCCCGTGTCGAGCAGGTCGACGGCCTGGCGCACCGCGGCGAAGGCGTCGACGTCAGCAGGGCCGAGCTCCTCCCGGCGCTTCCACAGCTCGTCGATGTCAGCTCGGAGGTCCGCCATGGCCGAGACCCTACTCAGGAGCTACCCGACACCGAGGCGGCGCGCCGCCAGGTCGAGGCGTTCCATGGGCTGCACCAGGGCCACACGCACGTGGCCCGCGCCCTGCGGCCCGTACAGGTCCCCCGGGCTCACAAGCACACCACCGTCGGCCGCCAGGCGTTCGGTGAACGTCCACGATCGGACCGCCGGCGGGTCGTCTCCAGGGGCCGGGACCCAGAGGTACAGCCCGCCGGCCGGCATCGGTGCCGACACCTCGATGTCGGCCAGGATCGCCCGAAAGCGCTCCAGCCGCAGGTGGTAGCGCTCCCGTTGGGCCGAGGCGTGCTCGTCATCGTGCAATGCGATTGCTGCAGCCGCCTGAACGGGTCCGGCCACGAGCATCCCTGCGTGCTTGCGCACCTCCGACAGGTACCGCACCAGCTCGGGGTCTCCGGCATAGAAGCCCGCCCGCAACCCGGCGAGGTTGAAGGTCTTGGACAGGGAATGCACGGCGATCACGCCGTCGAGGCCGTCGTCGAGGATCGTGCGCGGCGGGCCCTCCCAGGTGAGCTCGGAGTAACACTCGTCGCTCAGCACGGGCACGCCTCGCGCCCGCCCCCACGCCGCCGCCGCCGACAGGTCGTGCAGCGCGCCGGTCGGGTTGGCGGGGCTGTTGACCCACAGGGCCAGGGCGCGCTCGGCGTCCGCGTCGTCGATGGCGTCGAGGTCGAGCTGCCAGCGCTCGTCGACAGGAACGGCCACGCTCCGGCAGCCCGCGAGAATGGCTCCCATCTCGTAGGTCGGATAGGCGACGCCGGGGTGCAGCACGGTGTCGCGGTCCGGGCTCCTCAGCCGCAGCCACTGCGGCAGCGTGGCCACGAGCTCCTTGGTCCCGACACAGGCGGCGACCGCCTCCGCGGGGACGTCGACGCCGAAGTGCCTCGCCATCCAGCCTCGGGCGGCCCCGCGGTACTCCGGGCTCCCCACCGACATGGGGTAGCCGCGTTCGGCCCCCGACGACGACAGGGCGGCCACTGCCGCCGGCGGGGGTGGATCGCAGGGCGTCCCCACGGAAAGGTCGACGAGCCCACCTTCATGAGCGTCGGCCTTGGCCCGCGCGCCGGCGAGCCGCTCGTAGGGGTACACCGGCGGCTGGAACCCGGCGGTCACGAGAGCTCGCCCTCGGCTCGGGCGTCGACCAGGAACTCGCCGAACCGTGCCGCGTCAGCGGGGTCGAGGCGCGCACGCAGCCGCGTGGCGGACTCCTCGTGCGACTCGACCAGCACCTCGCCCTCGCGGTGTAGGGCGGCCACCACGTCGCCTCTGCTGTAGGGCACGACGAGCTCGATCGCCTGCGACAGCGAGCGCAACCGGTCGGTCACCGCCGTGAGCAGGTCGGCGACACCGGCGCCGGTGAGGGCGGAGATCGCCACCGACCCCGGGTGCGACGCCGCCAATTTGGACGCGGCTGGTGCCACGTCGGCCTTGTTGAAGGCGAGGAGCTCGGGAACATCGGCGGCGCCGATCTCGGCCAGCACTGTGCGGACGGCGTCGATCTGGGCCTCGGGATCAGGCGCGTCCCCGTCGACCAGGTGCACCAGAAGATCAGACTCGGACACCACCTCCAGGGTCGAGCGGAATGCCTCCACCAACTGGTGAGGCAGCTTGCGCACGAACCCGACTGTGTCGGAGCAGAGGACCTGCTCTCCCCCGGGCAGGTCGAGGCGTCGGGTGCGCGGGTCGAGCGTGGCGAACAGGCGATCCTCGACGAGAACGCCGGCGTCGGTGAGCTGGTTGAGGAGCGTGGACTTGCCGGCATTGGTGTAGCCCACCAGGGAGACCGAGCGTCGCCGGGACCGCTGCCGAGCGCGACGCTGCGTCCTGCGGGTGCGCGACAGCTGCCGCAGGTCGGATTCGAGCCGGCTCATCCTCCGCACCAGCCGGCGTCGGTCGACCTCGAGCTGCGTCTCGCCTGGACCGCGGGTGCCGATCCCACCCGCCTGCTGGCTGAGCGTCTTGCCCTTTCCTCGCAGTCGAGGCAGCCGGTACCGCAGGAGCGCCAGCTCGACCTGGGCCTTGCCCTCCTGGGTGTGCGCGTTCTGGGCGAAGATGTCGAGGATCACGGCCGTGCGGTCGATCGCCGTGCGGCCGAGGATGCGCTCGAGGTTGCGCTGCTGGGCCGGGGTCAGCTCGTCGTCGAACACGACCGTGTCGGCGTCGACGGACTCGGACAACCGGTGCAGCTCGTCAGCTTTGCCGCGCCCCACATAGGTCGCCGGATCGGGCGCGTCGCGACGCTGGAGGACCCGGGCCGCCTCATCCGCGCCGGCGGTGTCGACGAGCAGGGCCAGCTCGTCCAGGCTGGCCTCGGCCTCGGCGATGCCCGTCGGGGGCATGGCGACGCCGACCATGACGATCCGCTCCCTGAAGGTGCGCTCGATGAGGCTCACGGCCGCCTCAAGGAATGTCCACCTCGACCGAGCACACGCGATGCACCAGGCCGCCCAGCACGACACCCGTACCGTTGAGGCCGACCTCGAGCACGCCCCCCGGGTTGTGCACCCGCACCCGCTCGCCGACGACGCCCCACGCTCGGGCCGCTGCCGCCGCCGCGCAGCTGCCGGTGCCGCAGGCCAGCGTTTCACCCACGCCTCGCTCCCACACACGCAGCACGAGCTCGTCGGGGCCAGGTCCGGGGCTCACCAGCTCGAGGTTGATCCCACCGGTATAGCGATCCTGCAGCGCCGATCCGGCGCCCTCCACGTCGACGCCGTCGAGGTCGGTGCCGAGCAGCACCAGGTGGGGATTGCCGACACACACCGTTCGCGCCCGCCACCCGCGGTCGGGCAGCATGGTCTCGATGCTTGGATGGCGTTCCTCGGGTCCAAGCTCGGGCGGGCCCATGTCCACGGTGACCTGCGCCGTGCCGGCGTCAGGGCCGGGACGCACCGTCACGGCTCGGGGGCCGGCGAGTGTGCGCACCATGAACGTCGGGGGAGACGCCAGACCCTCGTCGACCGCCGCCTGGGCCAGGCAGCGGATCCCGTTGCCGCTCATCTCGGCGGTGCCGCCGTCGGCGTTGCGCAGCTCCATGCTCAGCACGGCACCGTCGCCTGCCGGGTCGGTCGCCGTGACGCGGATGAGCCCGTCGGCGCCCACGCCGCGCCGGCGGTCGCACAGGAACCGCACCGTCGTCGGCTCGAGGCGACAACGGTCGCCGGGGTCGAGCAGCACCAGGAAGTCGTTGCCCTGACCGTGATGCTTGGTCAGGCGGAGCGTGGGCATAACGTCCAGTTTCCCAGCAGGGAGGGGACGGCGGCGAGTGGATTGGCGTCACCGGCCGCGTCGACGGGGTCGAGCCAGGTGATGCGCGGATCACGACCGAACCAGGCCCGTTGGCGACGGGCGAAGGTGCGCATCCGGCGGATGGCCTGAGCCGTCGCTTCGGCCGCGGGTGCGCCCTCCTCGACGTGGGCGAGAAGCTCGCGGTAGCCGAGGGCCTGGCGGGCCGTGCGCGACAGCCCCGCCGGCCTCCGGACGAGGCGGCGCACCTCGTCGAGAAAGCCATTGTCCAGCTGGGCCAGGAACCGCTCTTCGACGCGCCTGGCGACTGTCGGAGCGGGCAGACGCAGGCCGACCAGAGCGAACCGCGACGCCGGAGAAGCAGGGTACGCAGCGAGACCCGGTCCGAAGGAGGAGAAGCGTCGTCCGCTGCCGAGCGTCACCTCGAGCGCCCGCACGACCCGCCTTCGGTTGGTGGGCTGCATCCGGCCCGCCGCCACCGGGTCGAGGTCAGCCAGGCGGGCGTGCAGTGAAGCGACGCCGCCCGGACCGTCGGCCTCGGCCTCGAGCTTGGCCGCGACCTCGGGCCACTGGCCCGGCAGCTCGAGCTCGTCGACCACGGCATGGAGATAGAGACCCGTCCCGCCGACCAGCAGGGCACGATGGCCCCTCGCCTCGATGCCCTCGAGGGCGTGCCGGGCTGCGGCCTGGAACCGGCTGACCGAGTAGTCCTCAGAAGGGTCGGCCAGGTCGAGCAGATGGTGCGGGACCTCTGCCTGTTGGGCAGGCGTCGGCTTCGCCGTCCCCACGTCCATCCCCCGGTAGACGCACATCGAGTCGACGGATACGAGCTCGACATCGGGCCGGCGCCTGGCCACCTCGAACGCCACCGCTGACTTTCCCGAGGCGGTCGTACCCACGAGGGCCAGGTGCGGGCTGGTCCACTGGGACGCGACTGTCATGTCGAAAGCCAACCTACTCGCTGGCCCGCCAGCGGCAGCTTCTTTGGGCCAGCCCACAGGGGCGGCCGCCCGGGCCGGGCCCGCCCGACGTGATCGGCGAGCGTGCGACCGAGGCCTCCGTCGCGTGCCACGATGACGCGGTGCAGCCCGAACAGACCCTCCAGATCAAGCCCGGCACGACCTGGTCAGAGATCTACGAACGCTGTCGCTCGATCGCCCCCGAGGCCTTCGGCCCCGACGGAGTCCGCAACCTCTGGGGCGGCGAATGGCGAGACAGCGGCACGCCCCTGTCGGCGGTCTCCTCCATCGACGGCACGGCCATCGCAGGGCCACCGATGCTCGAGCCCGAGGAGGCCGAAGAAGCCCTTCAAGCGGCGGTGGCCGACCACCGGTCCTGGGCCGTCGTGCCCCTCGAGGAACGGCGCCAGCGGGTGAGCGCCACCGTGGACGCCCTCGAGATCCACCGCGAGCTGCTCGCTCTGCTGCTCGTGTGGGAGGTCGGCAAACCATTCCGGCAATCGATGGTCGAGGTCGATCGCACGATCTCCGGTGTGCGGTGGTACATCGACAACATCGTGCCCATGCTCGAGGGACGGAGACCGCTCTACGGGCCGGTGTCGAACATCGCCTCGTGGAACTACCCGTTGTCGGTCCTGGTGCACGCCATGCTCGTCCAGGTCTTGGCCGGGAACGCCTGCGTCGCCAAGTCGCCGACCGACGGGGGCGTGTCCACCCTCACCCTGGCATTGGCCCTCGCTCGCAGGGCGGGGCTGCCGGTCACGCTCGTGAGTGGCTCCGGCGGGCTGCTGTCCCCGGTACTCGTGCGGTCGCCGCAGATCGGATGCCTCGCCTTCGTCGGCGGCCGCGAGGCGGGCGGGCAGATCGTCTCCGAGCTGGTCAGGACGGACAAGCGCCACATGCTGGAGCAGGAAGGGCTGAACGCCTGGGGTATCTGGCAGTTCTCCGATTGGGAAGGCCTGGCCAGGCCTTCCCAATCGGAGAACTGCCAGATACCCCAGGCGTTCAGCCCTTCCTGCTCCAGCAT
>JBPYEI010000105.1:0-3874 GCA_051985455.1 Acidimicrobiales bacterium
CTGCAGGAGCCCTGCAGCTCGACCTCGATCACCCCTGACTGGGCGTCGGCACTGGTCAGCACCAGGTCACCGCCGTCGGCCTGGACGGCAGGACGCATCAATTCCATGAGCGACTCGAGCTCCGCCAGCCGCTCGGCACGTTCCTCTTCGGTCAGCAACGTCAAAACCTCCAACGTCTGCAACACCATTCTGCCCCTCATTCATCCGACACCCTGCCCTCACAGTCTCCTCACACCCCTGTGACTGAATCAGGGACGCCATCGTCGTCAGGGAGCTGAGATGAACGGGTCCCGGGCCACTCTGGCCCACCTCTACCGGCGGGCCGGGTTCGGAGGTCGACCAGACGAGATCGACGCCGCCGTGAGCGCCGGGTACGGGGCGACGGTCGACCGTCTGCTGGACCGGTCCCGGCCCGACCCGGCCGCAGCCGCCGTCGCCCCTCCCCCGCTGACCGCCACGTTCACGCGCCCCTCTACCGATCCCGCGGCGGCGATGGCCCAAACCCGCGGCCTGGCCCAGGAGGGAAGGTCGCTCGGGCTGTGGTGGCTGCAGCGCATGGCCGCCGCCACCAGCCCCCTCCCCGAGAAGCTCACCCTCTTGTGGCACGGCCACTTCGCCACCTCGCTGCAGAAGGTTCGCTACGCCAAGCTCATGTTCGACCAGAACCAAGTCTTCCGGACGTTGGGGGCGGGGAGCTTCGCCACGCTCACCCAAGCGGTGGCCAAGGACCCGGCCATGCTGGTCTGGCTCGACGCATCCACCGACAAGAAGCTGCATCCCAACGAGAACTTCTCTCGCGAGCTCATGGAGCTCTTCACGCTGGGGATCGGCAACTACACCGAGGACGACGTCAGGCAGGCGGCCCGCTGCTTCACCGGATGGGTCTTCGACCGTCAGACGGGAACCTTCGCCCTGCAAGCCCGCCAGCACGATAACGACGTGAAGACGGTGCTCGGCCGAACCGGCAACCTCAGCGGCGAGGACGTCATCGACATCGTCACGCGCAGCCCTGTCGGAGCTCGTTACATCGTCACCAAGCTGTGGAGCCACCTGGCGTACCCGGTGACGCCGAGCGATCCCGTCGTCAGCGATCTCGTTCCCGGCTACGCCGCCGACCTCGACGTCACCGGGCTCCTGCGAGCCATCTTCCTCCACCCGCAGTTCACGTCGGACATGGCCACCAACGGACTCATGAAGCAGCCGATCGAGTACGTGGTGGGCTCGCTGCGGGCGCTTCGTCTGCCGGCGAACCAACCAGTCGTGCTGGCCCTTCTGCAAGCGCTCGGCCAGGTGCCATTTGCGCCCCCGAACGTGGGCGGCTGGCCTCAGAACGCCTACTGGCTCTCGACCGCTGCCGCCCTCGAGCGGCTTCGTTTCGCCAACATGATCGTCCCTCGGGCCGACCTGACGACGGTCAGCGACGCGCCACCGGGCCAGCGGGCCGACGCCATCGCCAACCTGCTGTCGGTGGACTCGTGGTCGCCGACCACCGCCGGGGCGCTGGCGCGCGTCTCCGGCGACCCCCGGGCCATGACCAGCCTGGCCCTCGTGTCTCCCGAGTACGTGAGCAACTGAGGGGGGAGACTGCCTATGCCAGACACTCGCCGACTGACCAGACGACAGTTCATCGCCGGAGCGGTGGGCGCGGGCGCGGCCGGCGCCGTCGGCCTGACACTCGCCCGCCACCCCATCGAGTCCGCCCTGACCGGATCCAGCGCCAGCGGGTCGACGCCCAAGAACGCCACCCTCGTCCTCTGCACGCTGTACGGCGGCAACGACGGGCTCAACACGGTGATCCCGTACCAGGACGGGAACTACCTGGGCGGGCGGGGCCAGCTGGCGTACCAGCCCCACGAGGTCATCCCGCTCGAGGACGGACTTGCCCTCCACCCCAACCTCAAGGGGCTGAAGAAGTTGTGGGACGCCCGGCAGCTGGCCATCGTGCGCGGCGTCGGCTATCCCAACCCGAACTTCAGCCACTTTCGATCGATGGACATCTGGCAGACGGGCGTGCCCGAGACCAGCGTCGCGACGGGGTGGCTGGGCCGCTGGCTCGACGCCACCGGCACCGACCCGCTGCGCGCCGTCTCGATGGGCACCAACCTCCCCGTGGCCCTGAGCGGCGAGCGGGCCCAGGCCGCCGCCGTCCCCTCGGGCTCGTTCCGCCTGCCCGGCTCCGCCGTGGAGCAGTCCGCCTACGCCGCCATGGCGGGGACCGCTCCCGGGGAGCCGCCCCTTCTGGCTGCGGTGGCACAATCGGGGGCCGACATGCTCCGGGTCCAGCACACCCTCGGGGGCGTGCTGGACCAGGCCCCGACGGGCGGTGCCAGCGGCGCCACGGCAGAGCCGGGCAGGCAGGGCCAGCTGAGCACGCAGCTCGACTCCGTCAGCCGCCTGATCAAGGCCGGCGTGCCGTCCAAGGTCTACGCCGTCAGCCTCGGCGGCTTCGACACCCACGCCAACGAGAAGCAGACGCAGGCTCGGCTGCTGGCCGAGGTCGACCAGGCCGTCAGCGGCTTCGTGAGCAACCTCCAGCACGACCGGCACGGGCATGGCGTGGTCGTGGTCGTGTACTCCGAGTTCGGCCGGCGGGTCGCGGCCAACGCCAGCAGCGGCACCGACCACGGCTCCGCCGCTCCGGTCCTGGTGGCCGGCCCGACGGTGAAGGGCGGCTTCTACGGGGAGGAGCCCCGCCTGATCAACCTGGACTCGGGCAACCTGCGGTTCACCACGGACTTCCGCTCGGTGTACGCCACGGTGCTCGAGAAGGTCGTCGGGGTCGACCCCAAGGTCGGGCTGGAGCGCTCCTTCCCGACGCTCGGCTTCGTCTGATCGGCCGTAGGCGTCCATACCGGGTTGTCTCACCTCAGCGGTGGCAGGATTTACAGTTGACGGAGCCACGCTGGCCCCTGCCGGGGGCGGCACCGCACGCACCACGGAGCGACCACGAGCCCGGACTGGAGACGAGCCTTGGTGAGACAGCGGAGCCCACTTCCCTCCGGGGAGGGAGGCGAGGACGCCGCCGCTTCAGCGGCGGAGTCCGATCTCAGGCATTCGGGTCCGGGGTCGCCGCCGGAGGCGGCGGCCCCCGACGTTCCTGGAGGCCGGGGCCGGCACCGCAGGGACTCGCTCGTCGCCGGCCTGGTCCGCACGGCGCGACCGCGTCAATGGATCAAGAACGTGCTCGTCTTCGCTGCGCCCGGCGCCGCAGGCGTGCTCTTTCACGCTGGTCCCTTCCTCCGCACCCTGGCGGCCTTCGGGATCTTCTGCGTCACGGCCAGCGGCACGTACTTCGTCAACGACGCCCTGGACCAGGCCGCCGACCGACTGCACCCCACCAAGCGCTTCCGCCCGGTTGCGTCCGGAGTCATATCAGTCAACGTCGCCCTGGGCGTGGGCATCGGCCTCCTCGTCGCCGGCATCGCCCTCGCCCTCCTCGTCAAGGCGCAGCTGGCGCTGGTCATGGCCATCTACGTCGGGATCCAGTTCGCCTACAGCTTCTGGCTCAAGGACGAGGCCGTCGTCGACCTTGCCGCCGTCGCCTCGGGGTTCGTGCTGCGTGCCATCGCCGGCGGGGTCGCCGCCGGCGTGGTGCTGTCGAACTGGTTCCTGATCGTGGCCTCGTTCGGGTCGCTGTTCATGGTGGCCGGCAAGCGCCACGCCGAGCACCTCGATCTCGGCGACAGCCGGGAGGACCACCGGGCGACGCTGGGCCAGTACTCGCTGTCGTTCCTGCGCTTCGTGCGCTCGGTGGCCTCGGCCGTGGCCATCGCCGGGTACTGCGTCTGGGCCTTCGAGAAGGCTGGCGCGGCCGGCCACGGGGCGATCTGGTTCCAGCTGTCGATCGCCCCGTTTGTGATCGCCGTCCTCCGCT
>JBPYEI010000106.1:0-2160 GCA_051985455.1 Acidimicrobiales bacterium
GTGGACACGATCATCAACCAGCGGGGCCAGGGCGTGAAGTGCATCTACGTGGCCGTCGGCCAGAAGGGCTCCACCGTGGCCCAGACCGTGGCCACCTTCGAGGAGTACGGGGCCATGGAGTACACCGCGGTCGTCAACGCGCCGGCGTCCGATCCTGCCCCGTTCAAGTACCTGGCCCCCTACGGCGGCTGCGCCATGGGGATGCACTGGATGGAGCACGGCGACGACGCCCTCATCGTCTACGACGACCTGTCCAAGCAGGCCGAGGCCTACCGTCAGCTGTCGCTGCTCCTCCGCCGGCCACCGGGTCGGGAGGCGTACCCGGGCGACGTCTTCTACCTCCACAGCCGGCTGTTGGAGCGCGCCGCCAAGCTCAACGACGCGCGGGGCGCCGGCTCGCTCACCGCCCTGCCGATCATCGAGACCAAGGCGGGCGACATCTCCGCCTACATCCCGACCAACGTCATCTCGATCACCGACGGCCAGATCTTCCTCATCACCGACCTGTTCTATTCGGGCGTTCGACCGGCGATCGACGTCGGCATCTCCGTGTCCCGTGTCGGCGGACAGGCGCAGGTCAAGGCCATGAAGGCCGTGGCCGGCACGCTGCGCCTCGACCTGGCCCAGTTCCGGGAACTGGAGTCGTTCGCCACCTTCGGCTCGGAGCTCGACAAGATCTCCCAGGCCCAGCTCGACCGGGGCTACCGCCTGACCGAGGTCCTCAAGCAGCCGCTGCACGCCCCCGTCCCCGTCGAGGAGCAGGTGGTCACCATCTACGCCGGGTCCAACGGCTTCCTGGACGACATCCCGGTCGCCGCCGTGCGCCGCTTCGAGCAGGAGCTCGTGGCCTTTCTCCGGGGCCACCCGTCGGGGGTGCTCGATCAGATCCGCGAGAAGGGAACGCTGCCCGACGAGGAGGTCCTGAACAAGGCCATCTCCGACTTCAAGGAGGGGTTCGACCCCGGGGCCGAGGTCGAGACCGCCACGGCCGGAGGCGATCAGGCGTCGGCGGGCGGAGCCGGACAGGACGGTTCCGCAGGCGCGGGCGCCGACGGAGGGGGCGCCGAGCACGACGCCGAGGCGGAACAGGCGGCGGGCCGCTAGCACCATGGCCGGCAGTCAGGAACGCGTCCTCAGGCGACGCATCAGGAGCATCCAGTCGACGCGGAGGACGACCCGGGCCCTGGAGCTGATCGCCGCCTCGCGCATCGTGCGGGCCCAGCAGCGGATCGACCGGGGGCGGCCGTACGTAGAGCGCATCGAGGCCCTCGCCTCGGACCTGGTCGGCGCACCAGGGACCGGGCATCACCGCCTCATCGAGCCGCCCGACCCGCTGCGACGGGTGGCGGTGGTGGTGATCACGTCGGACCGGGGCCTGGCTGGTCCGTACGACACCCTGGTGCTGCGGGCGACCGAGCAGGTCCTGGCGGAGCACCGGTCCCAGGGTCACGAACGCACGCTGGTCGTCGTCGGGCGACGGGGCCAGAGCTATCTCCGCTTCCGCGGGGTCGACGTCGCCCACGCGTTGGTGGGCATCACCGACCGCCCGACGTACCTCGACGCCAGGCGGATGGCGGACCTCGTCATCGGGCCGTTCGTGGACGGCGACATCGACCAGATCGAGCTCGTTTCGACCCGATTCGTCTCCGCCGGCACCCAGCGCGTCGAGCACCGGGTCATCGCCCCCGTTCCGGGCGACCTCGGCGGGGATGGCGAAGGCGAGACGCGGCCGGACTACGACGCCGAGCCCTCGGAGGAGGAGATCCTCGACCGCCTGCTGCCCAGCCTCATCGAGGCTCAGCTCTTCCTGGCCCTCCTGGAGGCGTCCGCCTCCGAGCACGCCGCCCGCCAGCGGGCCATGAAGGCCGCCACCGACAACGCCGACGACCTCATCACCAACCTGGTGCGGGTCATGAACCGAGCCCGGCAGGACACGATCACCTCCGAGATCATCGACATCGTCGGCGGAGCCGAGGCCCTGCGCGGGGAGGGCGCGGGCCGCGAACCACAACCCAGCGAGCCCAGGAGCGCCTCACCATGACCACCGTGAGCAACGAGACCGACGTCAGCAAGGCGGACGGCAGGGTCGTCGCCATCGCCGGACCCGTCGTCGACGTCGAGTTCCCGCCCAACGACCTGCCCGAGATCAACACCGCCGTC
>JBPYEI010000107.1:0-7792 GCA_051985455.1 Acidimicrobiales bacterium
TGCTGATCTCGGGCATGATGCGGGCCAGGCCGGGCTGGGTCATGCCCAGCTCGTCCAGTGTCATCGTGCGCTTGCCGTTGTCGACCAGGATCTCGTCGGTCACGCCTGCTCCATGGGTCTCGGTGACAGTCGGGTCACGTTACCTAAAGTCAGTCGACCACCTCAGCCCGGAGGGCACCTGCTGTGCACCTCTCCGGCGGCCGGTGGGCGAACGGATCGAAGCGGAAATCCCGCATGGCGTTGCGGTGGGTCACCTTGTTGATCTCGTCGTCGGGCACCCCCGCCAACTGCTTCATCAGCGTCTCGGGGGAGTGGGGCCAGGTCGAGTCGGAGTGGGGGTAGTCGCACTCCCAGGTGATCTGGTCGACACCGATGAGGTGGCGCGTCTCCAGCCCGGCTCCATCGCTGATGAAGCAGAAGGTGAACCGGTCCCTGGCCAGCTGGCTCGGCAGCTGGTCACCGAAGTCCTGGTGGGTCCAGTAGCGATGCTGCTGGTACACGTAGTCGATGCGCTCGAGCCAGTAGGGGAGCCACCCGATGCCGCCCTCGGAGAGGGCGAACCGGAGGTTGGGGAACTTTCGCAGGACCGGGGACCAGAGCAGGTCGGTCGCCGCGTGCATGGCGTTGAGGGGCGTGAGGGTGATCATGATGTCGATCGGAGCCCCTTCGGCGAGCCCGAGAATCGTCGAAGACGATCCGATGTGCAGGCAGATGATTGTCCCCTCGTCCTCACAGGCGGTGAAGAAGGGATCCCAGTGGTCCCCGAAGATGTGGGGCCAACCGAGCTTGGCCGGGTCCTCGGAGAACGTGACGGCGTGGCAGCCCTTGGCCGCCATGCGCCGCACCTCCTTCGCCATCTCCTGTGGATCCCAGATGGGTGGGATCGAGAGCGGGATGAAGCGACCGGGATGCGAGCCACACCACTCGTCCACGTGCCAGTCGTTGTAGGCCTTGAGCATGGCCAGCCCCACGTCGAGGTCCTTGGACTTGGAGAACAGCTGACCGCAGAACTGCACGAACGAAGGGAAGCACATCGAGCCGAGGACGCCGTTGCGGTTCATGTCCTTGACCCGCTCGCCGACCTTGTACGTGCCCAAGCGGAGCTCCTCGTACCTGGTGGGCTCGATGTTGTACTCCTCGGGAGGACGGCCGGCGACGGCGTTGAGGCCGATGTTGGGGATCTCGTTGCCCTCGTAGACCCAGACGTCGGTACCGTCCGGCTTCTTCACGCTTCTCGGCGCCAGGTCCTTCCACTTGGCCGGGAGGTGGTTCTCGAACATGTCGGGCGGCTCGACGGTATGGTCGTCGACACTGACCAGGATGAGGTCCTCGGTGCGCATCGCCGTCTCCCCTCGTCTCGTATCTCTGACGTCGGTGTCAGCGTAGCTGTGTTCCAGGCGGCTGCGCCGCAAGGGTGTGCTGGAGGGCGGAGCGGTCCACCTTCTCCATCGGTGTCCGGGGCAGGGCGTCGACGATCTCGACGCCCTCGGGCAGCTTGTAGGCGGCGAGCCGGGGGGCGGCGAAGGACCGCAGCTCATCGAGGGCGGGACCCCGACCCGGCGCGCTGGGCACGACGACGGCGACGCCGATCTCGCCCATGACGTCGTCAGGGCGGGGGACGACCGCCACCTCGGCCACCTCCGGATGCTCGGCCAGCACGCCCTCCACCTCCATGGGATAGACGTTGTACCCACCACGGACGTACATCTCCTTGGTCCGGCCCACGAGCCGCAGCCGCGCCCGGTCGTCGACCCAGCCGAGGTCACCCGTGCGCACGGCCCCGTCGGTCGTGAAGGCAGCCCGGGTGGCGTCGGGATCGCGGTGGTACCGGGCCATCACCGCAGCCGAACGCAGGCACACCTCGCCCACCTGCTCTGCCGGGAGGACGTCGCCTTCCTCGTCGCGCACGCTGAGCTCGATTCCCGGGCGGGCCCGGCCGACGCTCACCTCGGCGTCCTCGTCGGAGTCGTCGGGCCCGGTACCGAGACCGATGCCCGCCTCGGTGCACGAGTAGCGCACGCAGACCGGCGCCGCGAAGCCGGCGCGGGCGGCGCGGACCAGCGCGCCCGTGGCGGGACCGCCGCCCATGACGACGAGCTGCACGCTGGAGAGGTCTCGGGTGTCGAACCCCGGGGTCTGCAGCATGAGCGCCACCTGGGTCGGGATGCCGCCGATGTGGGTGAAGCGGTGACGCTCGGTGAGCTCCAACGCCTCCGCCGCGTGCCAGCGGCGGATCAGGAACGTCGACCCTCCCGATCGGAGGTTGCCGGGCAGCTTGGTCATGAAGCCCAGGTGGGCGAACGACGTGCCGGCCAGCGTCCGGCCGCCGCCTCCCCAGCGGTCGCCGACGTCTGCCGCCGTGATGGCGGCGAGCTGGCGGTTGGCGAACACGGCCCCTTTGGGCGTGCCCGTCGTCCCCGACGTGAAGACGATGGCCACCGGCCGGTCCGGGTCGGGCGGCAGGGGTGGGGGCGACTCGAGCCGCCGTCGGATGCCGGCGAGGACGCCGTCGACGTGCTCGGCTGGGTCGATCTCGATCAGGTCCGCGCCGGGCGGTAGCCCGTCGGGGACGGTGCCGCGGGTGGCGAGCACGACCCGGGGGTGGGCCACGGACAGGACGCCGGAGCGCTCCCTTTCGGACAGACGATCGTTCAGACCGGCCGTGACGGCGCCCAACTTGGCCGCCGCCAGATAGGCGACGACGTACTCGGGGAGCGACGGCATGGCCAGCGCCACCACGTCCCCGACACCGACCGACAGGCGCGCCAGCCCAACGGCGGCCTCGTCCGAGAGCCGGTCGAGGTCACGGTAGGAAAGACTCCATCGAGCGGTGGAGACGTAGGCGGTAGCATCGCCGAAGCGCTTGGCCGCCTCGTGAGGGAGTTCGTCGAGCATCCTGGTGACGTGCAAGCGCACGGGTGACGTGACGTCAGACTATCGGGACCGACGGATTCGACAGCGACAGGCCTTCGTTCGCGCCGGGGGCACCCCGGCCCAGCAGCGTGACCTGCGGGCCCAGGGCCGGCGCACCGTGGTGCGCCTGTTGGACGCCGGGCTCCAGTCGTTCGAGACCATCGGGTACGGGGCGACGAGAGTCGACGACATCGTGCGCATGGCCGACACCTCGCACGGGACCTTCTACCTGTACTTCGCGAGCAAGGAAGATCTCCTGGCGGCGCTGGCCAAGGAATGCGCGACCGAGATGGAGGCACTGGCGGACGGTCTCGGGCCCGTCGGTTCGGGCGCCGAAGGCCGGGAGCAGCTGCGGGAGTGGGTGCAGCGTTATGTCGACGTGTACCGCCGCTACGGTCCCGTGGTCCGGGCGTGGAGCGAGAGCCAGGTAGCGGACCCGGCACTCGCCCGTGCGGGCCAGCGATCGCTGCGGAGGATCACCTCGAAGCTGACCGACCGGATCTCCGAGGCGTCTCGCCGACCGGGTATCGACCCCGAGCCCGCCGCCTTCGCTCTGATCGCCATGCTCGAGCGGGTCAACTACTACGTCCTCTCCCGGGACCTGCGCGTCGACGACGCCGTCGCCGTGGACACGCTGGCGGCGGTGCTGCACACGGGGATCTTCGGCGGGCGGCCGACCCGTCGGGCGCCCGCCGGGCGCGGCGGCGGCCGCTGAACGCCTGGCTGCCCGGGAGCCCCCCGCCGCTAGCGGGCGAACAGGGCGACGAAGTCCTTCGAGTTCGTCACGAAGTAGCGGGCGGGAGTCGAAGCCATGTCCGGCACGAGCTTGGTGCCGACCGGCGCTTCCGCAGGGACGCCCGGTGGCCTGTTGTACGAGAAGTAGTCGACGAAGGGCGGATGGATGTCCATCTCCATGGCCCGCACTGCGCCGGCGTGGGCGAGCACCCGGGCAAGGGAACTCACGGTGAGGCCGTTGCCGCCGACGTAGAGAAGGGCACCGGTGGCGGTGACACCAATGCCCGAGCGCCACACCAGGAGCTTGTCGTCGGGAGCCCCGCCCCACGGGGTGCGGCCTAGAGCTTGCGGCTGCGTGAGAATGTTGCCACCGTCGACGAGGAGCCACAGGTTCTGGCGCACGGTCGCGACGTCGGGACCGAGGATGGCGTCTCGCCCCCACTCGGCCACGGTGGCGGTGCCGTCGGTGTGGATCACCAGCGAGGCGTCGCCGTCCACGAGGGGCTTGGCCATGCGTCCCTCGGCGTAGTAGCCGCCTCGTGAGTCCTGCAGGCGGAAGGCGGAGTTGAAGCCGGCGATCAGCGTCGGCCTCACCAATGGCGGAATGGGAGACATGTTTTGCCAGGTGCCTCCCGGCAGTTGGGACCCGGCGTACAACGTCGCCTTCAGCAGCTTGGTGTCCATCCAGGCGACGCCGGTAACCAGGCTCGTGTGCACGGGGTCGGGCCGCACGGCGGTGGTGTAGACCGCGGGGAGGCCCGCTACCGGGCTCCCAGCCGGGTGCCAGATCCCCTCGCCGGGGAGCGGCGGCACGGCCAACGGCACAACCGGCTCGGGGGGAGGCAGATGCGGAGCCACCGGCGCCCCCTTTCGGGCCGGCGCGGCCGAGCTCGGGGGCGCTGCGGCTGGGATCAGGCCCGGCTTGGGTGTGCCGCCTTTCGGCGGCTGGTGGTGCTGGTACCACTCGCGCTCGATCCAGTTGACGATGGAGGAGCCACCGTGGTCGCGCACCCACTCCACCGACCGCGCCGCCAGGCTGTCGCTGCCGGACGCACTGAGGGCGTACCCGTAGGACCAACCGCTGATCGTGAGGAAGACGACCAGCGCGAGGACGACGGCGGAACGGATCGGATGGCGGCGGAAGGGGCCGAACGGCGTGCGGCTACGTGGCGCCCCGTCTGCGTGCTGGTCGGCCCAGTCGAAGACACGCGACTTCGGTGCGGGCCCGTCAAGCTCGCTGCTCTCGGGTCGTCCTCGGCTACCGGCCCGAGGGAGCGTCGCGGTCGAAGGATCATGCATAGAGACGTGCAGCCCCCCGGCACGAGCTGGTGCCTGGCCCGGCCTCTCCGGGCCGCGGGCGGCAGATCGTGCGCTTCGTGCCGTTCAAGCTACGACACCGGCCCCCCCGAGACCTCCATGACCCGTGAAAAAGTATGCCGCTGGCGGAAGTGCGGGCCGTTAGCGCAGGCGCCACTCCACCCGGCGGCCCGAAGCGAAGGTGGCCTGGCCCTGGGCGATCGAGTCCTGGTTGGTGCCCAGCCCGACGTAGGCGTAGGCGGCGCTCAGGGCCTGGGAGCGTGACAGCTCCCGGCCGGCCCAGATGGCCCGCACCGTCCCCTGGATGGCGAGCGGTGGCGCCGAGGCGATGACGCCGGCGGCCCACGCCGCGGCCGCCTCGAGCTCACCCAGAGGGACCACCTCCGAGACCAGCCCGATCTCGTACGCCCGCCTGGCGGACATGCGTTCGTGGTTGCCCAGCAGCGAGAGCCTCATGATCTCGTTGAAGGGCATCTTCTGGAGCATGTGGATGGGCTCGAAGGCCGCCGTCATTCCGTAGGAGACGTGCGGGTCGAAGAACGTCGCCCCCTCGGAGGCGATGATGAACTCGACCTCGCCCAGCATGTAGAAGGCGCCACCGCAGGCGATTCCGTTGACGGCGGCGATGACCGGCTTCCAGAGGTCGTTGGTCTTGGGTCCGATGTTCTCGCCCGGGTCGTCGAACATGAACGGTGTCGAGCCCGACCCGACCCGGGGCTCTCCCGGAGCCGGCGCTCGGTCTCCCATCGCCTCCTGTCGGTCGATGCCCGTGCAGAAGGCCCGGTCACCCGCTCCCGTCAACACCACCACGCGGACGTCGTCGTTGCGACGCAGCGAGCGCCACACGTCGCGTAGCTCGGCCTGCATGCGGGCGTTGAACGCGTTGTGGACCTCGGGCCGGTTGAGGGTGACCCACGCCACGCCGTCTTCCTCACGGTAGAGGAGTGTCTCGAGGTCGGCCATGGCGCTCAGCTCCTCGGAAGGCCCAGCACCCGTTGGGCGATGATGTTGCGCTGGATCTCGGAGCTGCCCCCCGCGATGGTGTTGGCGAAGCTCATGAAGTAGCCCCGCACCCAGCGACCGCCCTCCTCCCCGCGCTCGGGATCGACGACGATGCCGTCGGGGCCGAGGAGCTCCATGCCCAGCTCGTAGAGCGACTTGCCGAGCTCGGAGGTGGCCAGCTTGAGGTAGGAGTGCTCCGGCGCCGAGCTGGTCCGGGCGAAGCTGGTGAAGCCCTTGTAGCCCAGCGCCCGCAGGCTCGACACCTGCTCGTACGCCTCGGCCAGCCGCCGCCTGACTCCCGCGTCGTCCGTCAGCCCTCGGCGCCGGCACAGGGCCACCAGATCCTCGACGTTGGACTCCAGGAGCGACACCGACTGGACCCAGAGACCGCCCCGCTCGTGGGCCAGCGATCCCATCGTGATGCGCCACCCGTCGTTGACCTCGCCGACCAGGTTCGTGACCGGCACGACGACATCGGTGAAGAAGACCTCGGCGAAGTGGGCCGCCCCGGAGAACTGCCGGAGCGGTCGGACCTCGATGCCGGGCGTCGCCATGTCGATGATGAGCACGCTGATTCCCTGGTGCCTGGGCGCGGCGGGGTCGGTGCGGACATAGCAGAAGCACCGCTCGGCCACCATGGCGTAGGACGTCCAGACCTTCTGTCCGTTGACGACGAAGGCGTCGCCGTCGAGGACCGCACGCGTCTGGAGCCCGGCCAGGTCGGACCCGGCGTTGGGCTCGCTCATCCCGATGCACCACACGTCGTCGCCGCGAATGGCGGCGGGGGCGAGCCGGCGCTGCTCGTCGTTGCCAAACTCCAGGAGACTCGGGGCGACGATGGCATAGCCGGGGAAATGGACCGAACGCGGGATGCCCCGCGCCGCCATCTCCTGGAGGTAGACGAGCGTCTGCACGGGCGTGGCGTCACGACCGCCGAGGTGGCGTGGGTATCCCGGCACCATCCAGCCGTGGTCGAACAGCGTGGCCTGCCAGCGCCGAGCCCAGTCGGGGATGATCGAGCCGTTGCCCTCGTCGCCGCTGTCCGAGAGGCTGCCGAAGGTCTTCAGGGCCTTGGCCTCGGGGGGAGCGTGCTCCTCGAGGAACTCGATCAGCTCGGCGCGGAACGCTTCCACGTCGGGCCCCCAGGCCAGGTGCACGTCTAGCCCCCGACCTCGAACATGAAGGGCGGCACGCCCGCGTCGGTCCGGGCGAAGAGCGCGGAGCGGGCCTCGTCGACGGTGTCGACGGTCCAGGGCTTGTCCGCCTTCACCTCGGTGACCGGGCGCCACCCCTGCACCAGCTGGATCACCCCTCCCTGGACTTTGACCACCTGTCCGGTGACGCCGGCCGCCAGGTCGGACGCCAGCCAGGTCACGACGGGAGCGACGTTGTCCGGGGCGAAGCGGTCGAACTCACCCTCCTTCTGCTCCATGAACCCTCCCGCGAGGGACTCGGTCAGCCGGGTCCGGGCGACAGGGGCGATGGCGTTCACGCGCACGCCGACACGCTCCAACTCGCGCGCCAGGACGATCGTCATGGACGCGATGCCCGCCTTGGCCGCGGCGTAGTTGAGCTGACCGGCGTTGCCGTAGAGGCCGGACTCCGACGCCGTGTTGACGATGGCGGCGCCGGCCGGCGCGCCCGTCTCCTTGGAGCGCTGGCGCCAGTGAGCGGCGGCCATGCGTGACGGGCAGAAGTGACCCTTGAGATGGACCTTGATGACGGCATCCCAGTCGTCCTCGGTCATGTTGAACGACATCTTGTCTCGGAGGATGCCGGCGTTGTTCACGAGCACGTCGAGGGCCCCGTACGTCTCCAGGGCCTG